>NZ_CP076653.1:670000-1005000 GCF_018966865.1 Bacillus sp. NP247 | reverse complement strand
GGTCAAACTTCACCACGTAGTGAAGCTGGGTTTAAAACGAAAAGTACACCACAAGGTTCAATTGAACCATCACTAAATGTTATGGAAATGGCTTTAACAGCTGGTGCGACATTTGTGGCGCAAAGCTTTTCAAGTGATTTAAAAGAATTAACGCAAATTATTGAAGCTGGTATTAACCATAAAGGCTTTTCATTAATTAATGTATTTAGTCCATGTGTTACTTACAATAAAGTAAATACTTATGATTGGTTTAAAGAGAATTTAACGAAACTAAGTACAGTAGAAGGATATGATCCATCTAACCGCATGATGGCTATGCAAACATTAATGGAAAAGAACGGGTTAGTAACAGGTTTAATTTATCAAAATACAAAGCAGCCTTCTTACCAAGAGCTTGTAAAAGACTATAGTGAAAAGCCTTTAGTGCAGTCTGATTTGAATATGGATCAGAAAATGTTTGATGAGCTTGTTGCTGAATTTATGTAATGATCGGAGAGAAGGTTGCCACTTGGCAACCTTCTTTTTGAGTTAATAAAAATAAATAATAGATTTGTTTACTTAGAAAATTCAGAATGATAAAATGATATATAAATCGTTGTATAAAAATAGCATGTTCATTAACTGTGAAATGTAATATAGGATAAGGCTTCTTCTTTGTTTAAATTGGCGAAACGCTGCATACTATGGTAATGTGTATAGGGATAAAGCAATATGCTTTTGGGTAGGACAAGATGAAATAATAAAAAGGGAATGTCTATTTGTGTGGGGAAGACTTCATTCTTACGGATGATTAGATCGATTACTCAAGTTTCAAAGGGCAAGTTATCTCTCAAGCTATCTAACATCATTGAGATGGGTCTAAGCGCATTAAAATGGACTACAGAGTGTGTATAGTTAAGGGTGAAAGGAGATTACCGATGAACGAGCAACAACGATTAGCAAGTCGACAAGCAAATTCCTCTACGAAAAAAGAAGAGAAAGATTATAGTAAATACTTTGAAAGTGTATACCAACCACCTTCCTTGAAATTGGCGAAAAAGCGTGGGAAAGAAGAAGTTAAAATTGAACGAGATTTTGGCTTACCTGAAGAGTTCCGCAATTTTGGCGCAGGAAGAAAGTTTTACATTCGTACATATGGCTGTCAAATGAATGAACATGATACAGAAGTAATGGCTGGGATTTTTACAACACTTGGATATGAGCCAACCTTTTCAACTGAAGAGGCAGATGTGATTTTATTAAATACTTGTGCAATTCGTGAAAATGCTGAAAATAAAGTGTTCGGTGAACTTGGTCATTTAAAATCATTAAAGCGAAGAAATCCGGATCTTTTAATTGGTGTATGTGGTTGTATGTCACAAGAAGAATCTGTTGTAAATAAAATTATGCAAAAAAATCAGCATGTAGATATGGTGTTTGGTACACATAATATTCATAGATTACCGTATATCCTAAAGGACGCAATGTTCTCAAAAGAGACGGTAGTTGAAGTTTGGTCAAAAGAAGGGGATGTAATTGAAAACCTTCCGAAAGTACGTCGTGGTGATATTAAAGCTTGGGTAAATATTATGTATGGCTGTGATAAGTTCTGTACATATTGTATTGTACCGTATACACGCGGAAAAGAGCGTAGCAGACGTCCAGAAGATATTATTAAAGAAATTCGCCATTTAGCTGCGAACGGTTATAGAGAAATTACGTTACTTGGCCAAAACGTAAACGCATACGGTAAAGACTTTGAAGATATACAATATGGTCTTGGCGATTTAATGGATGAACTTCGTAAAATCGATATCGCACGTATTCGTTTTACAACAAGTCATCCACGTGATTTTGATGATCATTTAATTGATGTTCTTGGAAAAGGTGGTAACCTAGTAGAACATATCCACTTACCAGTTCAATCTGGTAGTACAGATATGCTTAAAATTATGGCGCGTAAATATTCGCGAGAACACTATTTAGAGCTTGTACGAAAAATTAAAGAAACAATTCCGAATGCAGTACTAACGACTGATATTATCGTTGGTTTCCCAAATGAAACGGACGAACAGTTTGAAGAGACGATGTCATTATATCGTGAAGTAGGATTTGATACGGCATTTACATTTATTTATTCCCCGCGCGAGGGTACACCAGCTGCAAAAATGCAGGATAATGTTCCGATGGAAGTGAAGAAAGAGCGATTACAACGCTTAAATACACTAGTGAATGAATATGCAGTTAATAAGAATAAGCGTTATATAGGACAAATTGTAGAAGTATTAGTTGATGGAGAAAGTAAGAATAACCCTGAAGTACTTGCGGGATACACACGTACGAATAAACTTGTAAACTTTGTTGCTTCAAAATCTTTAATTGGTCAACTTGTGAAAGTAAAAGTAACGGAAGCAAAAACTTGGTCTCTTAACGGGGAATTGGTTAAGGAACCGATTGAGGTGAAATAATAGATGAAAGTATATACAAAAGATGAAATTGTTGAGCAAGCGAAAGAATTAGCAAAAATGATCTCTGAAACAGAAGAAGTCGATTTCTTTAAGCGAGCAGAAGCACAAATTCATAAAAATGAAAATGTAAAGCGAGCAATTGATGAAATAAAAGCTTTGCAAAAACAAGCAGTAAACTTGCAACATTATGGGAAATGGGAAGCCTTGAAAAAAGTAGAAGCTGAAATTGATGCACTTCAAGATAAGTTAGATAATATCCCAGTTGTACAGGAGTTTAAATCGTCACAAACATATGTAAATGACTTATTACAGCTAGTTGCTAGTACCATTTCTAACAATGTAACAGATGAAATATTAGTTTCAACTGGCGGCGATGTGTTGAAGGGTGAAACTGGTGCAGCGGTAGAAAGTAAAAAAGGAAATTGTGGTTGTTAAAGAGATGTCTTATTGGCATCTCTTTTTTTTAATGAGTTATATCGTAAATTCTTCTCAAAAAAAGAATGACACATTCCGCTATTGTCACGCATATGATTAAGTGAATAGTGATTGAGGAGGGTTACGAATGTCCGAATTTAGAGAGATTATTACAAAAGCAGTGGTTGGAAAAGGACGTAAGTATACAAAGTCAACGCATACATGTGAATCGAATAATGAGCCAACAAGTATTTTAGGGTGCTGGGTAATTAACCATTCGTACGAAGCGAGAAAGAATGGGAAACATGTGGAAATTGAAGGTTTCTATGATGTAAACACTTGGTATTCATTTGATGGAAACACAAAGACTGAAGTTGTAACAGAACGTGTTAACTACACTGATGAAGTAAGCATTGGGTATCGTGATAAAAACTTCTCTGGTGACGATTTAGAAATTATCGCTCGTGTAATTCAGCCGCCAAATTGTTTAGAAGCTCTTGTATCGCCAAATGGTAATAAAATTGTTGTGACGGTAGAACGTGAATTTGTAACAGAAGTAGTTGGGGAAACGAAAATTTGTGTAAGTGTAAATCCTGAAGGTTGCGTAGAATCAGACGAGGATTTCCAAGTCGATGATGATGAGTTTGAAGAATTAGATCCGAACTTTATCGTCGATGCAGAAGAAGAGTAAGAGAAAGCTAGGGAGAAGTTCTTCCTAGCTTTTTACAGTACATAAGTGGTGCTGAATGAACATGATTCCTTATGAAATGTGCTATAATGAGGGAAGACTCCTGGAATAGGAGATATCGGTGTCCGTGAAGTGTGACATATATGAATATAGATTATTATGTAAGAATTATGGAGGAAAGACATGACGCAATATACGCCTATGATACAGCAATACTTAAAGGTTAAGGCAGACTATCAAGATGCCTTTTTATTTTTCCGATTAGGTGATTTTTATGAAATGTTCTTTGAAGATGCGGTTAAAGCAGCTCATGAACTTGAAATTACATTAACGAGCCGAGATGGTGGTAGTAGTGAACGTATACCGATGTGTGGTGTACCGCATCATGCAGCTAAAAATTATATTGAACAACTTGTTGAAAAAGGATATAAAGTAGCCGTTTGCGAGCAAGTGGAAGATCCAAAAACAGCTAAAGGTGTAGTACGTCGTGAAGTAGTACAATTAATTACGCCAGGAACGATGATGGAAGGGCGTACAATAGACGAGAAAGAGAATAACTTCTTAGCAGCATTAACACATTTTGAAGATGGATCTTATGCGTTAGCTTGTAATGACTTAACGACTGGACAAAATACAGTGACGTTATTAACAGGTTCGGTAGAAGACATTTTATTAGAAGTGTATGCGACTGGTTCAAAAGAAATTGTTGTAGATTCTACCTTTTCAAAAGATGAATTAAATAAATTAACTGAAACATTAAAAATGACGATTTCGTATGAAGATGCAACAACTATTCCAGAAGGATTAGAACATCTTGTGAAAAATGTTTCACAAGCAAAGTTAATTAAAGCAATTGGACGCTTATTTAACTATGTGATAAGAACACAAAAACGTTCGTTAGATCACTTACAACCAGTAGAAATTTATTACACGAACCAATTTATGAAAATTGATGTGCATTCAAAACGCAATTTAGAGTTAACAGAGACTCTTCGTACGAAGGAAAAGACAGGCTCATTATTATGGCTATTAGATAAAACAAAAACGGCTATGGGTGGGCGTATGTTAAAACAGTGGATGGAACGTCCACTTATCCAGAAAGAAAAAGTTGAAGAACGTTTAGAAATGGTTGAAATGTTTGTAAATGATTACTTCTTACGTGAAGATTTAAAAGAAAAATTAAAAGAAGTATATGATTTAGAGCGTTTAGCAGGGAAAGTTGCATTTGGTAATGTAAATGCACGGGACTTATTACAATTAAGACGTTCTTTACTTCAAGTACCAGCTATTTTAGAAGCGATTAGTCTTTTAGATAATGCTTATGCAGCAAGGTTAATCCAAGGTGCGGATCCATGTGAGAGCTTAACTGAATTACTAGGAAGAAGTATTCAAGAAAACCCACCGCTTTCTATTAAAGATGGAGATATTATTAAAGACGGTTATAATAACAAGCTTGATCAATATCGTTACGTTAGTAAAAACGGAAAAACGTGGATTGCTGAGCTTGAAAAACGAGAGCGTGATATTACAGGGGTTAAATCATTAAAAATTGGGTACAACCGTATTTTCGGCTACTACATTGAAGTGACGAAGGCGAATCTTGCAGCACTTCCAGAAGGGCGCTATGAGCGTAAACAAACACTTGCAAATGCAGAACGTTTCATAACAGATGAACTAAAAGAAAAAGAAACATTAATCTTAGAAGCAGAAGAGAAAATTGTACAATTAGAATACGATTTATTTACAGCACTTCGCGAAGAAGTAAAAGTATTCATACCGAAATTGCAACACTTAGCGAAAGTAATTAGTGAACTAGACGTACTGCAAAGCTTTGCGACAGTTAGTGAAGAAGAGCAGTTTGTAAAACCTGTTTTAACAACTAAGCGCGAAATCTTTATTAAAGATGGTCGTCATCCTGTCGTTGAAAAAGTATTGAACGGGAAATTGTATGTACCGAATGATTGTATTATGCCGGAGAAGATGGATGTCTTTTTAATTACAGGACCGAACATGTCTGGTAAAAGTACGTATATGAGACAATTAGCACTTGTTACTGTTATGTCACAAATTGGTTGCTTTGTACCAGCGACCGAAGCAGTATTACCTGTCTTCGATCAAATCTTTACGAGAATTGGTGCAGCAGATGATTTAATCTCAGGTCAAAGTACATTTATGGTTGAAATGTTAGAAGCGAAAAATGCAATTGCAAATGCATCAGAAAGAAGTTTAATTTTATTCGATGAAATAGGACGCGGTACATCTACGTACGATGGTATGGCACTTGCACAAGCAATCATTGAACATATTCATGACCAAATTGGTGCGAAAACATTATTCTCTACACATTATCATGAATTAACAGTGTTAGAAGAAAGTTTAGACCAGCTAAAGAATGTACATGTTTCAGCAATTGAAGAGAATGGAAAAGTAGTTTTCCTTCATAAAATTCAAGATGGAGCGGCTGATAAAAGTTACGGAATTCACGTTGCTCAACTTGCCGAGCTTCCAGATAGCTTAATCGCTCGCGCGAAAGAAGTGTTAGCGCAACTAGAGGGACAAGAAGAAATTATCATTCCGAAACGAGTAGAAGTGAAAGTGCAAGAAGTTGCTCCAGAACCAGTTGTTGTAAAAGAAGAATCGGCAAAAATAGAAGAAGAGAAAGAAGAAGAATCACAACTATCTTTCTTTGGAGGAGAACAGTCTTCGAAAAAACAAGACAAGCCTGTGCTCGATCAAAAAGAAACGGCAGTACTTGCACAAATTAAAAAGATTGATTTACTCGATATGACGCCTTTAGAAGCGATGAACGAACTGTATCGCCTGCAGAAAAAGTTAAAGAAAGGATGAGTAAGTAGATGGGGAAAATTCGCAAACTCGATGACCAACTCTCTAACTTAATTGCGGCAGGGGAAGTAGTAGAGCGCCCTGCCTCAGTCGTAAAAGAACTTGTGGAAAATTCTATCGATGCGAATAGTACATCTATTGAAATCCACTTAGAAGAAGCTGGTTTATCAAAAATTCGCATCATTGATAATGGAGATGGCATTGCCGAAGAAGATTGTATCGTTGCGTTTGAACGCCACGCAACGAGCAAAATTAAAGATGAAAACGATCTGTTCCGTATAAGAACGCTCGGATTCCGCGGTGAGGCATTGCCAAGTATTGCCTCAGTTAGTGAATTGGAATTAATCACTAGCACAGGTGATGCGCCTGGTACCCACCTTATTATTAAAGGTGGAGACATTATAAAACAAGAGAAAACGGCAAGCCGAAAAGGAACAGATATTACAGTACAAAACTTATTCTTTAATACACCAGCGCGCCTTAAATATATGAAAACTATTCATACAGAGCTTGGGAATATTACAGATATCGTGTATCGTATTGCAATGTCTCATCCAGAAGTATCGTTAAAACTGTTTCATAATGAAAAGAAATTGCTTCATACATCAGGAAACGGTGATGTAAGACAAGTACTTGCATCGATTTACAGCATTCAAGTTGCGAAGAAGCTTATTCCAATTGAAGCCGAATCTTTAGATTTCACAATTAAAGGGTATGTAACATTACCAGAAGTAACGAGAGCATCTCGAAATTATATGTCAACGATCGTGAATGGCCGTTACGTTCGAAATTTCGTATTAATGAAAGCCATTCAGCAAGGATACCATACATTATTGCCAATTGGACGATATCCAATCGGCTTCCTATCGATTGAAATGGATCCAATGCTTGTTGACGTTAACGTACATCCAGCAAAATTAGAAGTTCGTTTTAGTAAAGAACAAGAATTGCTAAAGCTTATCGAAGAAACATTGCAAGCGGCATTCAAAAAAATACAGCTCATTCCAGATGCAGGTGTAACAACGAAGAAAAAAGAAAAAGATGAAAGTGTGCAAGGGCAGTTCCATTTTGAGCATACAAAGCCGAAAGAATCACAGGTGCCAAACATTATTTTACCGACTGGCATGGATGAAAAACAAAAAGAAACAACGACTGTAAAACAGCCAGCACAACTGTGGCAACAGCCGAAGCAAGAATGGCAACCACCACAGTCGCTAGTAAGAGAAGAACAAAGTTGGCAGCCATCTACTAAACCGATAATCGAAGAACCAATTCGGGAAGAGAAATCATGGAACAGTAACGAAGAAGACTTTGAATTAGAGGAATTAGAAGAAGAAGTCGGGGAAATAAAAGAGATTGAAATGAACGGTAACGATTTACCACCGCTTTATCCAATTGGACAAATGCATGGAACATATATTTTCGCTCAAAATGATAACGGGTTATATATGATTGATCAACATGCAGCGCAGGAGCGCATCAATTATGAATATTTTCGTGATAAAGTGGGACGAGTTACGCAAGAAGTACAAGAGTTACTTGTACCGTACCGTATTGATTTATCTCTTACTGAATTTTTGCGTGTCGAAGAGCAATTAAAAGAATTAAAAAAAGTGGGACTATTTTTAGAGCAATTCGGCCATCAATCCTTTATCGTCCGCTCGCATCCAACATGGTTCCCAAAAGGTCAAGAAACAGAAATCATCGACGAAATGATGGAGCAAGTTGTCAAACTAAAAAAAGTAGATATTAAAAAACTACGAGAAGAAGCAGCTATCATGATGAGCTGTAAAGCTTCCATAAAAGCAAATCAATATTTAACGAATGATCAAATATTTGCTTTACTTGAAGAGCTGCGCACAACAACAAACCCATATACATGTCCACACGGAAGACCAATTCTTGTACATCATTCTACTTATGAATTGGAGAAGATGTTTAAGAGGGTTATGTAGGGATACTGTTCATAGAGAAAAAAGGGTTTCTTGTTATTTTAATAAAATATAGAGAGAAATAAAAAGGAGCGATAGTAACAAGTCGCTCCTTTTTAATATAATTCTTTTGTAACTATATATAAAAAATTTATTTATAAACTAGAAATAACCTATTTGTAATTTATATGTGCTTTCTCATTTTTTTGTAAGGAAAGAGGTTTTTAATTTACAGATTTATCAGAATTATGTAAAGTGTAGATAAAACTATAAAATGGGGTGTTCTTTATGTGTACTAGTTTGACATTACATACAAAAAATGGTCAGCATCTTTTTGCAAGAACGATGGACTTCACATTAGATATGAATCAAGAAGTAATAATCATTCCTCGACATTACCAGTGGAATAATATAACTGGTGAAACCATTAATACGAAACATGCTACGGTCGGAATGGGAATTAATCATCAAGGAAGGATCATTATGGCGGACGGAGTAAATGAAGCAGGTATGACATGTGCAACACTCTATTTTCCAGGATTCGCTACTTATAGTCAAAGCATAGATGACAACAATATGAATTTAGCTCCATTTGATTTTGTGACTTGGAGTCTTACGCAATTCAATTCTGTCAAAGAGTTAAAGAAATCTGTAGGTAGCCTTACCTTTTTGGATATACCATTACCGGATTTAGGACTTACGCCACCACTCCATTGGATTTTAGCGGATAAATGGGGAGATTGCATTGTACTGGAGCCGACAAATGAAGGATTAAAAATGTATGACAACCCACTAGGAGTGATGACGAATAGTCCGGAGTTTAATTGGCATTTACAAAATTTAAGACAATATATAGGACTTAAATCGCGGCCATTCGCGCCAACTGAGTGGAGTAACTTACCATTAAGTGCTTTTGGTCAGGGCTCAGGCTCAATGGGACTTCCAGGGGATTTCACCCCGCCATCAAGGTTTGTGCGGGCAGCATATGGCAAACAAAACATTCAAGGTATAGATAGTGAAGAAGAGGGAGTATCGGCCCTATTTCATATCTTATCAAATTGCGAGGTTCCTAAAGGCGGAGTAATAACAGAAGAAGGTACATTAGATAATACCATATATACAAGCGTAATGTGTATGGAGTCCGGAACATATTATTATCATACCTACGATTGTAGACAAATTATAGCCATTCATTTATTTCATGAAAATTTAGATACAGATGAGATTAAAGCCTATTCGTTCCAACGGAAACAAAAAATATTTTATGAAAACTAAGTAGCTTTGAAACAACGCTTAGTAAATTTTTAAATATATATAATAGAGTAATAATGACCTATAAAAAGTAGGAATCGGAAGGAATATAATTGATAATCTAATAAGTAACCCGAATAAATATCCCTTAAGAAAAAATAGATGCAAAATATTCAAGGTATTATATAAATTCAATACAACGACTTCTAGAAATGATAAAAAGGGAAGGGTATCAATGTACCTCATTCCATATGCTCTTTGTTACTTAATTGTTTATAGTCCGCTCCTGCATCGATAAAAAATGTTGAACCTCCCAGTGTAAATAAATTGCCTATATAATTCTTGGGTACTTCTTTAACTTTGTGATTCATCATAAATCTACTCCTTTCTCCAATGACTCCTACCAGTAAAATTCTGCTAGTAGGAGCATTTGTTAAGGAGAAGTGATGGTGAACTCTATCGCCTAATGTATTCGAATATTATTATCCTGATTATCTCTGAAAACGCTAAAGAACTTATTTTTTAATTAAACTAGCTTTTATTTCTTCTAGAAGGGCCATTAAAGTGCTATTATGCAAAGTAAACATGAGCGTACTCCATTTATAAATATAAGGTATGGAAAAAATCCATACCTTATATTTATAATTCAAGTTCTTCCATTATCTATGTATAAAAAAGCGCTGTATATCAGCACTTTTTAAAAGTACATGAGTTGTATAAGAGAGATTTATACATTACTAAAAACATAACTATGCAAGGTCTAATATAGATTCTTATTTGGCACATTGTTACAAGGATCTATACGATTATTTATTTTTATTATTATTAATTTTTTCAGTATATAAAACTTGCTCCTTATAATGCCTTTTAATTGGGAAGTTATGTGTACCTGTGCCGTTCTTGAATTTTTTATCAATGGGGTTCTTTAGAGGGACTGTTGTAGTTTCAGTAAATTCATATGGGTAATTTATTTTAGATTTATCTTCAAACATGAAAATGCCTCCTTTTTAGGATTTCCTGAATTCTTTACTATAACATGATATGCATATATATTTTTTTGGACTAGTTATTTATATAGGTTAATGGAATTTAATTACATAACTATTGAAATATTTTATAGGAAAACAATTCGAGAAAGATATTGTATGAAAAGCCGTTGACTAATATTGTTGTTTTTTAAGTTATTGTGATGTATCTGAAATTCTGAAGAGACGTGCCATATAGGTTCATCTAACAACTATTATATGAGGTTTTTTTGTTTGTCAGCGAATCAAACATTGCATATATATTCGTTATAGATTGTTTTTATAATACAATCCACATTGAATTTTCCTAATAAAATAATGTGGAATATTATAGTATTATTAGGTTATTAGGAACATTTAATGTTGTCTCACAACTGAAAGGGAATTGAAAAAGAACTGAAACTTTTCTCATAAAAATTCAATCTTACTTGAAAAATGAAAGGAAAATGAAATTTTCCAAAAGAAATTCTTTGTTAAGATAAAAAGCATACATACAAAAAAGTATTGACATTTGGAGAAAAACGTATTTTCAAGATATAGTGGGGGAAAAGATGAGATTAGAAAAACAATTAATAAAAAAGATGTATTATGAAACATTCCTAATAGAGAATGAAACACAACCACCTCTTCAAGTACTTGGAGAATCTTATTTAAACGAAGAAAAAGATGAGATTTCCGATGGGTCTTATATTCGTTTTGCACAGGGAGAATTTTATTACCACCATCAAGATTTTGAAGCAGCTATTTTTAAATGGGAGAAAGTTAGTAATGAACTAGCACCATGGGCACAAAAAAACATTGCTGATGCTTACTTCGAACTTAACCGATTATCAGTTGCTGAAGATGTTTATACTTCCATTACTACTGATAATAAAATATTGATGACCGAAATTGGACTGCAATTACTTTCTCTTTACATCGAGAAAAATAATTTTGATTCAGCTTTCAATGTTATTAAAGAAGCAGTTAATTTAAATCCCGATTATCCAAACGTCACAATAATTGCCCGTTCCTTGTATGAGGAACAGCAAGATTTTGATAGTGCAGTAGAGCTTGCTGTGAATGAGTTAATTCGAACAGAATCTTATCCGTGGTTTGAGGTTCTAAAAGGATATATCGATAAAGGATTTACTAAAAATATTTCACCAGATTATTTTTATGAAATATTAGTTACATTAAATAATGTAGATCAAGTGCAATTTACGCAAATTGTTTCA
Organism: Bacillus sp. NP247; assembly: GCF_018966865.1. NCBI lineage: Bacteria > Bacillati > Bacillota > Bacilli > Caryophanales > Bacillaceae > Bacillus > Bacillus sp. NP247. Next base: position 993,183 of record NZ_CP076653.1, on the reverse strand, counting down.
TCACTTTGGAACAGTTATAAAAATGAACAAAATTACTTATTATGGCTTAACACAATAAATGAATTTTTCTTACATATCGAAATACATTCGTCCGATATATGGGACAAAATTTCTTCTCTTTACGAGGAAACGTACTTTGAATTAATTCAAGGTCAATATATGCTTAGACAATTACATGATATCATTCCAAATCTGTTAACAAACTGGCTAAAGGTAGTCAATCCATCTCACGCTGTATTTCCATCTGCAGCTGTATTGGCATGGGATGAGATTTTTCCTTCCAAAATAGATTCAGCAAACATAAAACATGCGGAAAACCTACTGTCATATTCTATTAATCATGTGAATGGCTTAGAGTATAGTTTACATCTTTTTGAATCTATTACACAGTGGGCACAAAAGCATGATATAGAAATGGGTCACAGATTTAGATGGTTAGTTGGCGAGCTTGCAGATTTAAGAACAAATCGTATTTTAGTAACGGGAACTTCAGGAAACGGAAAAACTGCATTTATTAACTCTATATTAGGAGAAAATATATTAGAAAGCTCAATCTCAAATGTAGTGGTTTTAAAAAATGATGCTCATACAGAAATTAATGCTATAACAGATTCAGCAATTACAACAACTGAGAATTTCTCTGATTACCATAATATGATGGCAGTGCATCATCAAACATATAGAGAGAGAGCATGTGTTGAATTTAAATTACCATGCAGATTTTTAAGTAAAAATAAACTTGCATTTGTAGTTACACCTGGCTTTAATAGGAATAACGACACTAGAGATGAAATATTCGAATATTTAAATTCTGTAGATGAATTATTGTTCGTATTGAATGCGGATTCACCTTTTACTGACAAAGAACGTGACATTCTATTAAGCATTCAAGAACATACACCAAATCTACAAATTCATTTCTTATTAAATAAAATCGATAACATTTATAGTGAAGCAGAAGTAAAAAGAGTTTTACATGATACGCAAGCGAGAATAAACGCATATTTCCCGCATGCGAGACTTTTCCCTTACTCTTCGTTATATACAAGTAGTCAACAACTAAATGATTTAACTGAGTTTATTCGTTTTAACTTTAACCATAAAAATATCGATGCAGAACGTACTGAAAAGCTATTGTTTTTCATTCGAAAAACAATTACATATCTTCTGGATAAACGCGTTGAGAAGGAAAACAATCTATTAGATGTTATTAATTGGAATGAAGATATGTTAGTTAAACTAAATGGTTGTATTAATAACCTTACTGCTTTTGAAAAGGAAAAAATTCATTTAATTACAGAATCATATCGTGCAATGAAAACTGAGATTACTAATGATCTTACTGAACGTATTCCGAAGCTATTACAGAGTTGTTCTGATTTAATTAGTGAAGACAGCGATTTCGGGCACATTGATATTGAACTAAATACAGCGATGAACGGAAGAGTACACAAATATTTAGAACAAACTGTATTACCTAATTTTGCTCGTTCTATGCAAAATTGGATTGCAACTTCTAATAATGAGTTCCTTCAAAGTCAATCGTACTTAGAAGAACTCAGTGAAGGACTTAATTCTTTATTTGGAGAAAATCGGATACAGTTAGAATGTGACTTTAAAGTGCTTGATGACTGGCGCAGAGATACGGATAGAATGACGACTAGAATACAAATGGAAGAAGTAAATATTTTACGCCGGTTTACGCCAGCAAAATTTTTACTGAAAAGTGCCGGCAAATTATTTGGGGTTCTTCCAAAGAATAGAGCGATGCTATATAACAAATACAAACAGTATTTAGAAAATGAAGATTATACCGAGGTAACGGCTTCTATTATGAAGAAATTTTTCTTGCAATTTGAGCTGTTTGAAAACACACAAGAGCGGGATATTAATATGTTCTTTAGGAATCCATTTAACTCCTTGAAACAAGCTGTAGAAAATACTCATTTAGAAATACAAGAAAAACAAGAGATATTACATAAAATGAAATCAAATCCTGAAGTTTATCATGATTCTATAACGCTCTTTGAATTGAGATTACGTCAATGTGAAGTAATCTTAAATATAGGTGAGTATAATGCCTATACAGATTTAACTTTAGAAACAATCATAGAATAAACGTAAAACAACTCCAAAATATACACTGAAAGTAGATTTTGGAGTTGTTTTTTGCTTACGTCCGTATAATATGTCAGGACTTTTTTTATATTAAATTGCATCAAGTGTTATAAGAGAGTAAAAAGGGAGCAACTGTAGTTAGTTGCTCCCTTCGCATATATAGATTATTTTTCAGTTTCTTTAATTTTAGTTTTTACTTCTCCAGTTTTAATTTTATTACTTTCTGAGAAACGTAATAAATCGCCTTCAATAATTTTGTCAGACATTCGTAATTCATTTTGTGCACGGTTAATCATTTCTTGAGCTTCTTTTTTGGGTAAATCTACAACCTCACCTGTTTCTCGATTATAAAAAGTATGATTTGTATAGGCGTATTTGTCTGTAACGAAGCTACCATCACGGAAAACAACAAATCCGGTATATTCATCTGAAAACATATCATGGCCAAAACGGATATCGTTAGTAGTATCAACCCCTAATAAATTTAGAATCGTAGGTTTCATATCGATTTGTCCTGTGGGCTTTGAAATGGTTTGACCTTCTTTTTGTCCAGGGACATGAATATATAAAGGTGTACGTTGTAAATTTAAAGTATCAAATTCTGTTATTTGATTTTTTTCTAAAAACTGCGCCATTGCGCGATTATGTTTTTCGGAAATGCCATAATGATCACCGTATAACACAATAATAGAATCATCATAAAGCCCCTCAGCTTTTAAACGCTCAATAAAGTTTTTAATTGATTCGTCTAAGTAACGAGCTGTTACGATGTAACGATCAAATACGCCATTACCAGAGTTATATGGTTCAATGAATTTTGTATCTTCATCATACGTAAATGGATAATGGTTTGTTAAAGTAAGGAAACGAGCATAAAATGGTTGGTCAACAGTTTTTAATATATCTACTGATTGATCAAAGTATTCGATATCTTTTAATCCCCAATTTAAATTTGTTTCGGGCGTAATTTTGTAATCAAGTTCATTATAGTAACGATCATAACCAAGAGCAGAGTACATGATATTACGATTCCAAAATGTTGCGTTATTCGCATGGAATACAGAAGTGAAATAACCTTGCTGGCGTAAAATTTCTGGAGTCGCAGTATAATCGTTGTTACCGTGTGTGAAGAATACAGCTCCTCGATTTAATGGATACAATGACGTATCAATTAGAAATTCAGAATCGGATGTTTTTCCTTGTCCAGTTTGATGAAAAAAGTTATCAAAGTAATAGCTTTCATTTATGAATTCATTCAAGAATGGCGTAACTTCTTGGCCATTGACTGATGCGCCTATTAAGAAGGTTTGCAAGGATTCAAGAGTAACGACAATTACGTTTTTTCCTTTCGCTGCACCAAACATATTAGGATTCGGCTCACTTTGGTTTGCCTTTACGTAGTTTTCTGTTTCTTGTAGTTTACTACTATCAGCAAGTGCTTTTTGTGACCCTGCTTTTACTTGCAGTGTTAAATCATATACTTGATGAGTATATAGTCCTAAATTTTTAACAAGCATTACTCGGTCGAAGGATCTCGTTAATAATTCAGGTCGCTCTTTTTCTGCAAGATGTAGATTCGCAAAAAATACAGCAATCGTTAAGAGAAAATATAACAAGCGTGCAGAATGAGTTACACGTCCTGTTTTAAAGACTATTGATTTCTTCTTTAACAAAATAAAGAAGAAAATAATGTCTACGAATGCGAGTATAATTTTGTAGTTCAATATTTCTATAATACTGCCGCCTAATTGGCCAAAGTTTGATGTTTGTCCAAGTACTGGTAACGTAACGAAATCATTATAAAAATCATAGAACATTACATTCCCAACAAGTACGATTGTTAATAAGAAATTAATACATAGCGCTATATAATTTCGCTTTTCACCAGTTGCAAATAATGCTAATCCAACAAATGCTAATGATGCAGCTAGGGGGCTAATAAATAAAATAAGCTCTTGTGTAGAAGACTCAATTTTTAAATCAAAACTGAATCGTGTAATAAGGTATGTTTTTAACCATACTGCTAAAGCAATTATTATAACAAAGCTTATATTTTGCATTTGTAAATTTATTTTATTCTTCATTTTTACACCTTCTTTATATGGATTATTTAACCAATGTTATATATTATATTTTTATAACTATTAGAGTGTAATGAACCATTTAGATTATGTTTTTCTAAAGGTAATAATTTGAAGTATTCATATACATATGATGGGGAATTTTAAAGCGAAGTAACATAAATCTAAATTTTTTTAGAAGCGGAGCAGAAAAAGTCATATTTGTAGCGAAAGTGACTTATAGACATCCTAACATAATAAACACTATGATGATGTTACAAAATATCGAACAAATGAAAGTGTAAATGAATAGACCCTTTTTAAATTATTGACATTAAATTAGTTAGAATTTTAAAAAAGTTATTTTAAAGTAAACGGTTATATCAATTAGTAGAAAACTACATTCTACATAGAATGTAGTTTTTCATATATCACGTAAAATCCTGATTCTTTGTGGGTTAATCATTAGCGGGGGAGGGATAAGGATTTCATTAACGTTATTACTAGATATAAAACATTTGACTGGCATCTTAATTAAAGAGTTTAAATATCTGATAAATATTTTCCAACATACAGACCGCTTGCGGCTGCTTGAGATAATGAATGAGTGACGCCTGAACAATCTCCAATTAAAAATAGCCCATTCATACTTGTTTCAAAATGGTTATTGATTTTTATCGTAGGAGCATAGAACTTTCCATCAATTCCATATAATAAAGTATCTTGATCGATAGGTTCTCGGGTAAATTGTTCTAAACGTAATAAAAATGCTTTGAGCCCTTCAATATATAATGGAGGGATTTCTTTATGCAAATCTCCATACTCTCCTTGCAGTGTAGGTTGTATACGATTATGTTTCATGCTGTTTTCCGCCGTAGGTTGTTTCTTTAGTAAGTCCTCTAAGCGCTGTATAACAATCCGATCTCGTCCTTGGTTAATGCTTTTAATAATTGAACTTGCGTATACATTTGCTTCTTTGAGAGTTGGAAAATAGCGCGGGATAAACAAAGTGAAATTTAAGTTAGGAGTGCCAGTTCCTTGTTCTCGAAAATTTTGACCGTCAGGCATAACTAAACCTTCTTCGTACTTCCGAATAATGCGTCCTTTTGGATTCATACAGTAAGTAGTTGCTGTGAAATTTTCGCTTTGATAAGAAAGTTTCGTTTCGAAAGTATCTTTTAATATAGAACGTAATTGATGTTCTTTCATTTCTACTCTAATACCTAAATCTACACGTGTTTGCTCCTGAGAAATATTTAGAGAAGTACACATTTCTTTTAACCAATCCGCCCCAGAGCGCCCAGTTGCAAATACTAGTTGTTTAGAATGAACTATTCCTTGGTTTGTTTCTATTTTGAAATGATCTTTCTGTTTCATAATATGTTGTACATCTATATGAAATTGAATATTTATTTTCGTAAGTAAAAATTCATAGAGCTGCTGAAAAATGCTGTTGGAAAGTTTAGTGCCCAGATGCCTTACTTCCGTTGTTAACATTTGTAAACCACACGCTTCAGCTCTCTTAGTAAGATTTAGATTTTCTGTAGAATATTTTGAAACTGAACTTCCGCCAAACTGGCATAGAATTTCATCTACTTCAGCCAGCAGGTGCATAAAACCTTCTTTACCTACTTTTTGCTCAAGTTCGCCTCCAAAGCCGTTTGTATAATTAAATTTTCCTTCAGACTTTCCTAAACCACCAAACCCGAAATATTTATCACATGCAGTACAGTTACATATTTCCGCTTGTTCTAAAGAGCAATTTCGATGTTCTAACGATTTGCCTTTATCAAGAATTAAAACCTTTTTGTTGCTTTTGGCTAATGTATAAGCCATAAAAATGCTACTCACTCCAGCACCGATAATTGTAATATCATACATATTTTTTCACCTGCTACCGAATAGTTTGTTTGCTATTTTCTTAGTGTATAACAATTTTACGAAGTTAAGAAATAGCTTGTATTAATAAAGTCATAGTTGTGGATTTGATGCTCTCTCAATTACTCTAAATGGTGAATGAGATACAACAGTTTTTTTATTTGAAAAGAGAGATACTTTTAAATAATCATTTTATCATATGGTTAATAAAAAGCTTACATATAAAAAGAACAGACCTTTTAAGTAAAGAGGTCTGCTAATAATTTGAAATTAATTATAGTTTTATTACGTATCTTTATTTAGCAAAGACATGGTTACCTATGACTGCTACTGTTTGACGTGTAGTAATCCATTTGCTTGTTGATGTTTTCGGATTATAGAAATAAAGCCAATCAGAATGTATTCCATTTGTGGAGATAGCCTCTTCTACTGCCATTTTTGCTTCTGCACTTGCAGGCTGATTAATTCTTCCATCTGTAACAGGAGTAAATGCATATCCGTGTTTAATAGGTTCATAAATAACGCCTGTTATTGTATTAGGAAAACCTTTTGCATTTACACGATTTAAAATAACTTTCGCCACTGCCACTTTTCCTTTATATGATTCGCCACCCGCTTCAGCAGTAACTAAGCGTGCCATTAAGTCTTTTTCTTTTTCTGAAATACTTGAATTAATTTTTAAATGTTGTCCTGTATAAAGCTTGTTTCCGACTGTATTGTTAATTTGTTTTATAGATTGAACGGTAACATTGTAACGCTTTGCTATCGTTTCTAATGAATCTCCCGGCTGTACTTGGTAAATAATTTGTCCAGAAGTGTTCGAAGTTTTTTCGTTTTGATGAACTGTAACCTCATTTGATTTCATAGATCCTGGAATATGTAACTGTTCTCCAATAAAAGCTTGATCGTTTCCTTTATTATTCGCTTGTTTAATGGCTTGTATGGAAACTCCATATTGCTTACTGATGCCCCAAAGTGTATCATTCTTTTTTACTGTATGTATGGTGGAAGCTTCAGCTGCACCTTGATTACATACGAATGTAATTGCTGCTGCAGATAAAGGAATTATATGTTTTATTTTTAATAATTTCATTGTAAATCCTCCCAATAAAAAATTAAGTTTTACCTGTTGAGTAATGTAGTTCAGAGTATATAAGGTATGTATTTACATTTTAATATAAGTATATTAGCACGTACGGAATAAATAATCATCATAAGTTTTTTTATTTATATCATGTAGGACCCAAATATGAAATATTGCATATGAAAGCCCATTGAAGTTCGTATTGTTGATTACTATAATTTATCTAGTGAAAAGGGATATTAAATTTTTCTAATGCATTGAGAATATGTGGATGTTTTTAAATTTTACTTCTATGCAATATTCCATATTTATGAAACATTATTTATTAAGTAGCTTACATTATATTCGGAAAGTTAGATGTAAAACAGAAAAAGGAGGAATAATAATGAACAATAAGAAGTTTATTTTGAAGTTATTCATATGTAGTATGGTACTTAGTGCCTTTGTATTTGCTTTCAATGATAAGAAAACCGTTGCAGCTAGCTCTATTAATGAGCTTGAAAATTGGTCTAGGTGGATGCAGCCTATACGTGATGACATACCGTTAGCACGAATTTCAATTCCAGGAACACATGATAGTGGAACGTTCAAGTTGCAAAATCCGATAAAGCAAGTATGGGGAATGACGCAAGAATATGATTTTCGTTATCAAATGGATCACGGAGCTAGAATTTTTGATATAAGAGGGCGTTTAACAGATGATAATACGATAGTTCTTCATCATGGGCCATTATATCTTTATGTAACACTGCATGAATTTATAAACGAAGCGAAACAATTTTTAAAAGATAATCCAAGTGAAACGATTATTATGTCTTTAAAAAAAGAGTATGAGGATATGAAAGAGGCGGAAAACTCATTTAGTAGTACGTTTGAGAAAAATTATTTTCGTGATCCAATCTTTTTAAAAACAGAAGGGAATATAAAGCTTGGAGATGCTCGTGGGAAAATTGTATTACTAAAAAGATATAGTGGTAGTAATGAATCTGGGGGATATAATAATTTCTATTGGCCAGACAATGAGACGTTTACCTCAACTATAAATCCAAATATAAATGTAACAGTACAAGATAAATATAAAGTGAGTTATGATGAGAAAGTAAACGCTATTAAAGATACAATAAATGAAACGATTAACCATAGTGAAGATGTTAATCATCTATATATTAATTTTACAAGCGTGTCTTCTGGTGGTACAGCATGGAATAGTCCATATTATTATGCGTCCTACATAAATCCTGAAATTGCAAATTATATGAAGCAAAAGAATCCTACGAGAGTGGGCTGGATAATGCAAGATTATTTAAATGAAAAATGGTCACCATTACTTTATCAAGAAGTTATAAGAGCGAATAAGTCACTTGTAAAAGAGTAAAGCTGATGAGAGTAAGAAGCGATGAAATACGTCGCTTCTTTTTTGTTTTCTAATAATTAACATTAAATATAGTTTTATATATCATACGTTCATGATAGAAAAAAATTGAAACTTAAGCTATAATTACACATATAAAATTTGTACCCATAAATTTTATATGTAGTAATGAATTTTATTTATTGTAATGAAACGGAGGTATATATTATGAAGTTTCCACATGATTTTTTATTTGGGGCTGCTTCAGCTTCTTATCAAGTAGAAGGTGCATGGAATGAAGATGGAAAAGGTGTTACGAATTGGGATGAGTTTTCAAAAATCCATGGCAAGACATATAATGGAACAAATGGTGATGTAGCTGTTGATCATTATCATCGATATAAGGAAGATGTTCGTTTAATGGCTGAGATGGGATTAGAATCATATCGTTTTTCTATTTCGTGGGCGAGAATATTGCCGACTGGAGATGGAGAGGTAAATAAAAAAGGAATAGAATTTTATAACAACTTAATTGATGAATGTTTAAAATATGGGATTGTACCGTTTGTCACTTTATATCATTGGGATTTACCGTTACCTTTAGAAAAGGACGGTGGATGGACGAATAAAAGAACAGCGGAAGCTTTTGTAAAGTACGCAGAGATTTGCTTTAAGGCGTTTGGTGATAGAGTGAAACATTGGATTACTTTTAATGAGACAGTGATGTTTTGTGGATTAGGGTACTTAAAAGGTGCACATCCACCAGGGATACAAAATGATGTTCCAAAGTATTTTCAAGCGACTCATTATGTATTTTATGCACATGCAAAAACAGTTGCAGTGTACAAGCAGTTGAAACAATATGGCGAGATTGGTATCACGCATGTTTTCTTGCCTGCTTATAGTGTGGATGATCAAAAAGAAAATATACTAGCAGCAAATCATGCGAATGAATATGAAACGTATTGGTATTATGATCCAGTTTTAAAAGGCGAGTATCCGTCCTATGTTGTACAACAATTAAAGAAAAAAGGATGGACTCCTAATTGGACGGTTGAAGAATTAGAAATCATTAAACAAAATGCCGGGAAAAATGATTTTATTGGCTTGAATTATTATCAACCGATACGAGTGGAAAGATACGATGTGGATCTAAAGAATGAAGAACATTCTCGAGAAAACTCAACACTTGCTCCAGGTAATCCTTCTTTTGATGGATTTTATCGAACAGTTAAAATGGATGATAAAACATATACAAAATGGGGATGGGAAATATCTCCGGAAGGTTTCTTAGATGGCTTGCATATGTTGAAAGATCGTTACGGTGATATAAAGATGTATGTAACGGAAAATGGACTTGGTGATGAAGACCCAATTATTGACGGGGAAATTGTAGATGTGCCGAGAATTAAATTTATTGAAGAGCATTTAAAAGTAATGAAGCGTGCGATTCAAGAGGGAATCAATTTAAAAGGCTATTATGCATGGTCAGTTATTGACTTGTTAAGCTGGCTAAATGGATATAAAAAGCAATATGGCTTTATTTTTGTCGATCATAATGATAACTTAAAACGTAAGAAGAAACTTTCGTTTCATTGGTATAAACATGTGATTGAAACGAGAGGAGAAGAATTATAACAGATAAAAGAGTATTTTAGGAGAAAGTGTATGAGTGCAAAGTATAAACAAATTGCAGATGTGTTAGAGCAAAACATTCGAGATGGGTTTTTTACTGAAACAAAAAAACTACCTACAGAAGAAGCATTGATGAATCGATTTGAAGTAAGCCGTAATACGATACGTAAAGTAATTAGTCAGCTTGTTAATAGAGGTTATATTTTTCAAGTACAAGGTAGTGGGATGTTTTTACGCGAAACTTCTGTAACAGATTACATTAATTTAGGTAGTTTACGCGGATTAACGAAAAACCTCGTTTCGCAAAATATTGAAACGAAAGTGTTAGAGGTTGAAGTAATAGAGGCGAATGAAGAGATAGCAGAACGGATGCAATGCGAGATTGGAACTAGGATATATTTTTTGCAGCGCTTAAGAATTGTAGACAGTAAACCATTCTCTATTGAAGTAAGTTATTTCAAAAAAGATATCATCCCATATTTGAATGAAGAGATAGCATTAAGCTCTGTATACAGCTATTTCATTGAAGATTTACGATTAAATATTGGTTTTGCCGATAAAGTTATTAGTTGTGAAAAAGTAAATAAAGAAAATGCACAGCTTTTAGAACTAAATGAAGGTGATCCGGCGCTTCTTATTGAAAATACAGTTTATCTTGTTAATGGAACAATTTTCGAGTTATCTCAATCGATGTTTCATTATGAAAAGACCAAACTCCTGAATCGGATTAATTTTAAGTGAAAAATGAATATAAATAATCTTGCGAAAAAGCAACTGAATCCTAAGTGAGCAGTTGCTTTTTATTTTTAAAGTGGATGAGCAAAAAAACACAAAAGTGGTTGGTCCGTTTTTTACAAACATCTATTATGATAAGAGAAGAAAGGTAGTATTTTATCGACGTTTTAAAGAGGAAGTTTTTTATTAAAATAGACTGGCCTTAGAGAGGTGAAAATACAATGAGTTTTGCAATTTCACTAGTTGTTATTATTGTAGTTGTATCGCTGTTTGGGACCGTACTGGTTGCACGAAATGTGGAGGAGAATTACGGTAAGTCTACAAAGAGAAATGTGAAAAACTTATCAACTATCTATATTATCCTTCTTTTTGTTCTACTTGTTGGGGTAACGTGGTATGCGGTAGTGATTTGATAGCTTTTTAAAGGAAAAGGTTAATATTGTGTATGATGGAGGAGAATTGTTTTGATAAAAAATGAGCGCCACGTTTTAGTTGTTTTCCCGCATCCAGATGATGAGTCGTATTGCGTGGCTGGCACAATTTTGGCTTATACTGAGCAGGAAATCCCTCTTACTTATGTTTGCTTAACACTTGGTGAAATGGGAAGAGCGATGGGGAATCCACCATATGCAACACGTGAATCTTTATATGCTATTAGAGAGAAAGAGTTAAAGCGAGCTACAAATATTTTAGGGATTGAAGATTTACGTATGATGGGATATCGTGATAAAACTCTAGAATTTGAAGAACCCGGAAAATTAAGAAGTTTAATTCAAACGTGTATCGAAGAATTGAATCCGTCGTTAGTCATTTCTTTTTATCCAGGATATGCAGTGCATCCAGATCATGATGCAACAGGAGAAGCAGTAGCCAGGGCGTTAGCTAATATTCCAGAAAATAAGAGGCCAACATTTTATGCGGTAGCTTTTTCAAATAATCATGAAGCAGAAATAGGACCTCCAAGTTTTAAAAATGAAGTAAAAGAATATGTTCCAAAAAAGTTGGAGGCATTGCAAGCACATGCATCACAATTTGCGACTAAGGTAACGGAACTGAAAAGAGAGTATGAAGATGGTGTTCCAGAAACAGTTGAGTGGTTAGAAAGAGAGCCGTTTTGGATATATCCATTTAAAGATAAGAATGAGTGATGCTATAGCTGAAGGTGATGAATATATATTTTGAATATAAGAATCGAAAGATTTTTTACAATATAGAAGGATCGGGTCCTGTCATATTGTTTTTACACGGTCTTGGAGGAAACTCAAATAATTGGTTATATCAAAGGCAATATTTTAAGGAAAGTTGGACAGTGGTTTCAATTGATTTACCTGGACATGGGAAATCTGAAGGACTAGAAATTAGCTTTAAAAAATACTCAAATGTTTTGTATGAGTTATGCAATTATTTAAAGTTACAAAAAGTAGTCATTTGTGGTCTTTCAAAGGGGGCTAGAGTAGGAATTGATTTTGCTATTCAATATCCAAGTTATGTTTCTAGCTTAATTGTTGTAAATGCATTTCCCTATTTGGAACCAGAAGATCGGAAAGAACGACTTGAAGTATATGATTTACTTAGCTTACATGATAACGGAAAAACATGGGCGGATACATTATTGAAGGCGATGGGAGTAGAAGATAATGAAATAATCGTTCGAGGATTTTATCAATCTTTACTGTCTATTAATCCGGTGCATATTCAAAGGTTATTTGCTGAATTAGTTGATTATGATCAAAGACCGTTTCTTTCAAATATTTCATGTCCTGCTTTAATTATAAGAGGGGAAAATGATGATTTTGTCCCAGAAAAATATGTAAGAGAGTTTGAAAAACATTTAAAAAATACAACTTTCATTGAGTTTGAAAATAGCGGGCACTTGCCTTATTTAGAACAGCCGACTAGCTTTAATATGACGGTAGAAACATTTTTAAATCATGCGCTTAATTAATACCATTGTAACAGTGAATACTGTTATTAGTGAGTAAGGTATAGTTAGTTTTGAGAGGAGGCAACTATATGGAATGGAAACCAAATCGTGCAGATAAGACACCTGTATATAAACAAATTGCTGATTATATTGAAAGGGGTATTTCTTCAGGTGAATTTCCTTCTGATAGTAAGTTACCTTCTGAGCGTATGTTGGCAAAGGAGTTTCAAGTGAACCGGAGCACAATAGTAGCTGCATATGAAGAATTAAAATCACTTGGAGTAGTAGAACGGCAAAAAGGAAGCGGAACGCGGGTAAATACAGACATATGGGGTGTGTCACATAAACGAATACCGAACTGGGGTAGGTACGTTGAGGATGGATCATTCTTACCTAATGTACCACTTGTTCAACAAATTAGAACGGAAACACAAAAAGATGATTTAATTAATTTAGCGAGTGGTGAATTGTCACCAGAATTAATTCCGAGCGATAAATTTCGAACGATTTTGTCGGAGAACACATTTATGGAAAATCTTGGTTATGACCATCCGCTTGGAAATGAAATGTTGAGAAAAACAATTGCAGCACATGTCGAGCAATATAAACAAATTGAAGCGGATTCAAGTTCTATACTCATTACATCTGGAGCACAACAGGCGCTTAATCTTATCGTTCAATGTTTATTAAAACCTGGCGATGCGATTGCGATTGAGGATCCGTCGTATTGTTTCTCACTTCCGATGTTTAAATCCGCCGGTTTAAAAATATTCCATTTACCTGTTGATCAGTACGGAATGAATCCAGATGATTTAATTGATTTGCACAAAAAGCATCGTATTCGTATGGTGTTTTTGAATCCAGATTATCAAAATCCAACTGGCACTGTGCTTTCATTAGCGAGACGTAAAAAGATTTTAGAGCTGTCTTCTGAATTCGGTATACCGATTGTAGAAGATGACCCATACAGTTTAACTTCTTTTAATGGAGAAGTGAATCCAACATTAAAATCAATGGATCAAAATGGAAATGTCCTTTATGTAAGTTCATTATCAAAAATTGTTGCATCAGGATTACGTATTGGCTGGGTAATTGGTCCTACGGGCGTAATAGAGCGTTTAGCAGATGCGAAGCAGCAAGTTGATTTTGGTCATAGTGTATTTACTCAGTGGGTAGCAAATCAATTTTTAGAATCAGAGGATTTTCATGCGCATATTACAATGCTTCGTGGACAATTGAAACAAAGAAGAGATGAGTTAATTAGAAAACTTGAAGAATTATTAGGGGATCGAGTTGAATTTTTCGTTCCGGAGGGCGGAATACATTTATGGTGCAAAGTGCAAGGAAAGTTTGATGAATATCATTTATTAGGTGAATCTATACGAAATGGTGTAGCATTCGTTCCGGGAAGTGTTTTAGGTTCTAAAAGTGAATATATTCGTTTTACTTTTGGACGAGTGGATGTAGAACAAATTTCACTTGGAATTATGAGATTTGCGGACACTTTAAATGAAATTTAAGAATAGTGATGCACGATATTGAAATGAGGGAAAGAGATGAAGTACGTGACGCTGCTACTTCAAGTAGGTGTGCTATATGTATTTAGCTTAGCTGGTACTTGGATTCAGGGAGTATTCCACCTATCGATGCCAGGAAGTTTAATTGGGATGTTAATGCTGTTCTTACTCCTTTCTACTCGTATTTTGCCATTAAAGTGGTTGGAGGTAGGTGCGGAAAAATTAATAGTATTTTTACCGTTATTTCTAATCCCTTCGACAACAGGGTTAATGGAATACGGATCTTTTCTTTTAAGTAAGGGGAGTGTTATATTCCTTTTAGTTGTTGCAAGTACGATAGTAACATTGATTGTTTCAGGGTATGTAAGTCAATTGTTAGTAACATCAAAAAAATAAAATCGACAAGGTGCGCTATTCAAATGGTCTTAATTATTATTACTGTAGTAATATATTTATTTGCGACAAAGCTGTATAAAAAATATACGTTTCCATTTACGTTACCGGTATTAACAGTTACAGCAATTATGATTTGTTTATTCCTTATTTTTGGAATCTCTCATCATGAGTATAAGGAAAATGGAGGAGACATTCTTTCAGGCTTCTTGAGCCCTGCAATTGTAGCGTTAGCCATACCTCTATTTAAAGAGAGAAAGATACTTATGAAAAACTTTTTATCGATACTGATCGGCGTAGTGATAGGTATAGTGGCTTTAACGAGTATGAATGTAGTGATTGGTGGAATTTTAAATATAGATAAGGAACTTATACTAACAACTCTACCGCAATTAGCGACGATGCCTATTGCCATTTCATTAGCGGATCAAATTGGTGGTATTCCTTCTATGACTTCTAGTTTTGTAGTTGTTGCAGGAATAACAGGTGCTATTATCGGACCAACAGTACTTAAGTTTTTCCATATAACAAGTACGATTGGAAAAGGAGTTGGAATGGGCTGCGCCTCACATATTATCGGTGTGAGTCGTCTAGTGAAGGAAGGCGAGAAAGAAGCGACTATCGGTTCGGTAACGATGATTGTAACCGGAATACTCATTAGTATATTAATACCGTATGGAACGAAAATTATATTTTAAAATGTAATGGAGATGATAAAAGTGACAACGTGGTTTATAGTTACATTATTTATTTTTGGTTCTCTTAAAGTACTAGTTTCTAGTATGCCAACTTCTGTTGTAGAATCTATTATTAGTAGATTTGAATTACATCAAAAACTTGAGGAGGAGAATACCTCTATATCGATAGATGGAAAAAATATAGAGGGAGAAATGAAACTACAAGTTATTAACGAATTTAATGAGGCCTTATTTTTGGATAAACATTATTTCCCACCTCAAGGAGAAGGAACACCAATAGTCATTGATACGAAAAAAGGGAATAAAGAGATTAGATTTTCTCTATATAGCTATGAGGAACATGTTGATGTAATAAAGCAATATAAGAAGAAAGTCGTTGCCTATCGTTTACGCTCTAAGAGTCTGCAAACCCCTACATCATTAGCCATAACTGAAGAGTATGCTTAAGAAGAGACCTATAATGGTCTCTTTATTTTTGTAACCAATTATATACTTTCCAAATAAAAGAATGGAAAATCATATAACCAAATAAAGAATATGTATGGTTCCAATCTGCACTATGTACAAATAAACCTAATCTCTCAGCAACTTGCTCAAAAATACTAGCACAAATACCTATTGAAAAAATAAATAGAGTTCTAGAAGCTGTAGATAATTTTTTTGAAACTTGTATAAAAGAGGCTGTTAAAATCGGCAGTACAAACAACGTAAAAGCTATGTTAACTGAAAATATGGATGAGAAGGGCCTAACTGGAAAGGAATATAGTTGTTTATTAACAAAGAAAGCATCTAAACAAGTTCCAATAATAGCAGAGAAAAAAACTGTAATTATTAAAGCTAGAAAGTCATTCTTCCTCTCGGAGGAGGACATTTTTCTTTGCGAGAAGGGCAAGTTCAATTTTTTCGAGTGTTTTGCAGTAGTCTTCTGAAATTTGTCCACTTATACTTTCCTCCTTATCAACTAAGTAATTTACAACTTGCCAATCAGTAAACCAATCTTTACTTTCATCTTCTTCATGTTTCATATCGCGCCATGCGTAGATGAGTGCAGGACTGTATATACGATATGCGCCACTACGCAACTGGCACTTCTTTATTCGGCGTTTATAAAACTCACGGAAAAAAGATTCATTTACACTTGAAAATAAATGAGGCCAGTAATCTTTCCTTGAGCCTGTGTGTGGATGATGCTCGGCCCAACTTATTATTTGAGATAAAATATGTGTATCCCGAAATAATAGTGAATACAATCTTTTTCCAATTAAGATTCGTTCATGCAAGGACGTAAAATGCTTCATTGTATCACCAAATAGTAATACTTTTTGTTTCTTATCATTTTCGTAGAATGGGAAAAGGATATGATTAAACTGAAAGAAATCAAAGAGTTTAAATCCAATACTATTTAGTACAGTCTTTTTAAAGTGTACATTTTGAATAACTCTTTTTTCTAAGTAGTTTTGTTCATTAATAATAGTTGCAATCGCTAATGTTTTTTTGTTACCTGTTTTCCAAAAATCGTTCCACATCGTTTCCATAAATGTAGAAACATTTAGGTGAGGGAGAAGGTGAAATAGCCTTTGTGATCTTTTTACACTCTGTTCATATAGCAAAAATTGAGGATATATATCTTGGAAAATGAGCCAATTTCCTCTTTCTAAGAAAGAAAAAAATGTAATTTGCTCTTTCTCAGATAAAATTCTCGTATATAAATCTCCCTTTAAATCGGTCATATTCCAACCACCGTTACGTGATACCATATGCCCAAGTAGTGCCCAATGTATTTCTGGATATTGAATGTAAAATTGGTAGTATGCACGTGTTCTTGTTACATTATTTTTATTTAGTTGTTTTGTTTGTGCTTTTATGTTGTCGATGATGAGTTGCTCTTCTTTCGTTAATTTATACATGGTTCCAGAATGAATGAGTTTGCATTTTAGTTTTAACTCATTTTTCACATCAAATAGGGAGAGAGGAAGTGCTTTGGAAGCTTCGTTATATGTATTATTTGAGTTGCTTTGGTACATTCCATTACCCTCCTTTTCATGAATTTAAACATGATATTAGTTATGAATCATTCTATTTATTTTATTACGAGTATATGAAATAAATGAGCGGTGTTTTTTTACAAGTAATATAGCTATCGTGCAAACAGTATGAAAAAATCTTACCGTTAAGAGGTGAAATGAAAAACAGAAACTATGTTTAATAGTTTCTGTTTTTTTATTTTGTCAATTAAATGTAACAAACGACGATTATGATTTGAATCAATTGAAAGTAATTCAATCGCGTTAATAAATACAATTTTTAATGAAATGTCCGGTAGGAGGAAAAGGAATGCTTAATAAAATAATTTTAATTACTGGTGGTACAGGTTCGTGGGGGCATGAACTTATAAAACAACTATTAGAAAAATCACCGAAAGAAATTAGAGTTTTTTCAA
This sequence comes from Bacillus sp. NP247, assembly GCF_018966865.1. Lineage (NCBI taxonomy): Bacteria > Bacillati > Bacillota > Bacilli > Caryophanales > Bacillaceae > Bacillus > Bacillus sp. NP247. The sequence goes on along the minus strand of NZ_CP076653.1, from coordinate 975,350 downwards.
GAAACGAAACAGTTCAATTTGAAATGCAGCAGCAATTTATAAATGAAGATAGATTGAAATTTATTATTGGAGATATTCGTGATAAAGACCAACTCGTATATGCTTGCCAAGATGTACATTATGTATTCCACCTTGCAGCTTTAAAACACGTTCCAGTATGTGAGTATTATCCTTATGAAGCTATAAAAACAAATATACATGGTACGCAAAATGTAATTGAAGCATCTATCCAGATGCAAGTTGAGAAAGTTATATATGTTTCAACGGATAAAGCAGCCGATCCATCAAATACGTATGGGATGACAAAAGCAATTGGTGAAAAGTTAATGGTTCATGCGAATGTGCAAACGAAGAAAACAAAATTCATTTGTGTTCGTGGTGGAAATGTTTTAGGAACGAGTGGAAGTGTGGTACCGCTTTTTAAAAAGCAAATTAAAAAGTCTTCACAGGTAGGGATTACTGATGAAAATATGACTAGATTTTTCTTAACAATTGAAGATGCTGTTGGATTGTTATTTAAAGCAGCATCTGAAGGAAGAGGAGGGGAGATCTTTGTTATGAAAATGCCAGCATGTAAAATAACGGATTTAGCAAAAGTGTTGATTGAAGATTCAAAAAAAGAAAACGTGAAGATAAAAGAGGTAGGGATAAGACCTGGTGAAAAATTAAGTGAAATGCTTTTATCTGAGGTAGAGAGTAAAACAAGTATAAGTTTTGATCAAAATTATTTTGTGGTACTACCGACTATTCCTATAGAAGGACTTCAAGAATATTATGCTAGTTATCCGCTTGTGGATGTGAAGAGTTTTAGTTCTCAACAAGACTTACTTGCAAAATATGAGGTGAAACAAATGTTAGAAAAAGGAGGGTTTTTACTATGAAAAAAAATGCGAGCCTTTTAATAACTGGTGCAAATGGTTTCACAGGGCGCCATGCTTGCCAATATTTTTTAGACAAGGGCTTTCATGTAATTCCTATGTTTCAGAATCGTTCACATAGAGAAAAATGCAGAAATGGAATTACTTGTAATTTAACTAATAAGAGCGAAGTAATGAAGGTAATTAAACAAATAAAGCCAGACTATGTATTGCATTTAGCAGGAAGGAATTCGGTCATAGAGTCTTGGACAGCTGCTCTTGAATACATGGAGATTAATGTAATAGGGACGTTATATTTATTAGAAGCAATTAAGCAAGAAGCACCACATTGTAGAACATTAGTTATAGGATCTGCATTGCAAGCAGATAGTATGAACAACATAAAAGTTTCAAATCCATATAGTTTAAGTAAAACTATGCAAGTAATCGTCGCAGAGGCTTGGGGTGGATTAATGAATTCAAATATTATCATTGCAAAGCCCTCGAACTTAATTGGTCCAGGAGTATCGAATGGTATTTGTTCTATTCTTGCAAAAAAAATGATAGATATAGAGTCGGGTAAAAGTGAACCAATTATTGAAGTAAACAGTTTGAAAGATAGTAGGGACTTTCTAGATGTACGTGATGCAGTTAAAGCGTATCATATGTTATTGCGTGATGGTATAAATGGAAAAGAATATAATATTGGGTCAGGAGTAAAACGATCTTTATTAGATGTATTAGAACAATATAAAGGATTAACACAGCAGAACTTTACTATAAAAGAAACAGAGAATTTTGAGGATGACTCAAATAAAAGTTTAGTGTTAGAGGATATAAAAAAATTAGGTTGGGTCCCAAAAATCCAATTTCATCAATCATTAAAAGATGTACTTGAGTATGCGAAGCGCAGTGACATCTGCATGCAATGAAAAATAAAAAAGGGTGTAAGAAGTATATGAATGGTGATGAAGCAATAGATAATCAAAATACGCTATTTCTTTCGATTGTTGATACGCTGGATTGGAAAGATGAAGAAGCGCATGTGTTGCACCTCTATGAGGCAATAAATCAATATCGAGCGTATGTGGAAGGAAAAAAGGTTGATCGAATAAAGCCAGCACTAGAGACAAGAACTAGGCATGTGATTCAAGTTTTTGCTCAGTATGAGTGTAGTGAGTATGGAAATGATTTTTATGAACTCATCAAAGATCTTTTACAAGATATAGGACTTGAGTTGAATATTTACATAAATAATAGTAAGCATATTTACATTTGAAAGATTAATATAAAGCTAGATTTTTAATGATAAAGGTGGATATAAGTTATGAGCAAAACGATTCTTTTTACTGGGGGCGGTACAGCCGGACACGTTATGATTAACATTGTATTGATTCCTAAATTTATAGAAAAGGGATGGAGAGTCGAGTATATTGGATCTCAAAATGGAATTGAAAAATTATTAGTTCGAAATGTTAAGTATAATAGTATTTCAACCGGGAAGCTTAGGAGATATTGGGATTGGGAGAACTTTAAAGATCCTTTCAAAATTATACAAGGTTGTTTACAAAGTTATAAATTAATTAAGAAAATGAAGCCTGACGTTATCTTTTCTGCAGGAGGATTTGTTTCAGTTCCTGTAGTTATAGGGGCATGGTTAAATCGTGTACCTATAATAATACGTGAACCAGATAGTACGTTAGGGTTGGCAAATAAAATAGCATTACCTTTTTCTAAAAAACTATGTACAACATTTCCACAAACAGGGGGTAATGTAAGTACTGAGAAGAAGGTTTATGTAGGGCCAATTGTAAGGGAAGAAATTGAGAGAGGTAACGTATTACGAGGAAGAAGCTATTGTAAATTTCAGCAAGATAAACCGGTATTGTTAATAATGGGTGGGAGTCAAGGTGCTAAGTGGATAAATGATATGGTAAGGAAAAGTTTAGATACATTAATATTAAATTTTAATATTGTTCATATGTGTGGTAAAGGGAAGGTGGACTCAGCTATTGGAATGGAAGGTTATATGCAATTTGAATATATAGGGGAAGAGTTACCGCATATACTGAATATGGCAAGTGTTGTAGTTTCCAGAGCGGGTTCTACTGCTATTTCTGAATTGTTATTTTTGAAGAAACCGATGTTGCTTATTCCTTTAACTAATGGTTCCAGTAGAGGGGATCAAGTTTTAAATGCTGACCATTTTTCTAGGCAAGGATATGCGGAAGTTTTACTTCAAGATAGAGTAAACACTAGTACATTTACACATGCAGTAAATCAGCTATATGCAAATAAGGAGAGATATGTTCAAAACATGAATGGATATAAGAAAACAAATGATGAGGGAATTCATCAATTAATAGATTTAATAAATGAAGTGGTGAAATAATAGGGGGTTAAATGGAAAAACAAAAGGAAAGAAGGTATCTTCTTTCCTTTTGTTTTTCAAATTTATTATTATGTAGCCTATTATATTCTGTATAGAGCTATATACTATGGACGAATACCGTTTTCTAGCAGCTTAGTAAATGCATTTGTATAAATAGGTTTACTGTAATAATAACCTTGAATAAACTGACATTTATTTTTTTGAAGGAAATTCACGTGTTCTTTCGTTTCTGCACCTTCAGCGATAACCGACATTCCTAATGTATGTGCTAATGTAATGATCGTTTTAATGATTTCCAGTCCATCTTCACACGTTTCAGACATTGTAATAAATTCTCTCGGGATTTTTAACGTATCGATGGGATATAAAGGTAAGTAGGCTAGCGAAGAATAGCCTGTACCAAAGTCGTCGATTGAAATGTGAACCCCTAAATTTTTTAGTGTACGTAGTTTTATCAATGTTTCTCTCTCATCCATCATTGCAATTCGTTCTGTTAATTCTAGATCGAGAGAACTTGCAGGTAAGCCTGTATTTGCTAATGTAGAAGAAATAGACTTTACAAAGCCTTCTTGTTCAAATTCTTTAGCAGATAGATTTACTCCTATTTTTAAATGTGAATATCCGAGTGCGTGCCAACGTTTCATTTGCTGACAGGCTTGCTGTAATGTCCATTTTCCTATTGGAATAATTTGTAGTGTTTCCTCGGCAATTGGAATAAATTCATATGGAGAAATAACACCTAATTCGGGATGGTTCCATCTGATTAAAGCTTCAGCACCGATAATTTTATTAGATTCACTATCAATCTGAGGTTGATATAAAAGGAATAATTCTTCATTTTGAATTGCATTTGGTAAATCTTTCTCTAATTTTAATCGTCTTTCAATTTTTTTAGCGATTACATCGTCATAAATAGAGACAGAGTTAAGCTCTTTTTCCTTAGCATCATACATTGCAACATTAGCGTTTTTTAAGAGTGTAGCGGTATCGATTCCACCAGATGGATATATAGCAATCCCGATACTAAGTGATAAAGTTAATTTATGCTCATGTATGACAAACGGTTTTTTCATGCTTTCAAATAGTTTGTTACATAACTGGAATAAGGAATCATGGTCTATATAGTTTTCGATTAAAATTGTAAATTCATCGCCACCGATTCTTGACACATGAGTATGTGATGGAAGACATGATTGGAAACGTTTTGCTACTTCTTCTAATATGTAATCACCTGACGAATGTCCAAGTGTATCGTTAATTACTTTAAAGCGATCTAAATCTAAATATAATAATGCAAACTCACTTTGTGTTGTTTGAGCATTATTTATAACTTTTCTTAATTTCTTATGGAAAAAGGCACGGTTCCCAATTTTCGTTACAGTATCATGGAATGCTAAATATTTTATTTCTTCTTGTTGTTTTTTGAGCGCAGTAATATCCTTTACCATAATATAGCTTCCTGAAATTTGCCCATCTATCATAATAGGAACGATGGTAACGTATAAAAAATAAGTAAAGCCATCTTTATATTGAGAACTAAGTTGTAAAGATGCTGATTCTTGTTGTTTAACCTTTTCTAATGCAGATGCTAGTTTATGTTTATCTTCATCTAAAATAATTGAAAAACATGTTTCACCAAGTAACTCGTTCGTTGGTGCTCCAAGTAGTATACTCCCAGCTTTATTTACATTTAAGAATATTCCATTTAAATCAATCGTAAAAATAGGATCAGGGTGATACTCATATAAAGATTTGAATTTTTGTTGTTTTTGAGATAAAGCATCTGATTTTTGGACTAAATCAGAGGTTCTTAAAGTAACTTTTTCTTCTAGTTGAGCATTAAATGCCTGTAAACGTTTTGTTAGGGAATTATTTTGCATACGCACAATAGAATGACGGATGAGTACGAAAACAAAAGTAATACAATTTCCTGTAATGAGAGTTGAAGATGCTGTTTGTTCTTTTAATGTAAACCCGATTAGTATTGCAACAGCAAGATAGGGAAATACGACTAATACTTTTTTTCCTAGTATAGGGTTTACAATGAAATAATTTTTATGACTATTATAATCTTCTGAAATAGCCCCAGCTATTGCGATAAGTAATATAGGTATTCTATATAAAAGACGTAATAACGTTATAGTGTCATTTGCTAAATGGCTACATAAGTAGAAATAAATATAGTTAAAAGTTGCAGAACTTATTAATACAAAAATAAAAATATAAATTTTCCGTTTTGAATTAAAAACAGTTGGACGGAAAAAGAGACTAACACCTAGTAGAAGAAATAATAGGTCTGCAACTGGATATAGAAAGGAGAGAAAAATATCTCCCAGTGAAAGGGAAAATATATTTAAATCTGGCTGATTAAATAAATACCATTCTAATGTAAATATAGAAATGAGTACGATACATAGATCACAAAGAAAGAACGCCTTTTCCCATTTATTGCATTCTTTTAAGATTTTATAGCAGAAAGCGATAAGACAGAAGAATAGAAAAAACATGTAAAATACATCAGAAATAGTAAAGTGATGTATTGGAATTTCGAAGAAGGTATCTTGATATGTATATACTATTTTTCCTAATAAAAAACTCCCAATCGCTATTGTGATACATATCCAAAAAGGGTTTGAACTAACTTTTTTAGAATATATAGAGTAAATTAGTGATATAAATGTAATGGCTTCAACGATGAGTGAAGCGAAGCGTACATTCAAATTTGAAAAATGAGTAGGGAACAGAAAGAAAAACATAGAATAGATTGAAAAGCATATTAACGTTGCGATTAATATACATATTTGTAAATTTTTATTTAATTTCAATAAAATCACCTTCTTAAATTATGCACTATATTCGTAATATCTATACGTAGTAATATTACTTAAGGATTGTATCAGATTTCCTTATAAAAAGCATGCTTATAAGAAAAAAATGAAGAGTATAATACTTCTTAAAATTGAAAAAATGTTGTAGTTAATTATTTTTAGGTTATAAGGAATGTAGATAAAATTTGTATATTTAGTCATTCTGTAAATTTTAAATATTTTTTAGTAATTTGCAAGTGGAGATGCAAAATTGCATATAAAATGATGGAACTTCTCTCTAGATGAGGGGAGTTTTTCGTTATTATAGAGTATTAAGTAAGACCTTTGTATGTACCTATTCTCATACTAATGAGGGATTAAAGAAACGTGTTAATTATATACAATAATATGTAATACAGTAATTGATTTTTAATATGGAGGGAAAATCATCATGAAATGGGTGAAGTTTAGAATAGCACGTCCAACTGATAAATTTGAAGAGGTTATAGCATTCTATGGAAAAGGGTTAGGTTTAAAACGTATAGGTGAATTCTACGATCATGAAGGCTATGATGGGATCATGTTTGGTCTACCAGATGAAGAGTATCATTTAGAATTTACAAGACATATAGATGGGAGCCCTTGTCCGGCTCCGACAAAAGACAATTTACTTGTATTTTACATGCGTGAAGATAGTGAAATGAAAAAAGTGAGTGAAAGGCTGCATGCAATGGGATACGATGAAGTAGAACCAGAAAATCCATATTGGAAAGATAAGGGGATAACGATAGAGGATCCGGATGGTTGGAGAATTGTATTGATGCAAATAGAAGAATGAGGCTAGAGAAGTTTCGAATTTTGATAGAGTGTAAGAAAAGATAAAAAAGTTTCCTTGGAGGAGATACACTCATAGGGAAGCTTTTTTATATTTGTAATCTGAAAATTAAGATTTGAAATTAACTTCTGAAAAGATATAAAATGAGAACGTGTATTCTTCTGAGTTTGAGAGGGTTGTTTTTAAAGGTGAATATAAAAATAGGGAGGTTTTTTATGATATGCCGGATTAGGGATGCAGAAGTATACTATGAAATCATTGGAGAAGGAAAGCCAGTACTTATCATACATGGGTGTGCTCCTGACCATAGATTAATGAAGAGATGTATGGAAACAGTGTTTCAGAAGTCTAAAGGATATCAGCGAATTTATATTGATTTACCTGGAATGGGAAAATCGAATACCCCAGATTGGATAAATAGTTCAGATTGTATATTAGAACTGTTAACTGCATTTATTGAGAAAATCATCCCAACTAAAGATTTTTTACTAGTAGGAGAGTCTTACGGGGGATATTTAGCTAGCGGGATACTTTCAAAGATGTTTGATAGAGTTAATGGATTATTGTTAGTATGTCCTGTTGTTGTAGCGCAACGAGAAAAAAGGCTTCTTCCAGATAAACAGGTAATTGTAAGAGATGAAGAATTTTTAAACGCGCTTACTTCAACCGAAAGGGAAGAATTTTGTGAATTAGCAGTGGTTGCGAATGAGTATACATATAAGCGTTTCAAAGAAGAAATTAAGCCTGGGCTAGATATTGCTAATGATGGGTTTATTGAAAGATTACAAAAGAGTTACTCTCTTACTTTGGACTTCCAGCATAAAAAATATGAGAAACCCGTTCTTTTTTTAGCTGGAAGACAAGATATATCGGTAGGTTATCAAGATATTGTAGGAATCATTGAAGATTATCCAAGAGCAACATTAGCGGTATTAGATATGGCGGGACATAATTTGCAAATTGAACAACCTGAATTATTTGAGAGTTTAGTTTCGGAGTGGGTTAGACGAACTGCTCAGCAAAGTTCATAAAAGAAGAATAAATTAATATTTTGATTGTGTTCAAGTTTTGATACGGAAAAGATTAAATTAAGTAATTAACTTATAAATATTTTCAAGGAGGAATTATGAATACATATATCTATATGGTTAGGCATGGTGAATCGCCAAAATTAGAAGGAAATGAAAGAACACGTGGATTAACTGAGAAGGGAATTTTAGATGCTCATAGAGTAACTGAGATATTAGAAACAGAGGGAATTGATACTTTCATTTCAAGTCCGTATAAGAGGGCTATGTTAACGATAGAAAAGTCAGCTAATTACCATGAAAAAGAAATAGTAGTATATGAAAATCTCAAAGAGTGTAGGTTTTTAAGTGAGGATAAGATTATATCAGATAAGGAAGTGTATCCACTCGTAAAGAAGATGTTCTCTAATCCAGATTTCACACTAACTGGAGGAGAATCGTATGTGGATTGTCAGAGAAGAGTAGTGAAAATATTAAAAGAAATATTAATGGATTTTCAAGGACATAAAATTGTAGTTGGTACACATGGGCTTGTAATGACATTGATGATGAACTATTTTGATAACCAATATGGGCTTGAATTTTTAATGAATACATCAAAACCAGACGTATATAAGCTAGAATTTAAAGACGAGCAATTAATAAATGTAGAGAGATTATGGAGAGAAGAATGAAATGGAGTATATAGAGTGTGTTTTAAAAGTTACTTTTGAAACACACTCTTTTTTTGAAGAGAAAGCACCTTTATCAACTATTTTTAGAATGTTAAATCAATAAGTAATTATTCAGTTTTTGAATAGTTTATTGAGAAATTGGTTTAGGGAAACAACTTTAAATGTGACAAAACTCCAAACGCTGGATTTATATTCAATAGGAGAAAAAGATGTAGAATTTTGTCTTCTTGTACGTGTTTACTTTTCATTTCGTTACATATAGGCTTTGTGGTGTAAGGGGGGACATCGCCTTTACACTAAAATTATAAGGAGGTCATTGTGATGAAAAAAATGAAAAAATTTGCAGGAGTAGCTCTAGCGGGTTCAATTGGATTAAGTGGATTACTTTTTTTAGAACCAAGTGTAAGCGCTGCAGAAACAATGCAAGTGAAAGAGGAGAAGTTCAATGCTATTAATGTAGCGATGAATCAAAGTGAATCTTATTTATTGAGTGGTAGAAGTATTGATATTCTTTCAGGAGATAAAGAAGCGGTACAATTAAGTAATTATACAGTTCAGTTCAATAAACCAGGTAAGTACGTTATTAGAGTAAATGGTTGTATTTATAATGATGTATATACTTTTATTGTGAATGAGTAGTATATGCTTTTGATGTTTAATTAAATATATATTATCGGATGAAAAAAGAAACACCCTATTTGCGGTGGGAATCGTAAATAGGGTGAATTATTTGTAAGAAAGTTAATGAAAAGAGTAATTGGTATTAAGTTATGTTTTATATATTTTCATTAATTTGCTCTTTGTTTTTGTTATGTAAAATATGTAAGAGTGCTTGAAATATCTTAAATGATTGCTGAAAGATTGGACTTTGAATAAAAGTGTATAGAAAAGTTACGATGAAAACAGGACCTCCTAGCATATATCCAATAACTAGTACAACGCATTCTACAATGATTCGAGCCCGGCTAATAGACAGTCCAGTTTTGTCAGAAATAGTAAGCATGAATCCATCGCGTGGTCCAGCACCAATTCCAGCCGCAACGTACATACCGCCCCCAATACCTGTAATTACAATACCAGAAAACAAAATGAATAAGTTTATCCATAAATAATCAGTAGCGTTTGGAAGGATGTTTGATTGTAAGAAAAAGTCCATAATAGGACCGATAAGTAGTGCATTTAAAAATGTGCCCACGTTTATATATTTTCGATCTACTAGTAAAGAAATGAGAACGAGGCATAATCCACATATGACACTCCACGTACCAATGGTCCACCCAAATCTTTGGTAGAGGGCCATATTTAAAACTTCCCAAGGGTGTAAACCGAGGAATTTAACTTTGACTGCGAGAGCATTTCCAAGTCCAAAGAAAATTAATCCTAGGAAAAAAAGAAAATAGCGAAAGAGAGTTAGCCTCATCTTTAAAACCTCCCAATATATAATGATGTATATTACATGTTTGAATTCCAATGTACAAATATTATGTCTTTTTATGATTTATTAAAAATGTAAATGGATATATATTTTCACAGTCAAAAAAGTTAAAATATTTCGTTTTAAGGATTATAATAGAGAGAGAACTATAAAAGAAGTGAACGAATTTGAAACAAGAACTAATTGAAAGATTTACGAGATATGTAAAGATTGATACACAATCAAATGAAGAAAGTCATACAGTGCCTACAACACCAGGACAAATTGAATTTGGTAAGTTACTAGTGGAAGAGTTAAAAGAGATTGGATTATCAGAAGTGACGATGGATGATAATGGTTACGTAATGGCAACACTGCCTGCTAATACAGATAAGGATGTTCCTGTAATCGGCTTTTTAGCTCATTTAGACACAGCAACAGACTTTACGGGGAAAAACGTAAAACCACAAATTCATGAAAATTTTGATGGTAATGCAATTACGTTAAATGAAGAGCTAAATGTTGTGTTAACACCAGAGCAGTTCCCGGAATTACCATCATATAAAGGACATACCATTATTACAACTGATGGTACAACACTTCTAGGAGCAGATGATAAAGCTGGTCTTACAGAAATCATGGTCGCAATGAATTATTTAATACATAATCCGCAAATTAAGCATGGAAAAATAAGAGTAGCATTCACACCAGATGAAGAGATTGGTCGTGGGCCAGCTCATTTTGATGTAGAAGCGTTTGGTGCAACGTTTGCTTATACGATGGACGGAGGTCCATTAGGCGGTTTAGAATATGAGAGTTTTAACGCTGCAAGCGCTAAATTAACTTTTAGAGGGACAAATACACATCCTGGAACAGCGAAAAACAAAATGCGTAACGCAAGTAAACTTGCTATGGAGTTTAATGGGTATCTACCGGTAGAAGATGCACCAGAATATACGGAAGGTTATGAAGGATTCTATCATTTACTTTCTTTAAATGGTGATGTTGAGCAAAGTAAAGCTTACTATATTATTCGAGATTTTGATCGTAATCATTTTGAAGCGCGTAAAAATAACATTAAAGATATTGTGAAAAACATGCAAGAGAAGTACGGTGAAGATGTGGTCGTTTTAGAAATGAATGATCAATACTATAACATGCTTGAAAAAATTGAACCAGTGAGAGAAATTGTTGATATTGCATATGAAGCGATGAAAAGTTTAAATATCGAACCGAACATTCACCCGATTCGCGGTGGAACAGATGGATCACAATTATCATATATGGGATTACCGACGCCAAATATTTTCACTGGTGGTGAAAACTACCACGGTAAATTTGAATATGTTTCGGTAGATACTATGGAAAAAGCTGTTCAAGTTATTGTAGAAATCGCAAGACGATTTGAAGAACAAGCCTAAAAAAGAACCAAGTAGTACGAATGTGCTACTTGGTTCTTTTTAATATAGCACGCGCCATAAATAAAAAGTCGCATAAGATTCCCAATTTATCCAATTTGTCGCAAAGTTTTTTATTTCATTTTTAGTCGGTTTATTTTCGGAACCTTTTATAAATTTAATTGCATTATGTAGACCAACATCATCAATTGGAAAGGCTGAAGGGAAGCGTAAACAGCGCATTAAAACATAGTGGGCAGTCCATGGTCCTATACCATGGATAGCGGTTAATTGTTTTTCAGCAAGCTTTACATCTTGTGTTTGTAGTAATGATTCTTTTGATAGTTTCCCTTCTGTAATAAGCTTCGCAATACCGATTAAATATTCACATTTTCTAGTCGTCATTTTTAATTTTTTAAGATCCTCTACATGTAAATTTGCAATTGTTTCAGGTGATGGAAATATCCTATGTTTTCTATCGTTCCATTTTACGTAACTTCCAAATTGTTCAACCAATCTTCTTTTTAGCGTATAAGCATATGCGAGGTTAATTTGTTGACCGATAATTCCCCAGGAAAGTGCTTCAAATAAATCTGGAATACCTAATGTGCGAAGCCCATAATACTCTTGAATAGGACCTTGAAGGAGTGGGTCATGTTTAGCTAATGTATAAAAGGGAGCTAAATCGGTAGTTAAATCAAACCACTCTTTTACATAGTTAACTACAGCATCGCATACCCATTTTTCAGAGTTATAGGATTCTCCTAAAAAACGTATTTGAATATTTCCGTCAGTATTTATACTAATTTCAACTAAAGGATTTACATGTTCAACAGGGATGACTTTATAAATTTTGTTATCTTCAATGTGAAACATACATTCATTGTTAGAACGTGATAGATAGCGTAAGTTTTCTTGGAAATTAAATTCTTTTGGAGCTGCTAAAGTCAATGTGCTATTATATTCTGCTGTCATATGAATTCCACCTGTAACTTTTCTAATGTAAGCAATTCTTCCTTCATTTCTAGTCCCCCTCTAAAACCAGTTAGTTTTCCATTTTTTCCTATAACGCGATGGCAAGGAATTGTAATAAGAAGAGGGTTGGCCGCAATAGCAGAAGCAACGGCACGCACAGCTGTAGGTTTTTGAATTCTTTCTGCAATTTCTGAATAAGAATAGGTCTTCCCGTAAGGAATTTCACGTACCGTATTCCAAACGGATAATTGAAAAGCAGTTCCGTAAGCATCGATAGGGAAAGTAAAAGTTTTACGCTTGTTTTCTAAATACTCGATAATTTCTTTCTTATATGTTTGCATGTAATCTGGATTGCAAGTCAATATATGTTGGGGCTGTTTTTTTCTAGCCCATATATTTAGTTCTTCAAAGTTTGCATCTTGTGATCCAATGAAACAAAGTCCATTTTCAGTTGCAGCAATATGAAAGCACCAATTTTTATGTGTAAGTAGCGTCCAATATATAGATTTATTTTTGTAGGAATTCATCATTGTCTCCCTCTTTCATTACGTTCTTCTTTCGATATTCAGTAGGAGTAAATCCAGTTTTCTTTTTAAATAAAGTTGCGAAATACTCTTGGTTTTCTATCCCGACAGCAGTACTAATTTCCTTAACGGATTGCTTTGCATGTGAAAGATATTCCGTCGCTTTCATAATCCTGAATTGCTGTATATATTCTATTGGGCTAATTCCTGTCATTCTTTTGAAAGTGCGTTGTAAATGAAAGGGGCTACCGTGGCACATTTCCGCCAGTATGTCGAGAGTTAATACTTCGTCAAAATGCTTTTCAATATACTCTTTAATTTGTTCTACCCACTCTTCATTTGGTAAAGTGATCCCATTTGGTTTACAACGTTTGCACGGACGAAAGTTTTCCTGCAATGCTTGCTCTGCATGAAGAAAAATCCGTACATTGTTTTGATTCGGTATTCTTGATTTACACGATGGTCGGCAAAAGATACCAGTTGATTTCACAGCATAAAAGAATTTGTGGTCATAGGAAGAATCGTTATGAATAATTGCTTGCCAATACTCACTTGTTAACGTAAATCCTTCATTGTGCAAAGAACATCACCTCTGAAATTAGTATAGCCTGAATAAAGTGCGTATGTACGTATTCAAAAATGTAAGAGCAAGATTACAAAGATGAAAATATGATTGTTTTTTTATTTTGTGATAGCATGAACTTTGAAAGTGAACAGCAAGAGGAGGATTATAAGTGAAGTTAATTTCATGGAATGTAAATGGTTTGCGTGCAGTTATCGCAAAAGGCGGATTGTTAGAATATCTTGAGGAATCCAATGCAGATATATTTTGTCTACAAGAAATTAAATTACAATGTGGACAAATTGATTTAAATCCAGAGGGATATTATACATATTGGAATTATGCTGTGAAAAAAGGCTATTCAGGAACGGCAATTTTTACGAAAAAAGAACCAATTTCTGTTACATATGGTTTAGGAATTGAAGAGCATGATCAAGAAGGACGAGTTATTACATTGGAATTCGATGATTTTTATTTGATAACACTGTATACACCAAACTCAAAACGAGGATTAGAACGTTTAGATTACAGAATGAAATGGGAAGACGATTTCCGGGCGCATATTAAGCGATTAGATGAAAAGAAACCGGTTATTTTCTGTGGAGATTTAAATGTTGCTCATAAAGAAATAGATTTAAAAAACCCAAAAAGTAATCGCAAAAACCCTGGATTTTCTGATGAAGAAAGGGAGAAGTTCACACTTGCTTTAGAAGAAGGGTTTGTTGATACGTATCGTTATCTTTATCCTAACCAGGAAGGAGCATACTCTTGGTGGTCATATCGTATGGGAGCAAGAGCGAAAAATATTGGATGGCGTTTAGATTATTTTGTTGTCTCGGAAAGAATAAAAAATCAAATAATAGATGCGAAAATTAACAGTGAAGTAATAGGATCAGACCATTGTCCAGTTGAATTGCATATAAATTTCTAAAAAAAAGAAGTATCTTCCTGATTAATCTGTACCCTTTGTAAAGGACATTTTAAAAAAAGTTAGGCGGCATCAAGAAGATGATTTCTGTATTCAACAGGAGTCATCTTCTTTAAATTCCATTGATATCTATGCTGATTATAGTATTTCATATAGTCTTTAATTTCTTGTTTTAACTGAGGGAAAGACGTACAAGTTTTTATGTGTGCTTCATCTTTAAAGTGCCCGAAAAAAGATTCTTGAGGGGCATTATCCCAACAGTTTCCTCGTCTTGACATAGATTGTCCCAGCTTTAATTTTTTGACTAATTTTTGATAAGTAGGACTTGTGTAATGAGCTCCTTGATCTGAATGAATATAGGCACCTTCCGTTAATCGCACTCTCTTATTCTTCTTTAGTTTGTGAAGAGTCGTCGTTGCGATATCTAGTGTAAGTCGTTCTGAAACATGATACGCCAAAATTTCATTTGTGGACCCGTCTAGAATGGTAGATAAATATCCTTTCTGATTCTTACCATAAAACAGGTATGTGATATCTGTCAGAAGTACCTTTCCAGGTGTACCTTGCCTGAATTCTCGCTTTAATTGATTCGGTACCACGAAGTGTTCTTTCGTCGCTTTCAACATTCTTTTATAGGGATTCGCTTTACGAATGGGACAGATTATCCCATATTTTTTCATGATTCTACGGATACGTTTCAAATTGTAGACAACTTGAAATTGACCCGCCAATGTCATTTTGATTTGACGCGCCCCTTTCTTTCGATTTTTAAATTGAAATGCCTTTAATATGAGTTTCTTCACCACTTCATCTTGATGTATTCTTTCTTCTCGCCTACTTTGAGAAGTGGTGGAAAAATAATTATAGTATCCAGAACGCGAAACACCTGCAATTTTACACAAATATCTCACCATATTTTTTAGGCTATATTTTCCAATAATAGAACGAATTAATAGGTACTTTTGACTAGGTTGTAACGTTATTTTTTTCCCATCCTCCCTTCCATAAATTTGATCTTTTTTAACAGCTCATTTTCAGCTTTTAATAAGTTTCGTTCCGCTTCCAAACGTGCATATTTCTCTTCTAATGTAAGCTCTCTTTCTAGCTTTCTTCCCGAGTTTTCCTTACGTGTATCTCTTAAACCAAACACACCATTTTCCTTATAGGAAGTACGCCATCTATTTCCTGATGACACAGCACGTTGTAGACCGATGATGTCTATATCAAATCCACATTCTTCAAAAATAATACGAGGTGGTTTTCCCTTTTCATTTTCTTCAATAAAGATACGTTTAAATTCATCTGTGTAGGTAATGCCTTTCTCACTTACAGATTTTACGTATGGATTCTTCGATAGGTTTTGTGTTTCCTTTGTGGTGAATAATTTTTTTGTCATTCTGAATGTTCTCCGATTCTAATTTTCTTCTTATTATACAAGAAATACCCTATCGAATAGACTTTTTTAAGTGTCTATTCGATAGGGTACAGTTTACATAGCGGGGATACTTCTTTTTTTATTCAATTTGTTAAAATTTTTCAAATCATTCTTGAAATAATTTAATATTAAATATATACTTAGTAACGATAATCATTATCACTGAAAGTGATTATCAACGGATGGGGTGTAAAAAAGAATTATAGTTTAGGGGAAGTGAACGAGAATGAGTTCCGGATAAAATCATTAATCTATGAAATATATGTATGGGACAAGTTTCATGTAGTTAAGTTTTTATATAAAAATAATCTATTTACAGATTTCGAGAGGAGATATATAAAGATGAACAAGAAATTATTTACATTAGGGATGATAACAGTTTTAAGTGTAGGGTTAGCAGCATGTAATAGTGCAGATAAAACTTCAGGAGAACAAAAACAACAAACAAAGGCTAGTGAGACGAAAAAAGACGAAAAACGAAAAATTACATATTTAGGTAAAGAATATACAGTGCCAGCAAAAGTAGATAAAATTGCGACAGCTAGTTTAGAGTCAATGGAAGATGCGGCAGTACTTGGAATTAAACCAGTTGGAGCGATTACTGTAGGTGGTAAATTACCAAAGTATCTTGAAAAAGATTTAGAAGGTGCAAAATCTGTAGGAGAGAAAATGGAACCGAATTTCGAAACATTACTTCAATTAAAACCAGATGTTATTACATCAAGTACGAAATTCCCAGCAGAAACAGCTGAGAAGTTTACAAAAGTAGCTCCTACATTCCCGGTATCACACGTTTCAACAAATTGGGAAGATAACTTAAAGTTAATGGGAGAACTAACTGGTAAAAAAGATAAAGCAGAAAAAATTATTAAAGATTACAATACAGACGCTGAAAAAGCAAAAACAAAACTTGGAGATAAGTTAAAAGATAAAAAAGTACTTGTCATTAGACTAAGAGCAAACGACCTATTCCTATACCCAGAAGGAGTATACTTTAATCCTGTCATTTATAAAGATCTTGGATTAACTGCTCCAGAACAACTTAAAACTGTAAAAGCACAAGAAAAAATTTCTTTAGAAAAACTTGCTGAAGTTAATCCTGATTATATCTTCTTACAATACGAGGCAAGCGAAAATAATAAACCAAAAGTGCTAGAAGACATTGAAAAAAATCCAATTTGGCAAAGTATGAATGCTGCGAAGGAAAAGAAAGTATTTGTAAACGTTGTAGATCCGATGGCGCAAGGTGGTACAGCTTGGAGTAAAACAGCATTCTTAAAAGAAGCAGTAAAAAATTTATCTAAATAATACAATAGGTAAGGTGCGTTGAATGATATGCAGAAAACTAATGCAGTACCAGTAACTATATTATGTATAGCACCCATACTCATCTTATTTACAGTTATACTTTCTATTTTGTATGGGGCAAAAAGTATTGATGTTGAAACAGTGTGGAACGCATTATTTCATTTTGATTCAAGCGATGTAGATCATAATATTATTATTACTTCACGTTTACCAAGGGTAGTTGCAGCTCTTTTAGTCGGAGCATTTCTAGCCATATCAGGAGCACTTATGCAGGGGATGACAAGAAACTATCTTGCATCCCCTTCTATTATGGGTGTGACGGATGGTGCAGCCTTTGTTATTACACTTAGTATGATTTTCCTTCCAGGAATGTCATCGATCGGTATGGTTTTATGTTCAATGATTGGATCTGCACTAGGAGCCGGTATCGTGTTCGGTTTTGGTTCACTCCTTCAAAATGGCTTATCCCCTGTTAGATTAGCAATTATAGGAACAGTTATTGGAACATTTTTAAGCAGTGTATCGGCCGCGATGGCTTCATATTTCCAAATTTCTCAAAATGTTAGTTTTTGGTTTAATGCAAAGTTAGATCAAGTGGATCCTAATATAATTAAAATTACGATACCTTTTGGGATAATTGGGATAATTTTAGCACTGTTCATATCAAAATCTATTACCATTCTTTCTTTAGGAGAAGAAGTTTCTATTAATCTAGGACAGCGTACAAAACTAGTTAAAGCAATGGCGATTTTATCAGTAATTTTTTTAACTGGAACGGCAGTTGCTTTAGTTGGGAAAATTGGTTTTGTAGGTTTAATTATTCCGCATATTACTCGCTTTATAATTGGGGTAGATTATAAGTGGATTTTGCCATGTGCAGGCGTTATTGGTGGAATTTTCTTAGCATTATGTGATGTATTAAGTAGATTTGTAAACTATCCATTTGAAACGCCAATTGGAGTTGTTACATCTTTAATTGGAATTCCATTCTTCCTTTATTTAATCCGTACAAGAGGAGGAGAGAGACATGCCTAAAAGTTCAAGTCAACGTTTTGGAATGACGATGGGGATTATTATATTTTTAATTTTTAGTGCAATTTATATTAGTTTAACGAATGGTACGTTCGACATTACGATTACAGATGTATTTAAAACACTCTTTAGAATAGACCCAGTACCAGAGCATGATTTAGTTATTTTTGATTTTCGTCTTCCGCGCATTATAATTGCTGGATTAGTAGGATTAGGATTAGGCGTTGCGGGTGCCGTTATTCAAGGGATTACGAGAAATGGATTGGCAGATCCGGGTATTTTAGGAGTAAATGCCGGGGCAGGAACAGCCATCGTCATTTTTATGTTTTTCTTTCAAGGACAATTAAAGAGCACAGACTGGGTTTCTATTATGATGATGCCAATGTTTGGTTTAGTTGGTGGATTAGGTGCAGCTATCATAATCTATCTGTTTTCTTGGAAAAACGGTAAGTTAGATTCACAGCGACTTTTGTTAACAGGGATTGCAATTGGATCAGGATTTGGAGCATTCTCTATGTATTTATCACTCAAAATGAAGTCAACTGATTTTGAAATGGCTGCAGTTTGGGTATCTGGAAGTATATATAGTGCAAACTGGAAGTATATTGTTGCTATGTTACCGTGGCTTATCATTTTAATTCCGCTTATACAAAAGAAAGCTTATTTATTAGATTTATTTCAATTGGAAGAAACGAGTATTACAAGTTTAGGTGTTGCAGTAGAACGAGAGAAATCAATTTTACTATTAAGTAGTATCGGACTTGTGAGTGCATGTGTTGCTGTTTCAGGAAGTATTGGTTTCATCGGATTAATGGCACCGCATATAGCGAAAAGGCTCGTCGGTATTCAGCATAAATATATAATTCCTACGTGCGGAGTAATCGGAATGTTTCTTGTAATTGCTTCAGACTTTATTGCAAAAACAGTTTTCACACCTATAGAGTTACCAGTTGGAATTGTTATTTCTATTGTCGGTGTACCGTATTTCTTATATTTACTTTATAAGGCGAAAGCGTAAGAGGGGGAATAGAAGTGAGTATTTTAAGTGCAAAAAATTTAGAAACGAGTTATGAAAAGCTTACAGTGTTTCGCGATTTAAATGTGGAAATACAAGAAGGAAAAGTAACGACAATTATAGGGCCAAACGGGTGCGGGAAATCAACACTATTAAAAACGATGGGACGAATTTTAAAGCAAAAAAGTGGTAAAGTGTATTTGCAAGGACAGGATTTAAATACAATTCCAACGAAAGAAATTGCGAAGCAGTTAGCTTTACTCCCGCAAACTCCGATTGCACCAGGAGAGCTTAAAGTAGAAGAATTGATCTCTTATGGACGCTATCCACATCGAAATAACGTAAATAAGTTAACCTCAAAAGATAAAGAGATGATTGATTGGGCATTAGATATAACGAAAACATCTGCTTTTCGAACGAGACAAATTACAAATTTATCAGGTGGTCAACGACAAAAGGTATGGCTAGCAATGGCGTTAGCGCAAGAAACGGAAGTGTTGCTATTAGATGAACCAACTACATATCTTGATATGTCCCACCAATTAGATGTATTACAAATTGTAGAGAAATTAAATAAAGAACATAATTGTACGGTTGTTATGGTATTACATGATATTAACCATGCAGCAAGGTTTTCAGATGAAATCATTGCAATGAAAGAAGGGGAAATTGTTACAACTGGTAGCCCAGAAGAAATAATTACAAATGAAGTATTAAAAGAAGTATTTCATATTGATGCGCGTGTCATGATTGATCCGTATAATGGGTCTCCTGTTTGTTTCGGCTACGATAGCGTTGTATCTCAAGAAGAGAAAGTAGAAATATATGTAACAAGTTAACAAAGGGGGATTTACAATGAATACAACTATTGAAAAACAGCAGATTGTTACATCTAATACAGAACAGTGGAAAATGTATTCAAAATTAGAAGGTAAGGAATATCAAATTCATATTTCAAAGCCGAAGCAGCCAGCACCGGATTCAGGTTATCCTGTCATATATGTATTAGATGGAAACGCATTTTTTCAAACATTCCACGAAGCGGTTAAAATACAGTCAGTTAGAGCAGAAAAAACAGGTGTTTCACCAGCTATTATAGTAGGTATTGGTTATCCAATTGAAGGGGCATTTTCAGGAGAAGAAAGATGCTATGATTTTACGCCTATTGTAATTTCAAAAGATGCTCCGTTAAAACCGGATGGCAAACCGTGGCCTAAAACAGGAGGGGCACCTAACTTCTTTACATTTATTGAAGAAGAATTGAAACCACAAATTGAAAAAAGTTTTGAGATTGATAAAGGAAAGCAAACGTTATTTGGGCATTCTTTAGGTGGTTTATTTGCTTTACATATACTGTTTACAAACGTAAATGCCTTCCAAAATTATTTTATTAGTAGCCCATCTATTTGGTGGAATAACCAATCCGTGCTTAAAAAAGAAGAGAACCTTATAAATGAATTAAATAATGCTAAGTTTGAAACAGGGGTATTCCTTACAGTCGGATCATTGGAGCGAGAGCATATGGTTGTAGGTGCAAATGAATTATCAGAGCGCCTTCTCCAAGTAAAACACGATCAGTTTAGATTTAAGTTTTATGAAGCTGAAGGGGAGAACCATGCATCTGTTGTGCCGACTTCTTTAAGTAAAGGATTAAGATTTATTAGTCATTTATAGAAGAATTAATAGCATAAAAAAGAATCCCATATTATGTGGGATTCTTTTAGTTAATAAGGTATACTACATACATAATCAAATATGCATTTGAATAAGAGGTGTTACATATGAAGGAAGAACATTGTGAACTTTGTTATCATGATGAGCAAAAAGTAAAACATGCAAGTGACATGTTGGAGAAAGAAAATATAAGTAGTGTAGCGAAAATGTTTAAGGCACTTGCAGATGAAACACGATTAAAAATAGCTTATGCATTGTATATGGAAAAGGAACTTTGCGTACGTGATGTCGCAAGTATTATTCATAGTAGTATTGCAACAGCATCGCATCATTTAAGGTTGTTACAAACAATAGGATTAGCAAAAAAGCGTAAAGAAGGGAAACTTGTTTTTTATTCATTAGATGACTCTCATGTAGATGGATTAATTGAATTAGCGTTTAGTCATAGTAGTGAAATGAACAAGAAAGAATTCAATAAGTAATCGTGCATTTTCATAAAGATATTTCTTTATGAAAATGCAACTTTAAAAGGAGAGGAGATAATAAGTATGATAAAGTTAGTTTTAATACGACATGGACAAAGTGAATGGAATGTTGAAAATCGGTTTACAGGTTGGACTGATGTTGATTTATCAAATACTGGTCTTAGAGAGGCAAGAGAAGCTGGAGAGATTTTGAAAGCCAATGGATTCTCATTCGATATAGCATATACATCTGTTTT
Source organism: Bacillus sp. NP247 (assembly GCF_018966865.1). Taxonomy (NCBI): domain Bacteria; kingdom Bacillati; phylum Bacillota; class Bacilli; order Caryophanales; family Bacillaceae; genus Bacillus; species Bacillus sp. NP247. The sequence continues at coordinate 953,772 of NZ_CP076653.1, read as the reverse complement.
AAAAAGAGCGATGCGAACTTTATGGATTACTCTTGAGGAAATGGATTTAATGTGGATACCTGTTCATAAAACATGGAAATTAAATGAGAGACATTACGGTGCACTTCAAGGGTTAAATAAAGAAGAAACAGCAAGGAAATATGGTGATGAGAGAGTAACTTTATGGAGACGTTCAACAAATGTACGCCCACCAGCTCTTACAAAAGATGATGAGAGGTATGAAGCGGCACATCCGAAGTATAGAGATTTAAAAGAAAATAAGTTTCCCTTTACAGAAAATCTAGAAGATACAGAAAAACGAGTTGTTTCATATTGGGATGAAGAAATAGCCCCTAATTTAAAAGATGGAAAAAAAGTGATTATTGCAGCGCATGGAAATACAATACGAGCTTTAGTAAAACATTTAGATCAAATTTCAGATGAAGATATAGAATATGTAAACATTCCAACAGGAACACCATTAGTTTATGAATTAGATAACGATTTAAAACCGATAGACCATTATTATTTGAATAGGGAAATTTGTATAAAATAAACACTTCAATATACCTTACATATGTATTGTATTTTTATAATGGAGGTGATTTATATTGTTACATTATACGGTCGTAAATAAAAAGAATTGTGAGTCATGTGGATTATGTACTTCTATAGCACCTGATATATATCAATTAGATGGAAGAGGGAAAGCATTTAGTGCATTAGATAACAACCAAGGAATAATGGGAATCCCAAAAACTTTCTTGAAAGCAATGTTGGCGGCAAGTGCCAGCTGTCCAACAGGTTCGATTCAGGTAAGAAAAGAGCCATTTATAAATAAAGTAAAAATTCAATAGAGGAATTATTAAAGACAAAACAAAATTAAAAGGAGGAATTTATATGGGACATCATCACGGTCACCAACATCATGGGCATTCCCACGGACATCATCATTTTGAAGAGAGCAGAGAAGGGAATAAGAAAGGTTTAATTACGGCATTAGTAATTACGGCAATTATTATGTTTCTTGAATTTTTTGGAGGACTAGTTACAAACAGTTTAGCCTTATTATCTGATTCAGGACATATGTTAAGTGATACAAGTTCGTTATTATTAAGTTTAATTGCAATAGGACTTGCAGCTAGAACAGTTACTTCTACAAAAACATATGGATATTATCGTTTTGAAATATTAGCAGCATTAATTAATGGAATTACGTTATTTGTTGTGGCGGGACTTATCGTGTGGGAAGCAATCGGAAGGTTTTTTGAACCACCAACTGTAGCGAGTGGTCCAATGATGTTAATTGCGTCAATAGGTTTACTAGCAAATTTAATTAGTGCATGGGCGCTTATGAGACAAGGTGATGTGAAAAATAACGTGAATTTACGTAGCGCATATTTACATGTTCTTGGGGACGCTTTAGGATCAGTTGGTGCGTTAGTAGCTGGTGCACTTATGTTTTTATTTTCATGGTATATTGCAGATCCAATTATCTCAGTAATTGTAGCGCTATTAATTTTAAAGAGTGCATGGGGAGTAACAAAACATTCCATTCATATACTTATGGAGGGTACACCTGTTTCAATTGAGATAGAACAAGTTAAGCAAGCTATTAAAGAAGTAGATGGTGTACGTGATATACACGATCTTCACATTTGGACAATTACATCAGGATTAGATGCATTAAGTGTTCATGTTATGATTGATAAAAATCAAGATGATCAAGAAGTGCTTCAAAATATTATTAATATGTTAAAACATGATTTCCATATTGAACATAGTACAATTCAAATTGAAACACTTAAGATTAAGCATAGTGAAATGGTCGTTTAATAAAATTGAACAAAAGACTATGGAGAATTTCCTCCATAGTCTTTTGTTTGTGTCAGTAGAATTGTCCTTTTTGAAAGTTTTGTTTCAACTTTTCGTCTAAAGAGACAAAAAGTTGTCACAATTCGGTCACAATTAGCATAAACATAAAATAGACGAAATGAACTTACTTCCAAAAGGCTTGGTTAATTCAATTTATGATTAGTAAAGCTGAAAAAGCGCGGATTAAAAGTTCACTATATTCTCAAGGAGGTAGATCGTATGAAAACTATTCTTGCTATCGCTGGGCTTATTTGGGTTTTATCACATGGCATTCCAATTTATGAAGGAGAGCAAATTCGCAGTGCTCTGAATAAAAATTTTAATGAATATCATATCATTGATCGGCAAGATAATGTTGTGACAGTTCGAGTGAATGATTGTTTTCATACGGTAACCGTTGAAGGAACTTCTGTAGTGAATGATACAAAAGTATGCGATCAACAATAATTATATATAGGAAGAAAAAAGTCTCAATTTAGATCTGTAAAGATTGAGACTTTTATATTTGTGAAACATTAATAAGCGGGGACGGACAATCCCCGCTTATTGATGTTTCATTTTATTGAATTTTGAGGGGAGATGTAATGCTTTTTTGAGAAAAAGGTAAGGGTATAATGATAATTGGGACTGAGAAGCTAATAATGTGTTAAGAATAATCATAAAGAGGAAATATACTCATATGGGGTATCATACATAGATATTTAATGCTATAATTGGTATACTCGTAAAAGTAATTGTTTTATTGGATGAAGAGAAACTTTGAGAAGGTGATAATATGGATCATAAAGAGCATGAATCAGTAACACATAGATCAGAAAAAGAAAAAGAACAAATTATAAATAGATTAAAGAGGATTGAAGGCCAAGTCCGTGGTATTCAAAACATGATTGAAAATGATCGTTATTGCGTTGATATTTTAGTTCAAATTTCTGCGATTAATGCAGCGATGAAAAAAGTAGGAATGGGTGTCTTAAAAAACCATACAAGTCATTGTGTTTCAGGAGCTATTAAAGATGGTAATGGTGACGAAGCAATTGAAGAATTAATGACAGTATTTGAACGTTTTTCAAAAGCGTAAAAACAAGCTAGTATGTAACTGGCTTGTTTTTTTTGTTTATCCTTATATAGGACTTAGGTGTATTGTTGTGAAAAAGTGTGCGTAAAATAAATTTTTAGAAAATAATTGAAAAATCGTGATACAAAACCATTGATTACCTTAGGGGGGTATGGTAAGATGTAGTTGTGATTAACAAACAATGAAGAAACAAGAGGAGGATTTTAAATGGAACAGTTAACATTAAAAGTTGAAGGTATGTCTTGTGGACATTGTGTAAATTCTATCGAAGGCAGCGTGAAAGAACTAAACGGTGTTGAACAAGTGAAAGTTCAATTATCAGAAGGAACTGTTGAAGTTACTATCGACTCATCAGTTGTAACGTTAAAAGATATCGTTGCTGTAATTGAAGATCAAGGATACGATGTTCAATAATTATTTTTAGATACGGAAATAAATCGTACTTTAAACGAAGTACGATTTATTTTGCTAATAATTATACCTTATAAGGGTATATAGAGGTGAGAGACATGAATGAACAAAAAGAGGCCAATCTTCAAATATCAGGAATGACATGTGCAGCATGTGCAAATAGAATTGAAAAAGGTCTTAAAAAAGTAGAAGGTGTTCAAGAGGCAAATGTAAATTTTGCACTTGAAAAAACAAAAATTATATACGATCCAACTAAAACAAATCCGCAACAATTTAAAGAAAAAGTTGAATCGTTAGGATATGGAATTGTAAGTGATAAAGCTGAGTTTACTGTTTCGGGAATGACATGTGCAGCATGTGCGAATAGAGTAGAAAAACGTTTGAATAAGCTAGAAGGTGTGAATAAAGCGACAGTAAACTTTGCTTTAGAATCGGCTACAGTTGACTTTAATCCTGATGAAATCAGTGTAAATGAAATGAAGAGCGCGATTACAAAGTTAGGATATAAATTAGAAGTAAAATCAGATGAACAAGATGCATCAACTGATCATCGATTACAAGAAATTGAGCGACAAAAGAAGAAATTTATCATTTCATTTATTTTATCATTCCCGTTATTGTGGGCAATGGTGAGCCACTTCTCATTTACATCATTTATCTATTTACCTGATATACTTATGAACCCTTGGGTGCAGCTAGCTCTTGCAACTCCAGTACAGTTTATAATTGGAGGCCAGTTTTATATTGGTGCTTATAAAGCGTTACGCAATAAAAGTGCCAACATGGATGTTCTCGTGGCACTTGGAACCTCTGCAGCGTATTTCTACAGTGTGTATTTAAGCATTCAATCAATTGGTTCTTCGGAACATATGACAGACTTGTATTTTGAAACGAGCGCAGTACTTATTACATTAATTATTTTAGGTAAATTATTTGAGGCGAAAGCAAAAGGACGTTCGTCAGAAGCGATTAAAAAATTGATGGGGTTACAGGCGAAAACAGCTACAGTTGTACGAGATGGAACAGAAATGAAAATTTTAATCGAAGAAGTGGTAGCTGGTGATATCGTTTATGTAAAGCCTGGTGAAAAAATACCAGTAGATGGTGAGATTGTAGAAGGAAAGTCAGCGATTGATGAATCGATGTTAACGGGTGAAAGTATTCCAGTTGATAAAACAATTGGGGATGTAGTAATCGGCTCTACAATGAATAAAAATGGATTTTTAAAAGTTAAGGCTACTAAGGTAGGTAGAGATACTGCATTAGCTCAAATTATTAAAGTAGTAGAAGAAGCTCAAGGATCGAAAGCGCCTATTCAAAGGGTAGCTGATCAAATTTCTGGTATTTTCGTACCAGTTGTAGTTGTGATTGCTATTATTACATTTGCGGTGTGGATGATATTTGTTACACCTGGTGATTTTGGCGGAGCGCTTGAGAAAATGATAGCAGTACTTGTTATTGCTTGTCCATGTGCTTTAGGTCTTGCGACACCTACATCTATTATGGCTGGCTCAGGAAGGTCAGCTGAGTATGGTATTTTATTTAAAGGTGGAGAGCATTTAGAAGCAACGCATCGATTAGATACGATTATTTTAGACAAAACGGGTACAGTAACAAATGGAAAACCAGTATTAACAGATATTATTGTAGCAGACGGATTTGAAGAGAAGGAAATATTAAAATTAGTCGGTGCGGCAGAAAGAAATTCTGAACATCCACTTGCAGAAGCGATTGTTGAAGGAATTAAAGAAAAGGGAATTGATATCCCAAATTCAGAAACGTTTGAAGCAATTCCGGGATTTGGTATTGAATCGGTTGTCGAAGGAAAACAATTATTAATTGGTACACGCCGATTAATGAAGAAGTTTAATATTGATATTGAAGAAGTTTCTAAATCAATGGAAGAACTAGAGCGAGAAGGAAAAACAGCAATGCTTATTGCGATAGATAAGGAATATGCTGGAATAGTTGCCGTTGCGGATACTGTTAAAGATACTTCAAAAGTAGCTATCGCAAGGCTTAAGAAAATGGGTCTAGACGTTGTTATGATTACAGGAGATAATACACAAACTGCTCAGGCAATTGCTAAGCAAGTTGGTATTGATCACGTAATTGCAGAAGTATTACCTGAAGGAAAAGCAGAAGAAGTGAAAAAACTTCAAGTAAAAGGTAAGAAAGTAGCGATGGTTGGAGATGGAATAAATGATGCTCCCGCTCTTGCTACGGCGGATATTGGTATGGCAATTGGAACAGGAACTGATGTAGCGATGGAAGCAGCGGATATTACGTTAATCCGTGGTGATTTAAATAGTATTGCTGATGCAATCTTTATGAGTAAGATGACGATAAGAAATATTAAGCAAAATTTATTCTGGGCACTAGCTTATAACGGATTAGGAATCCCAATTGCGGCGTTCGGTTTCTTAGCACCTTGGGTTGCAGGAGCAGCGATGGCATTTAGTTCTGTATCAGTCGTATTAAATGCATTACGATTACAAAGAGTTAAATTAAAATCTTAAAAAGCTCATTAAATAAATGCATATGATTATTACAAAAACAATACTTATTCAAAGTATTGTTTTTGTTCGTATAGAAAATAAAAAGATATAATAAAGCAAAAATATTGAATTGTAGATAGCAGAAAAAATAAGTGTTAGTTTGATAAGGAGATTTACATATGTTGAAGGATATTATAATTAGAACATTCCAGAAAGAGGATTTAGAGCAAGTATTACAGTTGTTCTATGAAACAGTTCATACGGTTAATGCAAAAGATTATAACGTGTTACAGCTACAGGCATGGGCACCAGATCGACTAGATAGAGAAAGATGGTTAGAGTCTTTAGAAAAGAATATTTGTTATGTTGCCGATTATAAAGGAGTAATAGTGGGATTTGGGGATTATAATGATGAGCATTACGTAGATCGTTTATTTACACATAAAGGATATCAAGGGAAAGGCATAGCTTCTTATATACTACAGAAGTTAGAAAAAGAAGCAGTGAAATTGCAGCATAGGGAGATATATACTGAGGCGAGTATTACAGCAAAACCTTTCTTTGAAAGAAATGGTTATATTTGCTTAAAGGAACAAAAAAAGCAGCATAATGGTCAAATTTTTATTAATTATGTAATGAAAAAAATAGCCTTCTCATAAACGAGAAGGCTATTTTTTCATTATTTTACAGCTTCTTTAAGTTCTTTACCAGCTTTGAAAGCAGGTACTTTAGAAGCTGCGATTTGCATTTCTTCACCAGTTTGTGGGTTACGGCCTGTACGAGCAGCTCTTTCACGAACTTCAAATGTACCGAATCCGATAAGTTGTACTTTTTCACCAGCAGCTAAAGTGTTAGTGATTGATTCTACTACAGTTTGTACAACTACAGTAGCTTCTTTTTGAGAAATCTCAGCGTTTTGTGCTACGTTTTTAATTAATTCTGTTTTATTCATGTTTTTCACCTCATATGTAAATAATGCTATTTAAGTTGTTATTATAACGTATAAAACATTCGAGAACAAGTGTACGTACATATATTCGCAAAAAAAATGAAATTTGTAATATTTTTTAGGACCACTTTATAGACATTCAATTTAAGCGGATACAGACTTTTTCTTTACTACAGTTTGCTCTTTATTGGAAGATAGTTTCTTATTATAAGATATGAAATAAGGTAATGCTACAAATAACATACCCCCTACTAAGTTTCCGAAGAAAACAAAAATGAAGTTTGGAAAATATTCACCCCAAGTTAAATGACCAGAAAAAATTGCAGCTGGGATGACAAACATATTGGCTACAACGTGTTGAAATCCAATAGCAACAAAAGTCATAACAGGGAACCAAATACCGACAATCTTTCCGATAAATTCTTTACTTCCCATACTGAGCCAAACAGCTAAACAAACGAGCCAATTACACCCGATTGCAGAAATGAAGGCTTGTAGTGGTGTATCTTGTAGTTTAGCTTGTGCAATAGAAACTGTTTTTGCTAAAAAAGCTCCCTCCGTTAAGCCGACGATATGACCAAAAAAATAAGCGACGAATATAGCACCTATGAAATTGCTAAACGTAACAATAACTAAATTTCGTATGAAGTGAAATAAGTCGATTTTTTTGTGAAGCCATGCCATTGAAACGGTCATCATGTTGCCAGTTACTAATTCACCGCCTGCAAGGATAACGAGTATAAGACCGATAGGGAATACGGCAGCACCTAGAAAACTAGTAAATGATCCCCAAGATTGTGGCATTGTTCCGATAACATGGATATCAAGTAAATATCCTAATGCTATGAAAGCACCACCAAAAAAACCGAGAATTAGCATAGGGAGCAATGATAAATGAGCTTTTTTTCTTCCGGAATTAGCAGCAAGTTCCGTAATTTCTTCTGGTGTAAATACAGACATGAATAACCTCTCCTTAATAGAATGATGGATTGAATAGAAGGAACATTTTAAAGAATCTATGTATTATAAAAATATGTTATGACTTCTGTATAAATTTGTCAAAGTGAATGGGGATAAAATTGGATATAATGACATTGTTCATGTTGTCACATTAATGTAACAATAAGGCTTTAAAGTGATTTTAGAGGTGAAAACATGAATACGCATCATGTAAAAAAAGAACGGAAAAAATCAATCGTAAAGATATTTATTATTAGTTTCATAAGTATATTAATGATACCAGTAAGTTTGTATTTCTATGCGACTGAAATAGAAAGAAGACTAGTAACAGTTACGTGGAATGAAATAGACGCTCCTACAATTCCTAAAGAGTTTAATAATAAAAAAATATTGCAGTTCTCAGATGTACATTTAGGACCAGATTTTACATTGAAACAACTAGAAAATTTGGTGGAGAGGATGAATGAATTACATCCAGATATAGTAGTTTTTACAGGAGATTTAATAGATAAGTTTGGATCCTATAGTGCGGAAAGAGAAGAAGCAAAGGTTATTTTGCAGAAAATTAAAGCTCCCCTAGGAAAATATGCTGTGTTTGGGAATCATGATAGAGGTGGGGGCGGTAGTTTATTTTACAAAAAGTATATGGAGGAAGCTGGTTTTTCTGTGTTAGTAAATGAAGTGCAGAAAATTAAAGCGGAAAACGGCAAGTATATTACAATATCAGGTTTGGATGATTTTTTATTAGGGAAGCCACAAATAGACTCGACTTTAAAAAACTTAAGACAACAAGATTTCAATATGCTATTAATACATGAGCCGGATGTTGTAGATAAAGTATCTCGTTATCCAGTCGATTTTCAAATGTCAGGACATAGTCACGGAGGACAAGTTCAAATTCCTTTTATAGGTCCATTAATTACTACAAAACTAGCTGAGAGTTATGTTGAAGGTATGTATGAATTAGAAGGGAAGAATAGGCCGTTACACTTATACGTAAATCGTGGTATTGGGACAACCCGAATGCCTGTTAGATTTTTGAGTGTACCGGAGCTTTCACTATTTGTATTGAAGCAAAGTAGTGACTAAAGTAGAACGTTTAATATTTTGAAGAATTAAGAGTACTTTTAAAGAAAGTTCTCTTTTTTCATTGATTAAATACGGAATATTATGTATTTTTTATTTAAACTGTTAAAAAGAAAGGGGAATTTTTATGATAGAAACATGGCATAAAGAATTGGAAAGTTTATATAATCAAATGGTTTCGTGGCGAAGAGATTTTCATCAATACCCAGAGCTATCGTTTCAAGAAATAGAAACACCGAAAAAAATAGCTGAAGTCTTAAAAAGCTTTCGTATTGATGTGAAAACGGATGTAGGCGGAAGAGGGGTAATCGGCGTAATTGAAGGTGGAATACCTGGGAAGACGATAGCGTTACGTGCTGATTTTGATGCACTACCTATTCAAGATGAAAAACAAGTCTCATATAAATCAAAGGTTCCTGGTGTAATGCATGCTTGTGGGCATGATGGACATACAGCAACACTTTTAGGAGTCGCAAAAGTATTAAGTGATAACCGAGACCAGCTTTCTGGAAAAATAGTACTTATACATCAACATGCGGAAGAGAAAGAACCCGGCGGGGCAATTGCTATGATTGAGGACGGTTGTTTAGAAGGAGTAGATGTTGTTTTTGGTACACATCTATCTTCTCAAATGCCCTTAGGAATTGTTGGTGCGAAGGCTGGAGCGATGATGGCAGCAGCGGATACTTTTGAAGTGAAGATTCAAGGGCGAGGCGGTCACGGAGGTATGCCGCATCATACTGTAGATGCCATTATCGTTGCGACGCAAGTTATTAATCAGTTGCAACTATTAGTTAGTAGAAAAGTAGATCCGTTACAATCTGCTGTATTAACAGTTGGTACATTCAATGCTGGTCAAGCGGATAATATTATTGCGGATACTGCTACATTTACAGGAACAATTCGGACGTTAGATCCTGAAATAAGAGATTTTATAGAAGAAGAATTCAAACGAATTGTAGAGGGAATCTGTCATTCACTCCATGCGGAAGTGGATATTCAATACAAACGTGGATATCCAATATTAATTAATCATTTGGATGAAACGAATCGTTTTATGAAAATTGCAGAGCGTGATTTTGGAAGAGAGCGTGTATTAGAGGTTCCACCTATTATGGGCGGAGAAGATTTTGCATACTACTTAGAACATGTTCCAGGAGCATTTTTCTTCACAGGTGCCGGTAATGAAGAAATAGGAGCAACATATCCACATCATCATCCTCAATTTGATTTTGATGAACGTGCAATGTTGGTTGGTGGTAAATTGCTTTTAAGTCTCGTAAATAGCTATTTAAGAAATGGAGAAGGATCTCTTCATAATTTAGATATGGATGTGAAAAAGTAATTTACATAAATAAAAAATAACAATAGGTTACTTTATATAACCTATTGTTATTTTTTGTTATTTTTGCAAGGGAATGGCATCAAAATATGTTCTATAGTTATTGGAGAATTCAAAGTTGTTTTTTGCATCCCAATTAATGGACCAAGACATTAGACCACGAAATGCAGGGTAGCCACTTTGATTAGAAAGTTTATACTTTCCTCCGAAAGGAATTCCTTTAATAATATAATCTAAAGCTTTTTTCATTTCAGTTGGAGAAATATATCCACCGCTTGGAGCTGCTGCCGGTGCTGCAGGAAGCCCAATCATTACTTGATCTGAACGAAGAGCCGGGAAAATGTTATTTGGATTACCACCTACAGGAAATCCATGTAAGAGCATATCGGCCATCGCGACCTCGTAGTCTGCGGTTCCTTGATTATAATTATTACCGTCCATTCCAATGCCGCTACCAGCATTGGAATGTTGAACGTGAATGTACGTTAGTTTGTCTTTCACTCCGTAAATAATTGGTAAATATGCACCCCATATGCTTCCATATGCACTATAACCGCCCTGAACATAAGCTGTTTCAGGTGCCATGCTTAATAGAAAATCTGGACCGTAATGGTCTGAAATTGTTCGAATAGCTGAGATAAGATTCACGATTTGAGGAGTTGACGGGTTTTTAAAATTAGTGTCATTTCCGTTTAAGTAAATACCTGATTCAAGGTCAATATCTATTCCATCAAAACCGTATTTATCGATAAGAGATTGTATGGAATTAATAAAACGTTGCTTAGCAGCATTGTCAGGAAGTAAAACGACCCCATTTTGTCCACCTATTGAAAGAACCACTTTTTTTCCTTTACTTTTTAAATAGGAAATATCAGATTTGAACTCTGCATCTGTACCATACACAGGGGAAAATTCAACAGTGGAACGATCACCACCAGTTTCACCGAAAGATACATTTATTACATCCCATTTTGGTGAAACGTCTTTTAATTTAATAATGCCAGTACCGTTATCAAAGTTATGCCAATATCCAACGAGTAGTTTTGATCCTAAATTGTTTGCAGCTTGTGTTTGGAAGGGGACTAGTGGTAGCAGTAAGAAAATTACTAAAAGACAACAAATGAATTTGAACTTGTTTAACATATCAACACTCCTATACAAAAAGTTGTCTAGATGTATAATCTTGTTTATTTAATTATATCTGAAAATTCTTTCTTTTCGAGGTGACTATAATTTTCTCAACAATTTTGTGTGGAAAATTATTAAATCTAATGTAATAATTTCTGTAGGAGGTTGAATTACAATTATTAAATTCAGAATATTTTGATATATTTTAAAGTGTAGGACAAGATTTTATGCATAATACTCTTACATAAATTTCAAAATTAAGTTTGGAAGGGGATGTACAAGAGTTGGATAAAAATCTAAAGAAAGACCTCAAAATACGTCACATTACAATGATCTCAATTGGCGGCGTAATAGGGGCTGGTCTGTTTGTTGGAAGTGGTGCAGTTGTGCATTCAGCAGGACCAGGTTCTATCGTTTCATATGCATTAGCAGGACTTTTAGTCATTTTCGTCATGAGAATGTTGGGAGAAATGGCAGCAATTAACCCGACGAGTGGTTCATTTGCAACATATGCACGAGAAGCAATTGGTCCATGGGCGGGTTATACAATTGGGTGGCTATATTGGTTCTTCTGGGTAATTGTTATTGCAATAGAAGCTACAGCAGGTGCTGGTATCATTCAATACTGGATTCCACAAATTCCACTATGGTTATTAAGCTTAATGTTAACAATTTTATTAACGTTGACGAATGTTTTTTCGGTGAAATCATTTGGAGAATTTGAATATTGGTTTTCTTTTATTAAAGTAATAAGTATTGTCTTATTCCTTTGTCTTGGACTTGCTGTTATTTTAGGGTTTGTACCAGGAACGGAAGCACCTGGCACTTCAAATTTAGTAGGGCAAGGGGGATTTATGCCAAATGGGATAAGTTCGGTTCTGCTTGGAATAACCGTCGTTATATTTTCATTTATGGGGTCAGAGATTGTTGCAGTGGCGGCTGGTGAGTCTGCTGAACCTGTAAAAGCAGTAAAAACAGCAACAAATAGCGTAATTTGGCGTATTCTCGTATTTTTCATTGGATCTATTGCTGTAGTTGTTACACTCCTTCCATGGAATTCAGCAAACATACTAAAAAGTCCGTTTGTAGCTGTACTTGAGCATATAGGAATACCAGCAGCAGCACAAATTATGAATTTTATCGTTTTAACAGCTGTACTTTCTTGCTTAAATTCGGGCTTATATACAAACTCAAGAATGCTTTTTTCGATGGCAGAAAGAGGAGATGCACCAAAGGTATTTTTAAAATTGAGCAGTAGTGGTGTTCCAGTTCGGGCAGTTTTATTTGGAACTTTCTTCGCTTATATTGGAGTTGTTTTTAGTTACATATCTCCAGATAAAGTCTTTCTATTTTTAGTGAATGCATCTGGTGGGATCGCATTACTAGTTTATCTCGTTATTGCAGTTTCACATTTAAAGATGCGTAAAAAAATGGGAAAAGTAGAACAACAAAATTTGAAAGTGAAAATGTGGCTTTTCCCGTATGTAACGTATGTTACAATTGCCGCTATAATAGCAGTTTTAGTTGCAATGCTAGCAATTGAATCTTTACGTTCGCAAGCGCTTTTAACGATGCTTGTTACTGTTCTTATAATACTTTCTTATTTTATTCTTAATAGAAATAAAAATAGCACAGTTTTGAAACCTGAAAGTAGAAAGGAAGAATCTGTTCGATTCTAATTTATTGTTTTGGAAGAGAGTTACACCCAATCATTGCTATAAAAGAATCATATATAAACATAGAAACAAGTAATTACTATTGTCATAGTGAATATAAACTTTTTTCTTGACTTTTTATACGAAGGCGAGCAAAATGGTAAAAAAGGAAGGGGGGATGATGATGGAAGAGTACGTATTGGAGCTTTATAATTTGCTATATACGACGGATTGGCAAGATATTGTTTCGTTTCTTGGGATAGTATTTTGTATGAAAATTGTAATCGTATATATGGAAGAGCAAGGTATGTTCTATTCCTTCTCATCCCCGTTCGATGTGCAACGAGAACCGTTGCTAAACTATGCCAATATAAATGATAAACAAATTCCTTTTGTTATATTCTTTATGATTCGTTTTATAACGGCGATTGTGAAGAAGAAGGAAAGTGATGAAGAAGAATGCCATCCAACTTGTTATGTAGCCAACGCTTTTTAAGCTAAATACAAGGAGGAGATTTATATGTGGTTTCGATTTCTTATGATTGGTTTCTTTTCATTAACAGCAATTTCATTAATGGGATATCAAGTGTCTGAAATATATCAAGCGTATAGCAATACGTTTTTTAATAAAAACTAATCGGATTGCTATTTAAATAATAAAGCGATAAAATCCTTCTTAAGAAGTATTGTTAAGAAGGATTTTTTCTTTGTTTTGTCTTACTGTGTCAAACTATTGTCACATTTACACTGTGAATAATATGTTAAAATAGTGAGGTTACGTATACATATTTGAAGGAAGAGGGAGTGACCATTTTGGTGGATCAATCAACAAGTCAGAAAAGCTATGCTCCTATTGTGATAACGCTTTCTGTAATTGTAAATGCGATTATTTTATTTTTGTTCTTTGGACCTGTTGGCTATGAAGGAGAAGTACATTTTGATGTAACTATCTTACCAATGTTAAATGCAATCTTTAATAGCTTTACGTTTGTATTCTTATTAGCAGCTTTATTTTCTATTATTAAAAAGAATGTAAAGATGCACCGCGGTTTTATTCTTGCGGCATTTACAACGACTTTATTATTTTGTGTGTCATATTTATCGTATCATTACTTGGCACCGGCAACGCATTTCGGTGGAGAAGGTTTCATTAAATATGTGTATTTCATCATTTTAATTACACATATTATCCTTGCGGCAATTATTGTACCACTTGCATTATTTGCACTTGTATTTGGTTTTACGAATCAATTAACACGTCACCGTAAAATTGTACGTTGGACGATGCCGATTTGGTTATATGTGAGCTTATCTGGTGTTATTGTTTACTTAATGATCTCACCTTATTATCAATAAAAAACCTCAGCCTAAAGGCTGGGGTTTTTTTGTTAAGCAAATTTGTTTGTGAAATTAAAAAAGTGTGGTATACAAAAGTATAGTTGCTTTTCATATGGAAGGGATGGTAAAGGTATATGCAAAATTTTGTATTTCGTAATCCAACAAAACTTATTTTTGGTAAAGGACAATTGGAGCAGTTAAAGACTGAAATTCCGCAGTTCGGTAAAAAAGTTCTTCTCGTATATGGAGGAGGAAGTATTAAAAGAAACGGTATTCATGAAAATGTAATTTCTATTTTACAGGAAATAAATGCGGAAGTATTTGAATTAACTGGTGTTGAACCGAATCCACGTTTATCAACTGTAAAGAAAGGAATTCAAATTTGTAAAGACAATGGAGTTGAATTTATTTTAGCAGTTGGTGGTGGAAGTGTAATCGACTGTACAAAAGCGATTGCTGCTGGCAGTAAATATGATGGAGATGTGTGGGATATTGTAACGAAAAAAGCATTCGCTGGCGAGGCGTTACCATTTGGTACTGTACTTACTCTTGCGGCGACAGGTTCTGAAATGAATGCAGGCTCAGTAATTACAAACTGGGAAACGAATGAAAAGTATGGATGGGGTAGTCCAGTTACTTTCCCGCAGTTTTCAATCTTAGATCCAGTTCATACTGCGTCTGTACCGAAAGATCAAACAATTTACGGTATGGTAGATATTATGTCACACGTATTAGAACAATATTTCCATCATGGAACAAATACAGAACTACAAGATCGTTATTGTGAATCTATTTTAAGAACAGTCATTGAAACAGCTCCTAAGCTTTTAAGTGATTTAGAAAATTATGAGCATAGGGAAACAATATTATATTGCGGAACGATGGCGTTAAACGGCATTTTAGCGATGGGAGTAAAAGGAGACTGGGCAACTCATAATATTGAGCATGCAGTTTCTGCTGTTCATGATATACCGCACGGGGGCGGCCTTGCAATTCTATTCCCAAATTGGATGAAGCATGTTGTAGATGAAAATGTGAGTCGTTTTGAACAGTTCGCTATTCGTGTATTCGACGTAGAAACAGATGGGAAGACAGATCGAGAAGTTGCATTAGAAGGAATTGAGGCGTTACGTCAATTTTGGACTTCAATTGAAGGACCAGCGACATTAGCTGATTACGGTATTGGAGAAAATGAAATTGATTTAATGGCGGATAAAGCGATGGCTTATGGTGAATTTGGTAACTTTAAAAAACTAAATAAAGATGATGTTCTAAATATATATAAAGCTTCTCTATAAGTGGATTGAAAGAAGAAACCTATTTGATTATTGTATCAAATAGGTTTCTTTTTGTTATTTGCAATCGTTTTTTTGAATGATTATGATTATTTTTGATTGTTTATGGTTGATTTTTGTGATCGTTTTCATTATACTGTAATCAAAGAAGAGGTGAATAAAATGTTAACTCCTGAACGTCATCAAATGATATTGCAACTTGTAAAAGAACAGAAAGTAGTTAAATTACAGCAATTAGTTGAAAGAACAGAAAGCTCTGAATCAACAATACGTCGTGATTTAGCACAATTGGAAAAGCAAAGGTTATTAAAAAGAGTTCATGGCGGAGCCTCTGTTTTAACAGGAAAAGGACAGGAGCCAACGATGGTTGAAAAATCATCCAAAAACATTCAAATAAAACAACAAATTGCTAAGTATGCGGCTAGCGTTGTTGAACAAGGTGATTGCATTTATTTAGATGCAGGAAGTACAACATTTGAAATGATTCCATTTTTAATAAATAAAGATGTTACTGTCGTTACGAACGGACTTATGCATATTGAAGCTTTAGTTGAAAATAATATTCGTGCGTATTTACTAGGCGGAATGATGAAGAGTAGGACGAAAGCTTTAATTGGTGCAATGGCGCAAGAAAGTATGCAGAAATATCGCTTTGATAAATGTTTTTTAGGAGCGAATGGTGTACATGAACAGCTTGGTTTTACAACGCCAGATCCAGAAGAGGCACTCTTAAAACAAATGGCACTAACATTAGCGAACGAAGGATATTTCTTAATTGATGAAAGTAAGTTTTCAGAAGTTGCGTTTGCGAAAATTGCAAATGTTGAAGATGCAAATATTATTACAAATCATTTAGAAATTGATTTAGAAAAATATAAACAACAAACCAATGTAATTGAGGCTGATAAACAATGATCTATACAGTTACTTTAAACCCATCTATTGATTATGTAGTACAAGTTAATTTTTTTGATTTAGGAACAGTAAATCGAGCAGAAAAAGATATGAAGTTTCCTGGAGGGAAAGGGATTAATGTTTCTCGTGTTCTTCATCGCTTAGGTGTTGAAAATGTAGCACTTGGATTTACTGGTGGATTTACTGGTCAATTTATTAAAGATGTATTACATGATGAAGGGGTAACAACAAACTTTGTCCAAGTAGATGAAGATACTCGAATTAATGTGAAAATAAAGGGGAAAGAAGAAACAGAATTAAATGGACAAGGTCCTATTGTGACAAAAGAGCAGTTTGGCCAGTTAATGAAAAAAATTGAAAATATGCAATCTGGAGATTGTGTGGTACTTGCTGGAAGTGTACCAGCCTCTATTCCAAATACCTTTTATGAATCAATTGCTGCGTTTGGAGCGGAAAAAGGTATTCGTGTAGTAGTAGATGCAAGTGGAAGTGCACTGCAGCATGTAATTAAAAATAAGCCATTTTTAATTAAACCAAACCATCATGAACTTGGTGAGTTATTCGGAGTGGAGCTTTCAACAGTAGAAGACATTTTACCGTATGGAAAAAAATTAATCGAACAAGGTGTAGAGCACGTTATTGTATCAATGGCGGGAGATGGAGCTTTATTATTTACGGCAGAAGGTATATATGAAGCAACTGTTCCAAAAGGTGTTGTAATTAATTCAGTTGGGGCAGGAGATTCTCTTGTTGCAGGGTTTATAGGTAAATATGAACAGACAAAAGATATTGAAAAGGCATTCCAATATGGCGTTGCAACAGGGAGTGCAACAGCATTTTCGGCAGATTTATGTAAAAAGGAAAAAGTAGAAGAATTATTGTCGCAAGTAATTGTTACAAAGCGATAGGGGGAAACAACATATGAAAATTACAGAACTATTAAAAAGGGATACGATCATTATGAATTTGACAGCTTCAAATAAAGAAGCTGTCATAGATGAATTAGTTGAGAAATTAAGTGGTGCCGATCGTTTAAATAATAAGGATGAATTTAAAGAAGCTATTTTAAAGCGAGAGTCCCAAAGTACGACTGGAATTGGGGAAGGTATCGCAATACCTCATGCGAAAACAAAAGCTGTTAAGCAACCATCGATTTGTTTTGGTAGAAGTGTAAGCGGTATCAACTATGAATCGCTTGACGGACAGCCTGCGCATTTATTCTTTATGATTGCTGCGAGTGAAGGGGCAAATAATACTCATTTAGAAACGTTATCTCGTCTCTCTACGTTATTGATGGATGAAGGGTTTCGCAAGCAATTGTTAGAAGCGAAGGATGAGGATGAACTTCTCCGTTTATTTGA
Organism: Bacillus sp. NP247; assembly: GCF_018966865.1. NCBI lineage: Bacteria > Bacillati > Bacillota > Bacilli > Caryophanales > Bacillaceae > Bacillus > Bacillus sp. NP247. The sequence continues at coordinate 935,905 of NZ_CP076653.1, read as the reverse complement.
TGAAAAAGAGAATGAAAAAGAAGAAGAAGAAGTTGAAGTTGAAGTAGCAAAGCCGGAAGGGAATGAACCGTACGTATTAGCAGTTACGGCTTGCCCGACTGGAATCGCTCACACATACATGGCTGCGGATAGTTTAAAAGCAAAAGCGGCAGAATTAGGGATTGCGATTAAAGTTGAAACGAATGGATCAACAGGTGTAAAGAACGGTTTAACGAAAGAAGACATTGAACGAGCGACAGCTATAATTGTTGCGGCAGATAAACAAGTAGAAATGAACCGTTTTGCTGGAAAACATGTTATTCAAGTGCCAGTCGCTGATGGGATTAGAAAAACGGAAACACTTCTTAATCGAGCTGTAAAACAAGACGCACCAATCTTTAAAGGAATAAAAGAAGATGGGAAGACAGAAAGTACAGAGAAAGAAAAAGGGTTAGGAATTTATAAGCATTTAATGAGCGGTGTAAGTAATATGCTTCCATTCGTTGTTGGTGGCGGAATTTTAATTGCATTAGCATTTATGTTCGGTGGAATTAAGGCGGAAGGTCCTATTGCTGAAATATTAATGAATATTGGCGGTGGAGAAAAAGGAGCCTTTTTATTCCTTGTACCTATTTTAGCTGGATTTATTGCAAGTTCTATTGCTGATCGACCTGGTTTTATGCCTGGCGTTGTCGGTGGATTTTTAGCAGCACAAGCGAATGCTGGATTTTTAGGCGGATTAATTGCTGGTTTCTTAGCTGGCTATGTTGTTTTAGGATTGAAAAGATTGTTTTCAGGATTACCAGTACAGTTAGAAGGAATTAAACCTGTTTTGTTATATCCAGTCTTTGGATTGTTAATTACAGGAGTTGTAATGCAAAAAGTAGTAAACCCGCCTGTAGTAGCATTAAATGAAATGTTAACAGGATGGTTAAATGGTTTGAGTGGTACGAATGCTATATTATTAGGCCTTATTTTAGGTGGCATGATGGCAATTGATATGGGTGGTCCAATTAATAAAGCTGCATTTACATTTGGTATTGCTGCAATAGAAGCACAGAACTTTGGAGTGCACTCTGCTGTTATGGCTGGTGGTATGGTACCGCCACTTGCAATTGCATTTGCAACTACATTCTTTAAATCGAAGTTTACTGAAGCGGAACGTAAATCTGGTTTAACAAATTATATTATGGGAGCGTCGTTTATTACAGAAGGTGCTATTCCATTTGCCGTTGCCGATCCGGTGCGTGTAATTGTAAGCTGTGTTGTTGGTTCAAGCATCGCGGGTGCCTTATCTATGTTATTCCAAATTACATTGCCGGCACCGCATGGTGGATTGTTTGTTATCGCATTAGTGAATAAACCGTTGCTATATATTTTCTCTATATTAATTGGGACGATTGTTTCAGCTATTATGATAGGGGTTTGGAAGAAGAAAGCTAAATAAAAGATAAAAAGGGACAGCTAATAGGAGTTGTTCCTTTTTCATTACAAAAAGTAATTTAATAATTGGATTATGATGGATTTTGGTAAAAGATGTAATAAAAAGTGATTTTTTTGTAACAAAAGAGTAATACTGTAATTTTTTTTGGAAAAAAATTCTTATACTAATGTGTGAGAAATATATGAAAACTATTGCTAATTTTGGTGGGAATACAATTCTTTAATATGGAAATTTATGTTACAAATCATTAATCGTTTATTACGAATGCTTTGTAATTGTGTGATTTTCGAAATTCTACAAAAAACTGTTGCTATAATGAGAACACGAAAACAAAGCAAATGGAGGCTATTCATGAAAAAATTATTAGGTATAGCAACAGCAGCAGTTTTTGGTCTTGGGATTTTTGCAGGTTCTGCTAAAGCAGAAACGATTGTAACAACAGATGTATTAAACGTTAGAGAAAACCCAACTGTAGAATCAAAGCTTGTAGGTAAAATGTTAAGTGGAAATAAATTAGATGTTATAAATACAGAAAACGGATGGTCCAAAATTAAATTAGATGGCAAAGAAGCGTTTGTAAGTGCTGAGTTTACGAAAAGTTCTTATTATGTAACAGCAAACGTATTAAACGTTCGTGCTGGAGCGAGTACTGATTCAGAAATTCTGGGCACGCTTAAAAAAGATGACTTGATTGAAACGACAAATCAAGTACAAAACGAATGGTTACAATTCGAATATGGTGGGAAAGCGGCGTATGTTCACGTACCATTTTTAACAGGTACAGCACCTGTTATTGAAAGAAAAGAAGTTCCAGCTCAAGCTGAAGCACCAACTAAGGTGAAAACGGCGGTTAAAAATGATACGGCAGTTAACGGAAAAGAATCAGTTAAAAGTGGAGCATCAAGTAAACCAGTAGCGCAAGCGAAGCCGGCAGCTAAACCAGTGGCGAAATCTACTGAAACAAGTGAACCTGCTGGTGGTCGTGAAATAACAGTAGAAGCGACAGCTTACACAGCGAATCCGGGTGAAAATGGCACATATGGTGGTCGTGTGTTAACTGCGATGGGGCATGATTTAACAGCGAACCCAAATATGAAAGTTATTGCTGTTGATCCGAAAGTAATTCCTCTCGGATCAAAAGTGTGGGTGGAAGGATATGGAGAAGCGATTGCTGGAGATACTGGTGGTGCGATTAAAGGAAACCGTATTGATGTTTTAGTTGGTTCAGATAGCACTGCTGATAGTTGGGGTCGTAAATCCGTTAAAGTGAAAGTTATAAAATAATTTATTAAAACAAAAAACGGCTGCTTGAAAATGTCTAAGCGGCCGCTTTTTTTATATAAGAATTATTGAAAAGGGTAAATTGTTTTGCCTGTAATAATTTTATACGCGGTGCAAAATTGAGTTTGCATATACTCTGTATTTTTATTTTCTGGATGTAACGCTGTTTCTTGAAGAGTAGAATGAAAGGAACGTAGTAAACAATTTAGTGCGAAGTATAATTCTTCTTGTGAACAATTTTGTTCTTTTGTAGCGGTAGCTAAAATAAGGTCTTTTATTAATAATGGAAAATCGATAGTCGCTTGTTTCATAGTCATGGCACCCTCTCCGAGCTATTTTTTATCATGTATATGCAGAATTGGACAAGCTATGCTCTTTTTTTATGTGTAATTTCATGTACTGGATTCAAAGAACTTGCAATCATGCCGTTAAAATTGGTAAGATTGGGTATAATCAATAGATGGAGTATATTACATAAAGAGAGTTGAATGATATGGGAGAAGTGCAACGCGAAAAAGTTGCTGTCATCATTGGGCCAACTGCTGTCGGGAAGACGAAATTAAGTATCGATCTTGCAAAAGCGTTGAATGGTGAGATTATTAGTGGTGATTCCATGCAAATTTATCGTACGATGGATATCGGGACTGCAAAGGTGACGATAGATGAGATGGACGGAATTCCGCATTATATGATTGATATAAAAAATCCGGAAGATTCATTTTCTGTGGCGGAATTTCAAGAACGTGTCCGTAAGTGCATTCGAGAAATTACAGAGCGCGGGAAATTACCAATTATTGTTGGTGGAACCGGTCTCTATATACAATCTGTTCTATTCGATTACCAGTTTACAGATGAGGCTGGGGACGCTACATACCGAGAACAGATGGAAAAGTTGGCACTAGAACACGGTGTGGAATATGTACATAAAAAGTTGCAAGAAGTAGATCCAGAAAGTGCAGAGCGTATTCATGCCAATAATGTAAGGCGTGTTATTCGGGCGTTAGAAATTTTTCACACGACGGGTGAAAAAATGAGTAACCAGCTCGAAAAACAAGAAAACGAGTTACTGTACGATGTTTCATTAATTGGCTTGACAATGGATCGAGAAATGCTATACGATCGCATTAACTTGCGTGTTGACCTAATGATTGAACAAGGTTTATTAGAGGAAGTAAAAGGTCTGCATGAAAGAGGAGTGCGAGAGTGTCAATCTATTCAGGCGATTGGTTATAAAGAGCTATATGATTATTTTGAGAATCGTGTCTCTTTAGAAGAATCGGTATCACAATTAAAGACGAATTCACGCCGTTATGCCAAACGTCAATTAACGTGGTTCCGTAATAAAATGGATGTCGCGTGGTTCGATGTTACTGATGGTGAAAAAACGTCAGAAATTTTACGATACATAGAAGGAAAGTTACAACTAAAGTCGAATAATAGTAAGTAGAGAAAAAGAGGAGGATTCGACATGAAGCAATCAATCAATATTCAAGATCAGTTTTTAAATCAACTCCGTAAAGAAAATACGTTCGTTACGCTGTACTTATTAAATGGTTTCCAGCTTCGTGGATTAATTAAAGGTTTTGATAACTTTACAGTCCTACTGGAAACAGAAGGTAAGCAACAGCTTATTTATAAACATGCAATTTCTACATTTGTACCTCAAAAAAATGTTTCCATTGAATTAGAATAGTAATTAACTGTACATAACAAAAAAGAGCGAGAGAACTCGCTCTTTTTTTATTTGTTATTAACTGCATAAGATTGAAATTTAAGCGATTCTAAATACAGTTAGCCTGATGTTAGTGTTTCCGGTTGCAGGAATTGTAATCTCGTTAAGAGTAGATTGGACAGAAAGATTTGTGCCAGCCGCTAAAGTTTCAATTGTTGTAAAGGAAAGTGAGTCGCCTATTAGATTTGAAGAGAAGTTGTCAGTTGCGACTGCCCCATTAATTGAAATTCCTACTCCAAGTGGAGCACATCCTGGCGCAGTTGTAGAAATGGATACGCTAATTACATAAATACCAGCGTTGATAACAGTAACTGTATTTGTGCCGTTAAAGATAATATTGTTTACGTTAATTGCAGTACTAAAGATAAAGTTATTAAATTGGAGTACTGTTTGTTGAATGTTGTTTGTAACGACAATTGTTGCTACTGGGAAACCAGTTCCAGTCGGGCCAGTCGGTCCTGTAACGCCAATTCCAGTAGCGCCAGTAGCACCAGTCGGTCCTTGAGCGCCCGTATTCCCTTGAGCGCCCGTATTCCCTTGAGGCCCGGTAGCGCCGGTAGCGCCCGTGTTACCTTGAGCACCAGTATTGCCTTGAGGTCCAGTAGCACCTGTGTTACCTTGAGCGCCAGTATTCCCTTGAGGTCCAGTCGGCCCGCCAGAAGGCCCCGTCGGTCCAGTTGGTCCAGTAACTCCGATACCAGTAGCGCCGGTAGCGCCTGTGTTACCCTGAGCGCCAGTATTGCCTTGAGTTCCGGTAGCGCCCGTGTTACCTTGAGCGCCTGTATTACCTTGAGTTCCGGTAGCCCCCGTATTACCTTGAGGTCCAGTAGTGCCCGTGTTGCCTCGAGGACCAGTAGCGCCCGTGTTACCTTGAGCGCCCGTATTACCTTGAGGTCCAGTAGTGCCCGTGTTACCCTGAGCGCCTGTATTGCCTTGAGGTCCAGTAGCGCCCGTGTTGCCTCGAGGTCCAATAGCGCCGGTAGCCCCCGTGTTACCTTGAGCCCCTGTATTACCCTGAGCGCCCGTATTACCTTGAGGTCCAGTGGCACCGGTAGCGCCTGTGTTACCCTGAGCGCCCGTATTGCCTTGAGGTCCGGTAGCGCCTGTGTTACCTTGAGCACCAGTATTGCCTTGAGGTCCAGTAGCACCAGTAGCGCCTGTGTTACCCTGAGCCCCCGTATTACCTTGAGGTCCAGTGGCACCAGTAGCGCCTGTGTTACCTTGAGCACCAGTATTGCCTTGAGGTCCAGTGGTGCCGGTAGCACCCGTGTTACCTTGAGCACCAGTATTGCCTTGAGGTCCAGTAGCGCCCGTGTTACCTTGAGCACCAGTAGTACCTTGAGGTCCAGTAGCACCTGTGTTACCCTGAGCACCAGTATTGCCTTGAGGTCCAGTAGCGCCTGTGTTACCTTGCGCGCCTGTATTACCTTGAGGTCCAGTAGCGCCTGTGTTACCTTGCGCGCCTGTATTACCTTGAGGTCCAGTAGCGCCGGTAGCACCTGTGTTGCCTTGAGCGCCCGTATTACCTTGAGGTCCAGTAGCGCCCGTGTTACCTTGAGCGCCTGTATTACCTTGAGGCCCAGTAGCGCCAGTGGCACCCGTGTTACCCTGAGCGCCAGTATTGCCTTGAGGTCCAGTAGCGCCGGTAGCGCCCGTGTTACCTTGAGCGCCAGTATTGCCTTGAGGTCCAGTAGCGCCAGTGGCACCCGTGTTGCCTTGAGCGCCCGTATTACCTCGAGGCCCAGTAGCGCCAGTGGCACCCGTGTTACCTTGCGCGCCTGTATCACCTTGAGGTCCAGTAGCGCCGGTAGCCCCTGTGTTACCTTGAGCGCCCGTATTACCTTGAGGTCCGGTAGCGCCCGTGTTACCTTGAGCGCCTGTATTACCTTGAGGTCCAGTGGTGCCGGTAGCACCCGTGTTGCCTTGAGTGCCCGTATTACCTTGCGCGCCTGTATTACCTTGAGGTCCAGTAGCGCCGGTAGCACCTGTGTTACCCTGAGCGCCAGTATTGCCTTGAGGTCCGGTAGCGCCTGTGTTACCTTGAGCACCAGTATTGCCTTGAGGTCCAGTAGCACCAGTAGCGCCTGTGTTACCCTGAGCCCCCGTATTACCTTGAGGTCCAGTGGCACCAGTAGCGCCAGTGTTACCTTGAGCACCAGTATTGCCTTGAGGTCCAGTGGTGCCGGTAGCACCCGTGTTACCTTGAGCACCAGTATTGCCTTGAGGTCCAGTGGTGCCGGTAGCACCCGTGTTACCTTGAGCACCAGTATTGCCTTGAGGTCCGGTAGCACCAGTGGCCCCCGTGTTACCTTGAGCGCCTGTATTACCTTGAGTTCCGGTAGCGCCCGTGTTGCCTTGAGTGCCCGTATTACCTTGAGGTCCAGTAGCGCCGGTAGCGCCCGTGTTGCCTTGAGGTCCGGTAGCACCAGTGGCACCCGTGTTACCTTGCGCGCCCGTGTTACCTTGAGCACCAGTATTGCCTTGAGGTCCAGTAGCGCCAGTGGCCCCCGTGTTGCCTTGAGCGCCAGTATTGCCTTGAGGTCCGGTAGCGCCCGTGTTACCTTGAGCACCAGTATTGCCTTGAGGTCCAGTAGCACCAGTAGCGCCAGTGGCCCCCGTGTTGCCTTGAGCGCCAGTATTGCCTTGAGGTCCGGTAGCGCCCGTGTTACCTTGAGCACCAGTATTGCCTTGAGGTCCAGTAGCACCAGTAGCGCCTGTGTTACCCTGAGCGCCCGTATTACCTTGAGGTCCAGTGGCACCAGTAGCGCCCGTGTTACCTTGAGCACCAGTATTGCCTTGAGGTCCAGTGGTGCCGGTAGCGCCCGTGTTACCTTGAGCACCAGTAGTACCTTGAGGTCCAGTAGCACCTGTGTTACCCTGAGCCCCAGTATTGCCTTGAGGTCCAGTAGCGCCCGTGTTACCTTGAGCGCCTGTATTACCTTGAGGTCCGGTAGCGCCCGTGTTACCTTGAGCACCAGTATTGCCTTGAGGTCCAGTAGCACCAGTAGCGCCTGTGTTACCCTGAGCGCCCGTATTACCTTGAGGTCCAGTGGCACCAGTAGCGCCAGTGTTACCTTGAGCACCAGTATTGCCTTGAGGTCCAGTGGTGCCGGTAGCACCCGTGTTACCTTGAGCACCAGTATTGCCTTGAGGTCCAGTGGTGCCGGTAGCACCCGTGTTACCTTGAGCACCAGTATTGCCTTGAGGTCCGGTAGCACCAGTGGCCCCCGTGTTACCTTGAGTGCCCGTATTACCTTGAGGTCCAGTAGCGCCGGTAGCGCCCGTGTTGCCTTGAGGTCCGGTAGCACCAGTGGCACCCGTGTTACCTTGCGCGCCTGTATTACCTTGAGGTCCAGTAGCGCCCGTGTTACCTTGAGCGCCTGTATTACCTTGAGGTCCAGTGGTGCCGGTAGCACCCGTGTTACCTTGAGCACCAGTATTGCCTTGAGGTCCGGTAGCACCAGTGGCACCCGTGTTACCTTGCGCGCCTGTATTACCTTGAGGTCCAGTAGCGCCCGTGTTACCTTGAGCGCCCGTATTACCTTGAGGTCCGGTAGCGCCGGTAGCACCTGTGTTGCCTTGAGCGCCAGTATTGCCTTGAGGTCCAGTAGCGCCAGTGGCCCCCGTGTTGCCTTGAGCGCCAGTATTGCCTTGAGGTCCGGTAGCGCCCGTGTTACCTTGAGCACCAGTATTGCCTTGAGGTCCAGTAGCACCAGTAGCGCCAGTGGCCCCCGTGTTGCCTTGAGCGCCAGTATTGCCTTGAGGTCCGGTAGCGCCCGTGTTACCTTGAGCACCAGTATTGCCTTGAGGTCCAGTAGCACCAGTAGCGCCTGTGTTACCCTGAGCGCCCGTATTACCTTGAGGTCCAGTGGCACCAGTAGCGCCCGTGTTACCTTGAGCACCAGTATTGCCTTGAGGTCCAGTGGTGCCGGTAGCGCCCGTGTTACCTTGAGCACCAGTAGTACCTTGAGGTCCAGTAGCACCTGTGTTACCCTGAGCGCCAGTATTGCCTTGAGGTCCAGTAGCGCCCGTGTTACCTTGAGCGCCTGTATTACCTTGAGGTCCGGTAGCGCCCGTGTTACCTTGAGCGCCTGTATTACCTTGAGGTCCGGTAGCGCCCGTGTTGCCTTGAGTGCCCGTATTACCTTGAGCGCCTGTATTACCTTGAGGTCCAGTAGCGCCGGTAGCACCTGTGTTGCCTTGAGCGCCCGTATTACCTTGAGGTCCAGTAGCGCCCGTGTTACCTTGAGCGCCTGTATTACCTTGAGGTCCGGTAGCGCCCGTGTTACCTTGCGCGCCTGTATTACCTTGAGGTCCAGTAGCGCCGGTAGCACCTGTGTTGCCTTGAGCGCCTGTATTACCTTGAGGTCCGGTAGCGCCCGTATTACCTCGAGGCCCAGTAGCGCCCGTGTTACCTTGAGGTCCAGTGACACCCGTAGCCCCCGTATTACCTCGAGACCCAGTGGCACCCGTAGCTCCAGCTGGTCCAGTAGGCCCTGTAGGCCCTCTGCCGAACGAAGCTGAATTAACTAGAGTAGTTTGTAACTCTGCAATTAATTTAAGGAGTTCTTGGAGTGTACAATGATCGATTCGGAATAACTTTGTGATGTAAAGTAAATAATTAATTAAAATTTGGAGTTCAACAAATACAGCATCCGGTACGAAGGTTGGATTTTTTAATGTAGTTATTAAGTTTTTTATAATAGCTAATCCTTGCGCTTTCAGGGAGGAAGTAGCGTCTAGCGAACAGATGAATTTACTTAGTAGGTTTAAAGTATCAATTAGATCTTCGATGTTTTTAGGAGACGGATTGGCGAAAAGCTTTGGGATTATTTTAATTAAATCGTTAATAATCGCTCGAAATGTTCTAATTTGTGCTTTAGAAATTGGGATGGATGGTGTGTTTGAGATTCGTCCGGCGCTACTTGGAAAGCATGGTTTGGAGAATTTGTTTTGACTGTCGTCATAACGAGACATTAAATCTCTCCTTTCTAATGAGAATGTGAATGAAACTCATCATAGTAGATGCAAAAATTAGTTAAATGGTCATAGTAAAATTTTTTGTTTAAAGAGAAAATAGAAAAAACGCCTTACAATAAGGCGTTTTTTCTATTTTCTGCGTATTTATAATATCGTTTTAGTGAAATTTTTGATTTGAATCCAGCTAGTTTTATAATTTCTGATTCCGGCGTTTCTTTTTTTATTAAGTTTAAAATATAGGTGTTGCGAAAGTGTTGTCCTGAGATTCCTTTGCGTAAATTCGCTCTTGCTACTTCAAGTCGGATCATTTTTTGGATAGCGATTTCTGTTAGTGCTTTTGGTGCGTCGTTTTCGTATACCCATCTGTATGTTCCGCGGTTAAAATCGAATGCAACAAACAATGGGTCATTACTATGGTATTTAGGACGAACTGGTTCTGGAATACTTTTATAATATGTGTACAGTTGTTTTTTGTCTTCGGTTGCTAATGTGATTGTTCTTTCTACGCCTGCGGTTGCTGGAATAGAAAGTGTATTAGTTTCGAAATGAACGTGATGCATAGCTAGTGCTGTAAGTTCCTGTAAGGATAGTCCGTAATCGATTAATAGACTTAAAATAGAAATATTACGATCCATTAATAACGGACGAACAGGACGTTGTTTTTCTGAAAGTCCTTCTAATGAAGTGACTATATGCTTTAATCTTTTTTCTTCATCGGATGAAATGAAATCTTCATTACGCAATGAACGGTTTGGTTGAATAGTAATTTCCATATTCTTTAATGGATTTGGAATGTTAAGAAAATGATGCATTCTATTTAATACAATAAATACGCGATGCATTGTTTTCTCAGAGTAGTGTCGATTCTTTTTTAAGTCTGAAAAGTAATCTTCATAGTCTTTTGTACAAAGTGTTGCCCATATATTACTGGAAGGGAGCTTTTTGTTTTTTTCTAACCAATGTCCAAAATCTTCAATGTCATAAACGTAACGTTTAATGGTTGAAGACTTTCGGCCTTTATTCAATAAAAAAATAGAAAAGGCTTGTATTGTATCATGGAATTCCGTTGTTTCCATAGTCCCACCACCTTAATTATTTCTTATATTATAGCAAACTTTTCTGAAAATAGGCATTTGCAAGAGGGACTGGAATAATAATATTTGGTGAGTGGATAAAATGAGGTGATTGTATGGAACAATCGATGCGTAAGAAAAATAACAATCAAATTAATATTGTATTAAACCATCGAAAAAAAATTTCGTTACCGGCATCAGAAAATCAAACGGTAATTTCAAGTGAAACCACTACTAAACATGAGATGTTGCAGAGAATTGAAGAAGAGATGGGAAAACTTGTTGGGATGGATGATATAAAAAAGATAATAAAAGAAATTTATGCTTGGATTTATGTAAATAAAAAAAGGCAAGAGGTGGGGTTGAAGTCTGAGAAGCAAGTGCTTCACATGTTATTTAGGGGGAATCCCGGTACTGGGAAGACAACCGTTGCTAGAATGATAGGAAAATTGTTGTTTGAGATGAATATTTTATCGAAGGGGCATTTAGTTGAAGCTGAACGTGCTGATCTTGTAGGTGAGTATATCGGTCATACAGCGCAAAAGACGAGAGATTTAATAAAGAAGGCTATGGGAGGGATTTTATTTATTGATGAAGCGTATTCATTAGCGCGGGGTGGAGAGAAGGATTTTGGGAAGGAAGCTATTGATACACTTGTGAAGCATATGGAAGATAAGCAGCACGGTTTTGTATTAATTTTAGCTGGATATTCAAGAGAGATGAATCATTTTCTTTCATTAAATCCAGGATTACAATCTCGTTTTCCATTTATTATTGAATTTGCGGATTACTCGGTAAATCAGTTGTTGGAAATTGGAAAGAGAATGTATGAAGAGCGTGAATACCAGTTATCAAAGGAAGCTGAGTGGAAATTTAGAGATCATTTACATGCTGTAAAGTATTCGTCGCAAATTACATCGTTTAGTAATGGGCGGTACGTACGGAATATTGTTGAAAAATCAATTCGCACACAGGCTATGCGGTTGTTGCAAGAAGATACGTATGATAAGTATGATTTAATTGGAATATCAAGTGTTGATTTAATGTTGGAAGAGGAGACGCACAGTACATAAACTGTGCGTCTGTTTTTTGTGCATAAGTTCGTTTATTCTTTTTTTTCTTTTTCTTGGTGAGATTTATGGAAGCGTTCCATTTTAGCGCTCTTTTCGTGTGCTGAATTAGGATCGTGTCCAAATTGGTTTACTGAGCTTTTTTGAGCACCTTTGTTAACATGGTTTGTCATTGGTATTCACCTCGCTTTAAAAATTAGTATAAACATTATGTAAAGAAAAACTCGTTAGAAAAGAAAAACCTCTTTACGATATGTAAAGAGGTTAGAGTGTTATTTATGCATTGAACGTTCCTTTGTATCGATACGTCTATGCGGTAAATGCCATTTGTAATGAATAGAAATCATGCGGAAGCAAACAATTAAAATGAATAAGGTGTATAAAGCCCAATCGCTAACGATAATTTTAGCGCCAATTAAGAAACCTGCTAAAATCGTCCAAAACGCATATACTTCAGCTCGGAGGACAAGAGGTTTTCTACGAGCTAAAAGGTCGCGGATAATACCGCCGCCGATGCCTGTTAAAACAGCAGCTACGATTGTAGCGCTAATTGGTAAATCTAGTTTTTGAGCATAGAGTGCTCCTTGTACAGCGAATGCTGATAAACCGATGGCGTCCGTGATGTTTTCCCATTTTTTCCACTGTCTAATTAATTTATTTGGAAAAAGAAAAATAATCGTCATTGATAATAGTGCGATTTGGAATAACATGTCTTGTTGCCAAAATGCGACGATTGGATAACCGATTAATAAATTACGAAGGGCACCTCCCCCAAATGCGGTTGCCATTCCTAAAATATATACCCCGAAAATATCATAATCTTCTTCCATTGCAACAATGGCTCCGCTTAGTGCGAAGGCGATTGTGCCTATGATGCTAAAAATCTCCCATGCCATGAATTTTCTCCCCCGCTAACTAGATGAAATATGCTTCCTCTGCTATTATATTAGAAGGTTTAAATTTCGAAAAGGATGAGTGAACATATTTGATGGAAGAAAAAGAAAAAGTCATATTAGTTGGCTGTCAATTGTCGCAAGATGATGATGAAAAATTTATGCATTCCATGAAAGAGCTTGTATCGCTAGCAAAGACTGCGCGAGCGGAAGTGTTAGTATCAACGACGCAAAAGCGCCCGAAGTTTCATCCTGCGACTTATATAGGAAAAGGTAAACTTGAAGAGCTTACGCTGTTAACTGAAGAATTAGAACCAGCTGTTATTATTTTTAACAACGAGTTAACACCAAGCCAAATTCGGAATTTATCTTCAGTATTAGATGCGAGAGTGATTGACCGAACGCAGTTAATACTAGATATCTTTGCGCAACGTGCGAAATCGAGAGAGGGTAAGCTTCAAGTAGAGCTAGCTCAGTTGCAATATACAATGCCGCGCCTTATGGGGCAAGGTTTGTCTTTATCACGTCTTGGTGGTGGAATTGGTACAAGAGGACCGGGAGAGACGAAGCTTGAAACGGACCGTCGTCATATTCGATCGCGTATTGATGAAATAAAGAAACAACTTGCGGTTGTTGTGGAACATCGAAAAAGATACCGTGAGAGAAGAAAAGACAATAAAGTATTTCAAGTTTCATTAATAGGGTATACAAATGCAGGGAAATCGACGCTATTTAATAGATTAACGGAAGCGGATACGTTTGAAGAAAACTTATTGTTTGCAACGTTAGATCCGACAACAAGAAAGATGCCGTTACCTTCTGGTTATACAGTATTGCTAACTGATACAGTTGGTTTTATACAAGATTTACCTACGTCATTAATTGCTGCTTTTCGTTCAACACTAGAAGAAGCTGGTGAAGCGGATGTTATTTTACATGTTGTTGATTCGGCAGATTCTAATTATGTAGGGCATGAGCAGACAGTAAAACAATTATTGTCAGACCTTGAAATTAATCATATTCCTATTATTACGTTATATAATAAAAAAGATAAATTGCATCAAAACTTCATTCCATTTCCGAAAAGTGATTTCTTAATGACTAGTGCTTTTGAGGAAAGTGATTTACTGCGTATAAAAGAAGCGATAGAAATGAAGATGAAGGAAGAAATGGATGATTATCAAGTGGAAATTCCTCCGAGTGAAGGTAGGTTGTTAACGCTTTTAAAGACGGAAACGTTATTAACTAAAATGGAGTTTCTAGAAGATAAATTTGTATATGATTGTACAGGATATATATTTGCTCATTCATCGCTTAATGGGCAATTAAAGAGATTTTTAGTGGAAGAAGGAGAAAATAATAATGTTTGATCGTTTGAAAAATGGAGAAAAAATGGCTCCAATCGTAAAAGAAGTAGAAAGTCAAATTATAGAAGTGCATAAACGTGTGGATGAAGTAATTGAGAGTAATCAATTTCGTGTGCTAGAAAGTTTTCGTAAACATAAAATTAGTGATTCGCATTTTATTCCGACGACAGGTTATGGGTATGATGATATTGGTCGTGACACGTTAGAGAAAGTGTATGCGGATGTATTTGGAGCGGAAGCGGGTCTTGTTCGTCCTCAAATTATTTCGGGTACTCATGCAATTTCAACAGCTTTATTTGGTATTTTACGTCCGGGAGATGAGTTACTATACATAACGGGGAAACCGTATGATACGTTAGAAGAAATCGTTGGTGTGCGCGGAAAAGGTGTAGGCTCATTTAAAGAATATAATATTGGTTATAACGCAGTTCCGTTAACTGAAGAGGGGTTTGTGGACTTTGAAGCTGTTGCAGCTGCGATCCATAGTAATACGAAGATGATTGGTATTCAGCGTTCAAAAGGATATGCTACTCGTCCATCGTTTACTGTTTCACAAATTAAAGAGATGATTGCGTTTGTGAAAGAGATTAAACCTGATGTTGTTGTATTTGTAGATAACTGCTATGGCGAATTTATTGAAGAAGAAGAGCCATGTCATGTTGGTGCGGACTTAATGGCAGGTTCTCTTATTAAGAATCCTGGCGGGGGAATTGTTAAAACGGGTGGTTACATTGTCGGTAAAGAACAGTATGTTGAAGCGTGTGCATATCGTCTAACATCTCCGGGGATTGGTGCGGAAGCAGGGGCATCTTTATACAGTCTACAAGAAATGTATCAAGGTTTCTTCTTAGCGCCGCATGTTGCGGGGCAAGCGCTGAAAGGTGCGATTTTTACAGCGGCATTTTTAGAAAAGTTAGGAATGAATACATCGCCAGCGTGGAATGCTTCAAGAACAGATTTAATTCAGTCTGTTCAATTTGATGATAAAGATCGTATGGTTGCGTTCTGTCAAGCGATTCAATATGCATCTCCGATTAATTCGCATTTCACTCCGTATGCAAACTATATGCCAGGTTATGAGGATGATGTAATTATGGCTGCGGGGACGTTTATTCAAGGTGCAAGTATCGAATTGTCAGCTGATGGCCCAATTCGTCCGCCTTATGTTGCTTACGTACAAGGTGGGTTAACTTATTCGCATGTAAAGATTGCGATTTGTTCTGCGATTGATGCGTTAATTGAAAAAAATCTATTAACAATTTCTTAAAGGGAAGCTGTCGATTTCGGCAGCTTTTTTCGTGTGAAAGCAATCATTTGTACCATTAGAAAAAAGAGTGGAAAAATTTATAAAAAAACATGTAAGAAAAGCTAACATCTATTGACACTAAACATAACATGGTATAAAATGAGAAACAGTTAAGGCGAAGGAGGAACTGAAACAATGAAAGAAGATAGACGTTCTGCTCCGCTGTTTCCAATTGGTATTGTAATGGATTTAACACAATTATCTGCACGTCAAATTCGCTACTATGAAGAGCATAATCTTATTTTTCCAACCCGTACAAAAGGGAATCGTAGATTATTTTCATTTAACGATGTAGATAAATTGTTGGAAATTAAAGATTTGTTAGATCAAGGCTTAAATATGGCCGGAATTAAACAAGTATTGCAAATGAAAGAAAATCAAACAGAAGCAGTGAAAGTAAAAGAAGAAACGAAAGAAATTTCAAAATCCGAGCTTCGCAAAATTCTTCGAGATGAACTACAACATACAGGTAGATTTAATCGGACTTCATTGCGACAAGGTGACATTTCAAGGTTTTTTCACTAAAGATAACTGATTCTGAAGGTGTTTAGAGGGACTAAGGAGGAATTTATAATGGCTAGGTACACAAAAGAAGATATTTTCCGTTTGGCGAAAGAAGAGAATGTAAAGTATATCCGTCTGCAATTTACGGACCTTTTAGGGGTAATTAAAAACGTAGAAATTCCAGTGAGCCAATTAACAAAAGCTCTTGATAACAAAATGATGTTTGATGGATCTTCTATTGAAGGTTTCGTACGTATTGAAGAATCTGATATGTATTTATATCCGGATTTAGATACTTGGGTAATTTTCCCTTGGACAGCTGAAAAAGGTAAAGTAGCTCGTTTAATCTGTGATATTTACAATGCTGATGGTACTCCATTTGATGGCGACCCACGTAACAACTTAAAGCGTGTGTTAAAAGAAATGGAAGCATTAGGATTCTCAGATTTCAATCTTGGACCAGAGCCAGAATTCTTCCTGTTTAAAGTTGATGAAAAAGGAAATCCAACACTGGAATTAAACGATAACGGTGGATACTTCGACCTTGCGCCGATGGATCTAGGGGAAAACTGTCGTCGTGATATCGTTCTTGAACTTGAAGAAATGGGCTTTGAAATTGAAGCATCTCACCATGAGGTTGCACCAGGTCAACACGAAATTGACTTTAAATATGCAAATGCAATTCGCTCATGTGATGACATTCAAACATTCAAGCTTGTTGTAAGAACGATTGCTCGTAAACATGGTTTACACGCAACATTTATGCCGAAACCATTATACGGTGTGAACGGTTCAGGTATGCACTGTAACTTATCATTATTTAAAAATGGTGAGAACGTATTCTTCGATCAAAACGGTGATTTACAATTAAGTGATGATGCTCGTCACTTCATCGCAGGTATTTTAAAACATGCACCAGCATTTACAGCGGTAGCAAACCCAACTGTAAACTCTTACAAGCGTTTAGTGCCTGGATATGAAGCTCCATGTTACGTAGCATGGTCTGCACAAAATCGTAGTCCATTAGTACGTATCCCTGCATCTCGTGGTATTAGTACACGCGTAGAAGTACGTAGTGTTGACCCAGCTGCAAACCCGTATTTAGTAATGGCAACATTATTAGCAGCAGGTCTTGATGGAATTAAAAACAAATTAACTCCACCAGCTGCAGTAGACCGTAACATCTACGTAATGACGAAAGAAGAGCGCGAAGAAGCTGGTATCGTTGATTTACCAGCAACATTAGCGCAAGCGTTAGTTACTTTACAATCTAATGAAATCGTATGTGGCGCATTAGGTGATCATTTACTTGAGCACTTCATTGAAGCAAAAGAAATTGAGTGGGATATTTTCCGCACGCAAGTTCACCAATGGGAACGCGATCAATATATGTCTCTATACTAAGAGAGAAAAAAGCCCTGATACTACGGTATCAGGGCTTTTTCGTCATTTATCTACAATAAATTATAGCGAATGCTGTCGCATTTTTAGAGGTGTCAACAAGAGGTAATTTAGTAAAAATAATTTCTGTTGACTCGTTCTATATAAAGAACTAAAATGGCATTAACTAGAAATGTTTGTATATTTAAAACAATAAAAATATTATTTTTTCTTGATGTTTTGATGTCAATTTCAAGCTCATTGGTTTTAAATGAGGAGGGAAGTTATGGATAAGGAAATAAATTTAAAAAATCTATTTACTATCATACGGAAAAGAATTTGGATACTTCTATTATACAAATAGGAATTGCAATATGGTTATCCGTGAAAATAACTATTTTTGTTTTATTCGCGGGAATTGTATTAGCGTATTTTTCAAGACGGTTTATAAAAAAATCAAGGGAACTAGGGAATAGGACATCGGAGATAGCAAGGGGATATATTGGAGGGATAACCGATCATTTTAATGGTGTGAAAGATATTAAGAGTAATATGCTGGAGGATGCTAGATATAAATGGTTAGATAATTGGTGTGAAAAAATAGAGAAAGAGCAGCTTGAATTCATAAGGTTGAAAAACCATTCTCAGCTTTTTTATAAAATTACATCGTCTGTATTAATTGCCATGCTTATTTTTGTATCTATTAAATTGTTTAAATCTGAACCCACCCAATTACTATTAATCATACTCATCTTTTCGAGACTATGGCCACGATTTACGGCAATTCAATCAAATTTAGAACAACTGGCTGCAAGCATTCCTGCTTTTAAGTCATTATGGGAATTACAAGAGGAATGTAATGAAGCGATTGAAATGCAGGATATACATCAGCAAAAACATATAAAGGCGATTTGTATAGAACAGGGTATTGAATGTAAGGATATTTATTTTCGGTATAATAAGAAGGAGCATTTGTATGCACTTCAAAATATTAATGTGCAAATACCAATCAATAGTATGACGGCTATTGTGGGACATTCGGGAGCTGGGAAGAGTACATTAATCGATGTTTTAATGGGATTGATTCAACCAGAGAAAGGTCAAGTATTAATAGATGGAACCCCTCTTACAAGTGAAAATTTATTGTCATTGAGACGGGCTATTAGTTATGTGCCACAAGATCCTTTCTTATTTAATGCAAGCATAAGAGAAAATTTATTGATGATTGAGCCGAATGCGAGTGAAGAACAAATTTGGACTGCATTAGATTTTGCTGCTGCTGCTGAATTTGTACGAATACTTCCAAAAGGGCTTGATACTCTAATTGGAGATCGTGGAGTGAGACTTTCAGGTGGTGAACGTCAACGACTTGTACTAGCTCGAGCTATTTTAAGACAACCATCCATTTTAGTATTAGATGAAGCTACGAGTGCATTAGATACTGAAAATGAAGTAAAGATCCAATCAGCAATAGAAAGATTGAAAGGAACGATGACTATTATTGTTATTGCGCATCGTTTATCTACGATCCGTAATGCAGATCAAGTTATTGTTTTAGGAAAAGGTGAAATTGTTCAAAAAGGTGAATTTAATCAATTGGCTAAAGAGAGAAAAGGTGTATTTCGAAATTTATTAGGGTCACAAATGGAAGTTGGTTCTTAGAGGAGAAAGATTGAATGAAATCTTGTATTATTGTAATTCAAGTTGAATGATAGCCCGGATAATGGTCAGTTACAGCAGATCTTATTCGGGCTTTTATATTTGTGTTTTGTAAATTTAGGGAATAAATATAATTTAGTACCTTGCAATAAATAGTATCAAGTGGTATATTATGGATAAAATAAGTACCGTGTATTGAACAGTACTAAAATGAGAAAGGGGGATTGTCCTTGAATGTTCAGTTTAAAAAAGGTGTGTTAGAACTGTGTGTATTGGCGCTTGTAAAACGTAAGGATTGTTATGGTTATGAACTTGTTCAGCAAATTTCAAATAAATTTTTAATATCGGAAGGTTCTGTATATCCGCTATTACGTCGTTTAACGAAAGAGGGATATTTCCAAACATATTTAAAAGAATCCACGGAAGGGCCGCCCCGTAAATATTATCAACTAACAGAGCAAGGAGAGATACAACTTACGTTATTAGTAACAGAGTGGCGTGATTTTGCTAAAGGTGTTCAAGAAATTATTGAAGGGGTGGAATGGGATGAGTAAAGAGCAGTTTCTTAAAGAATTATCAAGTCATCTTAGAAAGTTACCGGAAGAAGAGCGACAAGATATTTTATTTGATTATGAAGAACACTTTCAGTTTGGGATAGAAGAGGGGAAAACTGAATTAGAAATAATAAAGGGACTCGGTTCTCCGAAAGTAATTGCGAAAGATTTGCTTGCTTTGTATCGCTTTGATGAGATGAAAAAGGATCCATCGACTTCAAATATAACAAGAGCTGTCATGGCAGCGGTTGGACTTAGTTTGTTTAATTTTATTATTGTGTTAGCCCCATTAATTGCAATTATAGCTTTTATATTTTCCTTTTGGGTCGGTGGTATTGCTAGTGTAGTGACACCATTTTTCGTTATTTTAAAAGTATTTATGGGTACTTTTATTTGGTTGGATTTTTTCGTTAGTATAACGTTTGTCGGAGTAGGTTTGTTGTTCTGTATTGTAGCTTATTATAGTACGAAGTGGTTTAAAAGATTATGTGTACGCTATGTAGTGTGGAACTTCAAAATGATAAAAGGGGAGTAGATGATGAAAAAAATATTATTAGTAGCTATCGCTTGTATCATTATTGGAGTAATAGGGATTTCACAAACATATGAAAAAGCAGTACAAACTGCAGAAAAAGGAGATAGAGAGGACGTAATTAAAAACGAAACGCTAAAAAATGTAGAAGTTAAGTTAGATGCTGGAGATATTGTTGTCCAAAAATCTCCTGATTCCTTTTTTTATGTAAAGCAAACAGGTGACGTAAGTAAACAGGAGATTCGTATTGCTGAAGATGGTGATACATTAAAAGTCATAGGGAAAATAGAAAAAGGTGTTTCATTTGATTTTTCATTTTACAATTTCGGATTTCAAACGCCTACATTAACTATATTAGTACCTGAACGTTCTTATCAAGAGATAAAAGTAAATTCATCCGCTGGACAAATAGAAATAAGTAATGTGAAAAGTGACCGCGTAAGTGCTGAAACACTCGCCGGAGAAGTGGATTTGAAACATATAACAGCAAAGAGTGTGGAGGGTTCTACAAAAGCTGGTGAGGTGAATTTTAAAAAAGTAATAGGGAAAGCATCAGCAAAAACGGCTAGTGGGGATATAGATATTATTGATCATGATTCTAAATATGATTTAGAGGCAATTTCAACTGCTGGAGATGTAGATATTACTTTATTGGAAAAACCACAAGATGCAGTTATAACTGGGCAAACAGCTGCTGGAGACGTGACAATTTTTAATGAAGAAAATAAAAATATAACGATTGGTAATGGTAGTAAAAAGATTAGCGGCAAAACTGCTGCTGGAGATGTTACTATTGAAACGCGTTAATAATGAATGAAATGAATTCTTTTGAATGAACGGAAATCTATCAAAATATAAAAAGAAGATAATTACTTATATAAATAGGTAATTATCTTCTTTTTATTACTTTTAATGTAAATCACGATATACGCCAATTACTTTTCCAATAACTGACACTTGTTTTAAAATAATAGGTTCTAGTGAAGAGTTTTCCGGTTGTAAACGGAAATGATCTTTTTCTTTATAGAAACGTTTAACAGTTGCTTCGTTATCTTCTGTTAAAGCAACTACAATTTCACCGTTGTATGCAGACTGTTGTTGGCGAACAACAACTAAATCACCATCAAAGATACCAGCTTCAATCATGCTATCTCCAGAAATGCGTAACATAAACACTTGATCTGCTCCAGAAACGATACTAGCTGGAAGTGGGAAGTGATCTTCTACACTTTCGACTGCTGTAATCGGTAAACCGGCAGTAACTTTTCCGACGATTGGAACTTGAATAACAGATTGTGTTTCTATTCGGTTGTCACCTAAAATTTCAATTGCGCGTGGTTTTGTTGGGTCGCGTCGAATATATCCTTTTTCTTCTAGTCGTGATAAATGTCCGTGCACTGTAGAACTAGAAGCAAGGCCGACTGCTTGACCGATTTCACGTACGGAAGGTGGATATCCTTTTTCTTGTACTTTTAGCTTAATAAAGTCGAGAATGTCTTGCTGGCGTTTCGTTAACTTTTCCATGTTTTCTAACACCTCGTTTTCTTTCATTTTTCTTATTATTAAGTATAACATGCGAAAAAACATTCTACAAACATAAGTTCGAACGAAAGACGAATTTATGATACACTATAAGGAAAATATAGTGAGAAAGAAGGGTTCAAAATGAATGCAATTATTTATGCACGTGTGAGCACAACAAAAGAAGCGCAGGAAACATCATTATTGCGTCAAAAAGATGAATTATTGCATTTAGCTGAGCGCTATCAAATGAATGTTACAAAGGTGATTGAGGAGCAGGCTAGCGGTTATACAATTGAACGTGATGGCATATTAGAAGTGCTAGATACAATTCGCGATGAACAAGTTGATGTACTTCTAATACAAGATGAAACGCGCCTTGGTAGAGGGAATGCGAAGATTGCATTAATGCACTGTTTACATAAAGAGGGAATAAAAGTATATACACATACGCATAATGGAGAATTAGAACTCTCTGACTCTGATTCGATGGTGCTAGATATAATTGGGATTGTTGAAGAGTATCAAAGAAAGATCCACAATTTAAAGATTAAGCGTGGCATGCAAAGGGCGATAGAGAAAGGGTTTCGTCCGGAAAATAATTTGAAAAATCGTCATTTAAGTATAGGACGTGAGAAAAAAGAAGTGCCAATTGAGGAAATTGTACGTTTACGCCGGAATGAATTAACTTTTGAAGAAATTGCAGCAACACTTCGTGGTTTTGGTCATGATGTTTCAAAAGCAACTGTACATCGAAGATATGTAGAATATACAAAGCAATTGCTTGATAAAGAGGATTAACTATTGTATGATAATAATCAGTTTTGAGTAGAAGGGGGATTCGAGATGCCAAGTCACGAACTCATTGAACGCATTAACTTCTTAGCGAAAAAAGCAAAAGCTGAAGGCTTAACTGAAGAAGAACAACGTGAGCGCCAATCGCTACGTGAACAATATTTAAAAGGATTTCGTCAAAATATGTTAAACGAATTAAAAGGAATTAAAGTCGTTAACGAAGAAGGCACGGATGTTACACCGGCGAAATTAAAAGCTTTAAAAAAGCAAGATAATGCAAAATTAAATTAAAAGATGGGCGCAGCCCATCTTTTTTATTTGTTAAAATCGTTATTTAATAACTTTCCAGTTGTCATTTTTCGTTGCTTCTATCCTTTTATGCTTCAATATATAGTTAGCGATAAGTTCAGACATATCTGTTGGTATGTCTTTTACTATTGGTTTATTTTGAAACATAAAGAAGTTCCCACCACCGCTTGCACGATAATTATTCATAACAACGTCATATTCTTCATTCATATTAAGAGAAGCGCCTTTATACTGTAAAAACTCTATTCTCTCCCCAATAGGTTTTGAAATGTTTAATACATACGAAATTCCTTCCCACATATCGTAATTATAGTGCGCAGGTTTTGGTTCTATGAATGCAGGATTAACAATTATATCTCCATCTTCATTTAATGTGAAATAAGTAGCAGAGAGTTCGAGAGCATCCTTTATATCTGCTCCAGTCACTCGAATAACCTGTAATGTGTTTGGATAAATATAATTGGTAACGATATCCCGCATTGTGACATGTTGCGGGAAACCTGGAGATGTATTTTGGAACAAACTTGTACAAGAAATAGAGACATTAGCTATTTCCATCTGTATTTTATTTATGAATTCAATAAAAGGATGGTCTTGCAAACGAGTTTGCATAGCATCTAAAATTCGCATGTCCCCATGAATGATTCCAATAGGTTGATCAAGCCAATTTTGTGTTTTCTCTTCATAATCGGCTACCAAGGAAAGAACATCTTTGTCTGCCTCAATTCCTTGTACGGGCAATAACTCTGAATAACTCTCTTTTTTCACCCATTTTTGTTCTGCTTTTTCGAATGTTACTGTTACTTTTCCAACTGAGTGTCCATTGCATCCGGTCTGTAAAACTGTTACACCATTATCCGTTGTTTGAGCAATTTCTCGGTGTTGGTGGCCTGTTAGTAAAATATCTATGCCTTCAATGTCATGGCATATTGCATATCCTTGGTTTTCACCTGTTAAAACTTCAGTCGGTTCTCCAGTTTGTAAATCACGTTCAAATCCTCCGTGATAGGCGACGACTAGTAAATCTGGTTTTTCATGTTCACGGATGTAAGAAACCCATTTTCTTGTAGTTTCGAATGCGTCTTCAAATAGTAGATCTTTAATGTGATGGGCTTGTTCCCAATTTGGGATGTAATGCGTTGTTACCCCTAAAATAGCAATTTTCACATTTGATTCGATATGTTTTATTATATATGGTTTCCCGAAATAAGGTTCTTTTATGTTTTTATCTAAAATGTTTGCTGATAGGTACGGGAAGTTTGCAGTATCTACAGCATGATTTAATATATCCATTCCATAATTGAATTCATGATTGCCGATAATTGCAGTGTCATACTCTAAGTAGTTAGCTAATAAGGACATTGGATTTTTCTTATCTTTTTCGTATGTAGCGTAATGATAAGTAAATGGTGTTCCTTGTATAAAGTCACCGTTATCAATCAAAAGAACGTTTGTATTTTGAGAACGTTCTTTTTTTATGAGAGTAGAAATTTTAGCTAAACCAATTTCTGCTTTGGAGTTATCTTGGTAGTGAATTGGATACACTGTACCATGTACGTCGCTTGTTAATAAAATATTTAAAGTTACAATTTGATTTTGATTCAACACCATTCACCTTTTCTATTGTTATCTTTCAATTAATCATATCAAATATATGAAAAGAATTTTAATGTGAATGTATAGAATGTGTAAAGATTCTGTAAATAAGCAATTGTTTGTAAAAATGTGTGATATATTTCTTCATGTTTATGGAAGATTATTTTATAACAACGAAAAATGGAGGCATTAACATGTTGAAAAAAGTTTTTGCAATGAGCACAACAGTTGTACTAGCAGCGGGATTATTAAGTGGATGTGGAACGAAGGAATCAAGTGCAAGTAAAAATGAAGATACGAAAAAAGGTTATGTACCGAAGACGCTAAATGTTCAATTTGTTCCTTCTCAAAATGCAGATACGTTAGAGGCGAAGGCAAAACCATTGGAAAAGCTATTAAGTGATAAATTAAACATTCCGGTAAAAGTTAGTATTTCAACAAATTACAATACAATTGTAGAAGCGATGGCATCTAAGCAAGTAGATGTAGGCTTTTTACCTCCAACAGCGTATGTGTTAGCACATGAGAAAAAGGCTGCAAACGTAATTTTACAGGCGCAACGTTTTGGGGTAGATGATGAAACCGGAGCTCCCACAAAGGATTTAGTAGATGTTTATAAATCAGAGTTTGTTGTTAAGAAAGATTCTAATATTAATAGTGTAAAAGATTTAAAAGGTAAAAAAATTGGCTATCAAGATGTAACATCATCAGCGGGTTATGTATGGCCTGCGGCTGTATTGTTAAAAGAGGGAATCGATCCGTTGAAAGATGTGAAACCTGTTACATTAAAAGGTCATGATCAGTCACTTATTGCTCTTTTAAATGGTGATGTAGATGCAGCTGTTGTATTCCAAGATGCTCGCAATATTGTAAAAAAAGATTATCCGAATATATTCGATCAAACGAAAATAGTAAAATTTACGGAGAAAATTCCAAACGATACAATTTCTGTACGCTCTGATTTAGATGCAGAGTGGAGCAAGAAATTACAAGATGCTTTCATTGAAATAGGAAAGAATGAGGAAGGGCACAAAATCATTAAAGAAGTATACTCACATGAAGGATATGTTAAATCTGATGATAGTAAATTTGATATTGTTCGTGAATATGGAAAGAAAGTGAAAACGCAATAATACATATGGAAATGGCGACTAACTGGAAAGTGTGTGATTTCAGTTAGTTTGCCGTTTTTCAGTTATTGATAATACATAGAAGGTAGGTAAGATGTGTGATAGAGTTTCGAAATGTTTCCAAAGTGTATCCGAATGGTACAAAAGGATTGAATAATATAAACTTAAAAATTCAAAAAGGTGAGTTTGTTGTAATGGTCGGGCTATCCGGGGCTGGAAAATCTACACTTCTCAGATCGGTAAATCGCCTTCATGAGATCACAGAAGGAGAAATCATTATTGAAGGGGAGTCTATTACTGCTGCAAAAGGAAAAGGATTACGACGCATGCGCCGAGATATTGGTATGATTTTTCAAAGCTTTAACCTTGTGAAGCGATCAACGGTACTGAAGAATGTATTAGCTGGGCGGGTTGGATATCATTCTACATTGCGTACAACGTTAGGTCTGTTTCCGAAAGAGGATGTGGAGCTTGCATTCCAGGCGTTGAATAGAGTGAATATCTCAGAAAAAGCATATGCACGGGCTGATGAATTATCAGGGGGACAACAGCAACGTGTATCAATTGCTAGAGCATTGGCACAAGAAGCAAAAATCATATTGGCAGATGAGCCTGTTGCTTCGTTAGATCCACTGACAACAAAGCAAGTAATGGATGATTTGAAGAAAATTAATGAAGATTTTGGAATTACGACAATTGTAAACTTACATTCTATTGATTTAGCGAGGCAATATGCTACTCGTATTATTGGATTACATGCTGGTGAAATTGTTTTTGATGGATTAGTAGAAGAGGCAACGGATGAAAAATTCGCTGAAATTTATGGGGACGTAGCTCAGAAAAGCGCATTATTAGAGGTGGCAGCAAAATGAATGAAGTGACGATATATTCGAAATCGATACCGAAGCCGCCGAGTAAATTGAAACATATGTTAACGGTTATTCTAGTTATTTTACTGTTGTGGGGTAGTAGTGTACAGGTCGACGCATCATTTTCAAAACTAGTAGTTGGTTTTCCAAATATGATGGATTTATTGAAGGAAATGGTGCCACCAGATTGGAGTTATTTTCAAATTATTACAACAGCAATGTTAGATACAATACGTATGGCGATTATTGGAACGACTTTAGGGGCGATTTTAGCCATTCCACTTGCACTATTTGCCGCAAGTAATGTATTTACTAGTGTATTTTTGTACAGTCCAGCTCGATTGATTTTAAATTTTATACGAACAATACCAGATTTATTATTAGCGGCTATTTTTGTAGCGATTTTTGGAATAGGACCACTTCCAGGTATTTTGGCTCTTACTTGTTTCTCGATTGGACTCGTAGCGAAATTATTGTATGAGTCCATTGAATCAATTGATCCAGGTCCATTAGAAGCGATGACAGCTGTAGGAGCGAATAAGGTGCAATGGATAGTTTATGGGGTCATTCCGCAAGTGAAAGCGCACTTCGTCTCCTATGTACTTTATACATTTGAGGTGAATGTACGTGCAGCAGCTGTTCTAGGTTTAGTAGGAGCAGGTGGTATTGGATTATATTATGATCGTACACTTGGATTTTTACAATATCAACAAACTGCCTCCATTATTATTTATACCCTTTTTGTTGTATTGCTAATTGATTATATAAGTACATTGTTGCGGGAGAAATTATAATGAGTAAAACGACGATAATCATACCAAAACCGAAGAAACTAAGTGTAAATCGCTGGATTATTTTTATAGCACTTACAGTTGTATATGTATGGGCCTTTTCAGGAGTCCCGTTAGAGGGAATAAAGAATACGGCGGGAGAAATTACAAAAGCAATTATGACAGGCGTATTAAACCCAGATTGGTCGTATGTATCTTTGCCAGATGGTGAAGATTTATTACATGGTTTAATTGATACGTTCGCAATTGCGATATTAGGTACATTTATTTCTGCTTTTTTATCTGTTCCATTTGCTTTTTGGGCGGCAACGAATATGAGTAGTGGAAAATTAACTTCAGGAACTGGGAAATTTGTACTTAGTTTTGTTCGTACATTTCCAGAATTAGTTATGGCTCTTTTATTTATAAAAGCTGTTGGTCCAGGCTCTTTTGCCGGAGTTCTAGCTTTAGGGTTACACTCTATCGGAATGTTAGGGAAACTATATTCGGAAGGAATTGAAAATATAGATAAGGGACCGACGGAAGCGTTAATAGCAACGGGTGCAAATCGGTTTCAAATACTTTGGTATGCGGTATTACCACAAGTGTTACCGGATTTTCTATCGTATACGTTATACAGGTTCGAAATTAATGTACGATCCGCTGCGATTTTAGGTGTTATTGGAGCAGGTGGTATTGGTACGCCATTAATTTTTGCACTTAGTTCACGTAATTGGTCTCGTGTGGGAATTATTTTATTAGGTATCATTTTAATGGTAATTATAATTGATTTTATTTCAAGTTCTATTCGTAAGCGAATTATTTAACTTATTTTAAAAGCGTCTAATTCAGATGCATTTTTGTATTTTTAAGTGTTTATCAAAAAAGTTGGTATAGAATAAATTAGTGTATTTGTATAAAAATACAGATAATTCCCTTTCTTTTTAAAATAAAAATAATAAAAAAGTATGTCATATTGAATGCCCATACATTCCCGTAATCACTGTTTTTTTTATGGGAAATCAAAAAAACATCAACATATTTGTCGATACATGTTGTATAATCTTGCGTGGGAAGCTATCATATAAATGTATAAAACGTTTACTAACATACGCGAAGGGAAGAATAGCATGTCACATTCAATCGAACAACTTTCTATCAACACGATTCGCACATTATCCATTGATGCGATTGAAAAAGCAAACTCTGGTCACCCAGGAATGCCAATGGGTGCAGCACCAATGGCTTATACATTATGGACTCAATTTATGAAACATAATCCAAATAACCCAACGTGGTTTAACCGCGATCGTTTCGTATTATCTGCAGGTCATGGTTCAATGTTATTATACAGTCTACTTCACCTATCTGGTTATGATGTAACAATGGATGACTTAAAGAACTTCCGTCAATGGGGAAGCAGAACTCCAGGACATCCTGAGTACGGTCATACTGCAGGTGTAGACGCAACGACTGGTCCACTTGGACAAGGTATTGCAACTGCTGTAGGTATGGCAATGGCTGAAAGACATTTAGCGGCTAAATATAACCGTGATGCGTATAATGTAGTAGATCATCATACATACGCTATTTGTGGTGATGGAGATTTAATGGAAGGCGTTTCTGCTGAAGCATCTTCATTAGCTGCTCATTTACAATTAGGTCGTCTTGTTGTGCTTTACGATTCAAACGATATTTCATTAGATGGCGATTTAAATCGTTCATTCTCTGAAAGTGTAGAAGATCGTTACAAAGCATACGGCTGGCAAGTAATCCGTGTTGAGGATGGAAACGATATTGAAGCAATCGCGAAAGCAATTGAAGAAGCGAAAGCTGACGAAAAACGCCCAACGCTAATTGAAGTAAGAACGACAATTGGTTTCGGTTCTCCAAACAAATCAGGAAAATCAGCTTCACACGGTTCTCCACTTGGTGTAGACGAAACAAAATTAACGAAAGAAGCATATGCTTGGACTGCTGAACAAGACTTCCATGTAGCAGAAGAAGTATATGACAACTTCCGTAAAACAGTACAAGATGTTGGTGAAACGACGCAAGCTGCGTGGAACACGATGCTCGGTGAATATGCACAAGCATATCCAGAATTAGCAAACGAACTGCAAGCAGCAATGAACGGTCTTCTTCCAGAAGGTTGGGAACAAAGCTTACCAACTTATGAATTAGGATCAAAAGCAGCAACACGTAATTCTTCAGGTGCTGTAATTAATGCTATTGCAGAGTCTGTACCATCATTCTTCGGTGGATCTGCGGACCTTGCTGGTTCTAACAAAACATACATGAATAACGAAAAAGACTTTACAAGAGCTGATTACAGCGGTAAAAACATTTGGTACGGTGTACGTGAGTTCGCAATGGGTGCAGCAATGAACGGTATTGCACTTCATGGCGGTTTAAAAACTTACGGTGGTACGTTCTTCGTATTCTCTGACTACTTACGTCCAGCAATTCGCCTTGCAGCATTAATGCAATTGCCTGTAACATATGTATTCACACATGATAGTATTGCTGTTGGTGAAGATGGTCCAACACATGAGCCGGTTGAACAATTAGCAGCACTTCGTGCAATGCCAAACGTTTCTGTTATTCGTCCAGCAGACGGTAACGAATCAGTTGCAGCTTGGAGACTAGCTCTAGAATCTACAAAAACACCAACTGCATTAGTGTTAACTCGTCAAGATCTTCCAACATTAGAAGGTGCAAAAGACGATACTTATGAAAAAGTAGCAAAAGGTGCATATGTAGTTTCTGCAAGCAAGAAAGAAACTGCTGATGTAATCTTAATTGCAACTGGATCTGAAGTAAGCTTAGCAATCGAAGCGCAAAAAGCTTTAGCAGCAGACGGCGTTGATGCAGCTGTTGTTAGCATGCCATCTATGGATCGCTTTGAAGCTCAAACTGCTGAGTACAAAGAATCTGTACTACCAAAAGCAGTAACGAAACGTTTCGCAATTGAAATGGGTGCTACAATTGGATGGCACCGTTACGTAGGTCTTGATGGAGATGTACTAGGTATTGACACATTCGGTGCTTCTGCTCCTGGTGAGAAGATTATGGAAGAGTATGGATTTACTGTAGAGAACGTTGTTCGTAAAGTAAAAGAAATGCTTTAATGATTGTAGAAAAATCTCTCCAGCATGGGGAGATTTTTCTATGTAATTGAGTTTTTTCGACAGGAAAAGTTTTTTCTCTCTCCGTAGTCAGACAATCATTGCAAATTTTCTCTTATATAATGTAGGGAAAAGGTTGTCCAGATCGGGAGGGAAAAAATGAAAATGTATGAATTGTACTTAATTCAAGAGGATATTGCGAAAGCTTACTTTGGTCGTGAATATTTGTTTTTTGATTTATTTGCTCGATTTTCAGAATCTGGGTCCCTTTCGGAGAAGAAAGTATTATATAAACAAATGACGTATATTACGATGCCGTTACAAGTAATGAAAATTGATCATAAATTAGAACAAGCTTTGCGTGTTCTTGGTAAATATGAAAGAACAAATCATACTCATACGCTCGATACAGGAGCCGAATACGGCGAAATAATGGTGAAACCACAATATATTCGAATGAATACTTCTGGAAATGTATCCATGGAAACAACTTTCTTTGAAGTGCTTAGAAAATGTGAGTTAACATTTTTAGCGATGGATTATGAAAATAAAAAGTACGGTTGGTTAAATCCTCTCAAACAAGTACGAACATATGTGTAAAAAATGTCGAATAGTATCTTGTCTTATTGAAAAGGTTTTAGTACACTGTAAGGTAGACAACATGAAGGAGGAAAAGATATGCCAATGTGGTTAGGTATTCTAGTGGGCGTAGTAGCACTAGTAGCAGGCGTGGCGTTAGGATTTTTCATTGCCCGCAAATATATGATGAATTACTTACAAAAAAATCCACCAATTAACGAACAAATGTTAAAAATGATGATGATGCAAATGGGACAAAAACCTTCCCAAAAGAAAATCAATCAAATGATGAGCGCGATGAACAAGCAACAAACAAAATAAGCGCAAAAGGCACTCTTACCGGGTGCCTTTTTCTTTTGGGTGCAAAAGATATTTAAAACTTTTAAAAATTCTGTATATTTGTTACACTGAAAATATCGCTCATTTTAAGGGAGGAGGGTAAATATGAAAGTGTTTTTTAATTTAGCTTGGTTTTTTAAACAAGAAAAACGAGCGTACATAATCGGAATTATTATGTTATTTGGTGTCGCGCTTCTTGAACTTGTAGCGCCAAGAGTACTAGGCATTGTAGTAGATGAGATTAATAATGGAACATTAACGTCTGAAAAATTGTTGAACTGGGTTATTCTATTAGTAGTTGTAGGAATTACGATGTATATATTACGTTACTTATGGCGTATTATGATTTTTGGATCTTCTTTAAAACTAGCTCGTCAATTGCGAAAGAATTTATATGAACATTTTACAAAGATGAGCCCATCCTTTTATCAATCACGTCGTACGGGCGACTTGATGGCACATGCGACAAATGATATTCAGGCGATTCAACAAACTGCTGGGTCAGGTGTGTTAACACTCGTTGATTCATTAGCTGTTGGAGGATGTGTACTCGTAGCGATGGGGTTTACAATTAGCTGGAAGTTAACGTTATTAAGTTTAATTCCGATGCCAATTGTAGCTATTTCTACAAATTATTATGGAACTTTACTGCATAGAAGATTTCATAAAGCACAGCAATCGTTTTCTGAAATCAATGATAAAGTACAAGAAAGTATGAGTGGGATGAAGGTAATTCGCTCACTTGGACAAGAGAAAGAGGATTTACAATCGTTTCGGAAGAAATCGGAAGATGTCGTACATAAAAATATGCTAGTCGCACGTATTGACTCGTTATTCGATCCAACGATTGCCCTAATTGTCGGATTTTCATTTTTAATCGCAATTTGTTACGGATCATTATTAGTTGTACGGGGTGAATTAACTGTAGGAGAATTAGTAACATTTACAACATACTTAGGGACTCTTGTATGGCCAATGTTAGCTTTTGGATGGCTATTTAATATTATGGAGCGTGGACGTGCTTCGTATGATCGTGTGGAGAAAATACTTTCACAAACTTCTGATGTAGTGAATAAGGAAAATGCTATACATGCTATAGCAAGTGGTGATGTTTCGTTTGCTGTTGATTCGTTTTCTTATAAAAAGAATGAACTATTAAACTTAAAAGATATTTACTTTAACTTAAGAAAAGGTGAAACGTTAGGAATTGTAGGGCGTACCGGTGCAGGGAAGACGACGTTATTAAAATGTTTAATTCGCGAGTATGACCACTTTAATGGTGAATTAAAAGTTGGTGAGCGGGATATTCGAGATTTAACACTTCACGGTGTACGCTCTGCAATTTCATACGTGCCGCAAGATCATTTTTTATTTTCAGCGAGTATTGGGGAGAACATTGCTTTTGGAAAGGCCGATGCTACATATAAAGAAATTAGTAGGGCTGCTGAGATTGCTTGTATTCATAATGATATTATTCAATTTTCGGAAGGGTACGACACGGTAGTAGGTGAAAGAGGGGTTTCGCTATCGGGAGGCCAAAAACAGCGAATTTCCATTGCACGTGCGTTATTAACGAATGCTGAAATTTTAATTTTAGACGATTGTTTATCAGCTGTAGATGCAAAAACAGAAGAAACTATATTAACTGCATTGAAACGAGAAAGAGCAGAAAAAACAACGATTATTACTGCGCACCGTTTAAGTGCGATTCAGCATGCAAATCTTATTCTTGTTGTTGATGAAGGTAAGGTTGTACAGCGAGGAACACATGAACAACTAATGAATGAAAATGGTTGGTATAAAGAAATGTACGAAAGCCAGCAGTTAGAGACGTTGGTAGAGAAAGGAGGCGTATGATGGCTAAGAAAAAGCGGAGTGATTTAAGGAGATTGCTTTCTTATATGAGACCATATAAGGGATTATTAGCATTAGCATTTTTATTTCTAGTTGGTGCAACTGTAACTGAAATGATGGGTCCTTTTTTAATTAAACAATTTCTTGATGAACACTTAGTACCACGTGACTTTGAACAATCAGCACTTGTTACTCTATTTGTAGTGTATATTATTGCTCACTTATTAAAAGTATTATTTACTTATTTAGACTTATTGTACTTTCAAAATATCGCTTTTAAGATTGTTCAAGATATGCGAGTCGAAGTGTATGAACATGTTCAAAAGTTGTCATTAAGTTTCTTTGATCGTACGCCGATTGGTACGCTCGTATCTCGTATAACGAATGATACGGAAGCGATTAAAGATTTTTATGTTAGTGTACTATCAACATTTGTGAAAAATGTAGTCTTTTTAGTAGGGATTTTAGTAGCGATGTTTTTACTAGATGTAAAATTAGCGCTATTTTCTCTTATATTAATTCCAATTATGTTTGCGATTATGGTACTGTATCGCCGGAAAAGTGCAGCTTTTTATTTAGAGGTACGTAATCAACTGAGTGTATTAAATGCAAAGCTAAATGAGTCCATTCAAGGGATGAATATTGTTCAAGTGTTTCGGCAAGAAAAGCGGATGAGAAAAGAGTTTGAAGAAGTGAACAACAAGCATTATAGTGCTGGACGTCGTACATTGAAATTAGATGCATTACTTTTACGTCCAGCAACAGATCTTGTTCATATTGTAGCAATTGCGTTAGTTCTTGGTTTATTTGGAATTGACGCTTTAAAGAGCCCTGTGGAAGTAGGGGTTTTATATGCTTTCGTTAACTATATTCATCGTTTCTTCCAGCCAGTAAATGAGATGATGATGAAGCTATCTTTCTTCCAGCAAGCGCTCGTTTCATCATCACGTGTATTTCATTTAATGGATGATAAAGATTTAGCTCCTGTTCAAATCGGGAGTGAAAATCCACGAGTAGTTAACGGAGAAATTCAGTTTAAAGATGTTACTTTTTCATATGATGGAAAGCGTGACGTTTTAAAAAATGTATCTTTTCACGTAAAGCCAGGGCAAACGGTTGCTTTCGTTGGACACACTGGTAGTGGTAAGAGTACAATTATGAATTTATTAATGAGATTTTACAATATTAAATCAGGTAATATTGTAATAGACGGAGTGGGTTTAGAGAAATTTGAAGAACAAGAAATTCGAAAGAAAATTGGTCTTGTGCTGCAAGATGCATTTTTATTTGCTGGAAATGTAAAGCAAAATATTCGTATGTATAATGAAGAGATAACGGATGAAGAGATAGAAGAAGCAGCGCGGTATGTGCAAGCGAATACGTTTATTGAAAAATTACCAGAGAAATATGATACAGAAGTAGTCGAAAGAGGAGCTGCGTTTTCTAGTGGTCAAAGACAATTAATTGCTTTTGCTAGAACGATAGCAACTAATCCGAAAGTATTAGTGTTAGATGAAGCGACGGCAAATATTGATACAGAAACAGAGGAGGCTATCCAAACGGCATTGCAGCAAATGCGAAAAGGTAGAACAACGATAGCGATTGCACACAGATTGTCTACAATCCAAGATGCGGATCAAATATTTGTTATGCATGAAGGGGAAATCATAGAAAGAGGAACACATCAGGAGTTACTTAGTAAACAAGGACTTTACTACAATATGTACTTGCTACAAAATAAAGGGAGTTTACAAAAGGCCTTGTAATTACAAGGCCTTTTTTGAGGTGTTAAAAGTGTATTAATGGAGTTTCTGGTGGACGGTGTAGTTTCAATTCCACTTTCTTCTTAAACATCTCAACAAAATAAATATAGTAGAACTTTATTACTATAGCATAAACGTCGTGTCCACTAACTGAAGTTATACATATTGTATACAGAATAAAAAAATTGATAGGAGCTTTTATATGCAAAATAGATCCAGTTCAAATGTTACGTTTATCGATGTGTCTCATTGGGAAGGAAACATTGATTGGAATGCTGTGAAGTCATCTGGCATTCCAGCGGCGTATGCAAAAGCGACGGAAGGTGTGAACTATATTGACCCTACTTTCGTTCAAAATGTACAAGCTGCGAGAAATGCGAATGTATTAATCGGTGCATATCATTTTGCGCACCCAGAACAAAATGATGCAATTTCAGAAGCGAAATATTTTGTGAATATATTACAGGGTAATCAGACGGACTTAATTCCTGTATTAGATTTAGAATCGCCAACGGATACTAGCAATAGTAGTTTAACGGGTGCGACTATATCAAATTGGGCAAGAAGTTTCGTAAATTATGTGAAACAAGCTACTGGGAAAAGTGTAATGTTATATACAGGAGTTTGGTATATTAATGAATTTGGAATTAACGGGTTAAGTGACATTCCACTATGGATTTCCAGATATTCTAGTATACCGCCTGCTGATGCTGGTGGATGGACAGAGTGGACAGCATGGCAGTACACAGATTCTGGTCAAATTTCAGGTGTAGGAAATTGTGATGTATCAGCAGCTGTTTCATTAGAAGCTTTACAAGGAAATGGAGCAAGTGGTGGAGGTAATGTTCCCACGCCTAATAATGCGACTCCAGTATACGGAGTTGCTGTAATTAATGGAGATAATGTGAATTTACGAAGTGGACCATCTTTACAGTCTAGTGTAATTCGCCAATTGAATCGTGGCGAATCATATGAAGTTTGGGGAGAACAAGATGGATGGCTCTGCTTAGGGACAAATCAGTGGGTATATAATGATTCAAGTTATATTCAGTATAAACATTATGTAGCAACTATTACTGGCGATAATGTGAATCTGCGAGACGCTCCATCATTAAACGGGAATGTTATAAGACAGTTACATCATGGTGAATCATATCGAGTATGGAGTAAGCAAGATGGATGGCTTTGCTTAGGGACAAATCAGTGGGTATATAATGATTCAAGTTATATTCAATATGGTGTGCAATAAAGTGAAACTTTAATTGATGAGGATTGTCCACACTGATTATTGGACAATTGGCCAGTACCAAGTGTTTTTTACCAGCAGTCTAACTATAAAAAGGTATCTTACTTGAGGTGCCTTTTTATAAAAAATATATAATTTTTACAAAGTGTATATTAAAAGCATAGTATAATATAATTGATATATTTATAAAAATAATCGGAAATGAAATAAAGGAGTAATAATATGGAGTATGTGCTAATAGGTGGGATTTTAATATTATTAGCTGTAGTGTTTGTACTGTTTTATAAAAATAAACAGTTAGAATCAGAGAGTCAGCAAGTGGAGTTTGAAAAGAAACAAGCGATTGAAACGTATGAAGATGAGATTGCAGCTACGATTACAGAGCATAAAGAACAACAGGATACTTTAAAGAATATGGAACAGAAAAAATATAATGATTTACAAGTGAATACAGCTAGAGAACTTGAAAATATGCGTATGATGAAAAATCAATTGGCTGTTCAACATAGTAAAGAACGTAGTGAAATGCAAGATAAACATAGTAACGAAATACATATGTTTCAAAATTTAATTGCGGATTTACGAGAATATACAAAAAATGGTACTGAAGTGAATGCGCATGAAACATTACATTATATGAAGCGAGGTTTCGTTGAGCAAGGAATAATAATAGAAGAAGAGTTTCATATTATACCGAATGTTTTTATGATACGCAATAAATATAGAGATAAACGTGACATAAACGATAATCGAATCCATAACCTCATCTTATGTAAAACTGGCATTTATCTACTTGAGACGAAAGAATGGACGGGGACATTAATTCATGGTTTAACGAGAGAAAATGCTGGTATATATTCATTTATGATTGAGGAAATTGGTAAGTATCAACATGAAATTGAAAAAGAAGAGACGTTTGAATTTATTACGGAGGGAACTTCATTAACTTTGCAAGTAAGAAATGAAGGGAATCCAGCGTATAAAGCGAAAATACTATCTCAAACTTTATATAATTGTTTGGAAGAAATGCAAGTAGATATTGTAAAGGAAAAAGTAAAACCGATTGTATATTTTGAAAATGAGAGTGGCAAAGAAGTTATTGATCTTTCTAATGAAAAATTGCCGAGATTAAAAGATAGAGAGCAAATTGTAACGTTTTTCAGAAATGAAATTTTAACAGGTAAAGTAATATATACAGCACGAGAACTACAAAAGATTAGAGATATGATTGGCCAGATGAATGATGTTGCGAAGTGAAAAATAAAGTAAAACTTTAATCAGCAGGGCTTTATGGGCAAACGGACTCCTACCCTGTACAGCCGAAATTTGAGGTGGGGGTCTAACTGCCCGCAAATAGTGGGATAAAGTAGGTGCTATTTGGATGGAGAAAGGTAAAAGCGCTATATTGTGGGGAATGTTGTACGCTTATTTTTGTTTGTATATATTAATGTACATTGCGTTTATTTTTGTTATTGATATGGTTCATGTGCCATTGAGTGTAATGAGTATTTTTGTGGTAGTAATGCCGTTTATTTTATTAGTTATTATTCAAAAGTCTATCTTACATGTTTCTGCAAGACGTAATAAAGATAAGAAACTGTTCACTGTAATGATGGTGGGTCTCATTCCATTGGTAGTATGCACAATACAATTAAGTGCAAATAAATACATTTCAAACTTTAATCAGGAACGATGGTTAAAGTTTGAAGATAAACGGGTACATATGGTAGATGACTTAATGCAAGAACATAAATTAATAGGGAAATCAAACGAGGAAATTACAAAATTATTAGGGGCTCCTACAGAAACAAGAAGTTTGGAAGAGGGAATTACCACTTTGTACTATCTTGGGAATGAACGTGGTTTCATTTCTATAGATAGTGAATGTCTTGTTTTGCAATTTGATAGAGATGGTAGGGTTATAGAATATAAGGTGCAACGAGATTGAAATAGTGAGAGGAAGAAGCTATACCTTTTATAGCTTCTTTTTTATTTTTCAATATGTTATAGAAAGGGGATGTGAATTTTGACTGGAATAAGGAATGAAAGCGGAGGTGATGCATATATTTAGATGCATTGGGTAGTTTTTTATAATTTTGTATAAAATGAAAAGGAGGTAAGACGGTGAAAGCGATACCGACTGATGTCCTGAGTAAGGAATTGATGGAAAGAGAAGGGGTTATATCTATTACAGTGAAGGAATTTGAAAAGATAGAAGTGGCTGGGGTTGTTGTCTCTGGACCAGCTGTAATTTTGATTAATCAAGATTAAGTACATATTATCAATATAGAAAAGTAGTAAAAGCATCCGTTTAGGGTGCTTTTTATTTGTATAGAAGTGTGCATATGATAGATAATTGGGGTATTGGAGGGGGAGTATGTGGCAATTATTATAACAATGTTATTAATGGGAGTTTTATTAGGATTTGTCGGAGCAGGAGGAGCAGGGTTTATCATCGCGATACTCACTCTGGTATTCCATATCCCTATTCATGTTGCGCTTGCAACATCTTTAACTGCTATGGCATTTACAACATTATCTGGAGTAGTAAGTCATTACCGAGAAGGGAATGTTGTGTTTGTAATAGGTGGGATTGTTGGGGGATTTGGAGCAATTGGTTCCTTTATTGGTTCAAAGTTTGGTTCGCTAGTACCAGCACATCTTCTGCACTGGTTTACAGCGGGTATGTTATTTTTATCTGCAATTTTTATGTTTATTCGATTGATTATGTTCCAAAACAGGGAGCAGTCGTCTTTAAAAGGGGGAAAAGAACTTACGAAAGATAACTTGATTAAATGTATATGTCTCGGACTGGTTACTGGAATTTTAGCTGGTTCGTTTGGGATTGGTTCAGCACCCTTTATCCAACTCGGGTTAATGGTTCTATTAGGTTTAACGATCCGTCAATCTGTAGGGACGACAATGCTCGTTATATTACCAATCGCAATTGGAGGTGGGCTTGGATATAGTTCGGAAGGGTATTTAGATTATGTATTATTAGTACAAGTTTTAATCGGGACAATGTTAGGCGCATATATAGGAGCTAAGTTTACAAATTATGCACCTCGCATGCTTCTAAGGTTTTCGATGATTATGACACCAATATTAGCTGGATGTATGTTGTTAGTAGATTAAAGAGAATATATAGAAACATATTAATATGTTTTACGAATGAATTATGTAAGTAATTCATATTTCTCATATAAAAAGATTTGCTTTAATATAATGAGTGTAAAGTTCGAGTATTCGAAGTATTACTTGAATTATATCCCTATCCCTTTTCTAAAAAATGCGAACAAGTTTTGCCCTATTCTATTCAATAGCTTATTGTATAGAAATATATTGTTCGATGACCATTATGGAACGCACATAATGGGTAAATCCCGATCCTTAAAGAGGATGCCCCTAATCTTCATGTGAAAATATGATCGGATAAGAAAGCTGGCCAATTTATGGTCAGCTTTCTTTTTGTTCAAAGAGTAATTCTTCTTTAATTTCTGTTTGCAATAATAAAGTTTTTCCGAAACGACGTTTACATTCAGCCCGTACTTTTTGAATGGCTAGTAGCTGAGAAGTAGCAGGCACTGTGACAATTGCTTGCCGAGGTTTCCGATTTTCTTCACAAAAAACACATTCCACAACATATTTAGAAATCATAATTTCATCCTTCCGGTTTGAATTTCTAAGAAGGGACTGCTCATGAAGTTGATGTAATCTTTCGTCATCGTTTTACTTTTTCCCTCTTTTTTCAAGGATAAATATAAAGAAAGATAGAAAGTTAGTATGGGGGGAGATAGGATGAAAAGATGGATTGGTACGGCAGCTATATGTATGAATGAAAAGAATGAGTTTCTAATGGTATTACAAGGAAAAGTAAATGAAGAGAAGCGATGGTCTGTGCCGAGCGGAGGACAAGAAGAGGGAGAAGAGCTTGAAGAGTGTTGTGTTCGTGAAGTATGGGAAGAAACGGGTTATGAAGTAGAAGTTATAGACAAGCTATGTGAAAAAAAGGGGATAACATATGGGGTACCAGTTCATGTGTATTACTATGTTGTGAAGTTAATAGGCGGTAACATGAAAATACAAGACCCTGATGAGTTAATACATGAAATAGATTGGAAAGGAATAGATGAAGTGAAAAAATTATCTTTAGCGTTTCCAGAAGAATATGAGCTATTATATAAATATAAAAATAAAAAAGAAAGTGTTTAAACACTTTCTTTTTTATTGTATCCAAGATAAGAAAAGCGGAACGATAACTAAACTAGCTCCAGCTGTTAAAAGCATTGATAAACTTGCAATTGTACCTTCTACAGGACCGATTTCAAATGCTTTTGATGTTCCGGTTCCATTCGCGCTAGTACCTAGCATTATACCTTTTGCGAGCGCTGTTTTAATACGGCATATGCGTATGAGCGTAGGACCGAGTAATGCTCCAGTTAAGGCAGTTAATACGACGAAAACGGCTGTTAATTGCGACATGCCGCCAATCATTTCTGAAATAGCCATTGCAATAGGTGTTGTTACAATGTGCGGTGCTAAACTTTGTTCTATTGTAGAGTCAATTTGAAAAAAATCAGCTAATAGTGCGGAAGTAATAACCGATAGAAATGAACCAACAATGACATTAATTAAAATGGCCGTTCCATGTTTTTTTAATAAATTAAAGTGTTTATAGATTGGCCATGCGAAAGCAACTGTAGCAGGTTTTAATAATTCTGTTAGCCAATGACTACCAGATTCGTAGGTTTCGTATGGTGTATCTAATCCAAGTAATAAAGCAATTAAAATGATTGGGCATACAAGAAGGGGAGACAGCAAACTCCAATTCCAGCGTTGATACATTTTTTTAGATACCCAATATGTGAATAGTGTTAATAGTAAACAAAGAAAGCCGGTCATTGTGGTGATCCTTTCCGCTTTAATAGCAATTCTGTTAAAAGTCCTGTTACGAGAGTGACACACAGTGTACTAATCACGATAATTAAAATGAGATCGATTCCATATTGTGATAATGTATCTTTGTAACGAATGACAGCGACTGCAGAAGGGATGAAAAATAAAATAAGTTCTTTTAATAAAAAGTCTGCACCGTCTTGTATCCATTCTTTTTTCACTATGTTAAATTTTAATGAGATTAATAATAAAAAAATACCGATTATACTTCCTGGAACTGGGAGGTGTGCCTGTTTTGCAATCCATTCACCTGTCCAAGCGAAACAAAATAATAATAAAATTTGCCCGCTTAACTTCCACCATTTCATACAGTAACCACCTCTTTGTTTTTTACATAAAAATTGTAAAAAATAATTCGCAATTTCTACTATACGTTCATTCGAAATATTTGTCTAATATATAAATTATATGTTATTAATATATTAGATGTATTAATCGAAAGTGAAAAGGGTGTCCAAAATGGAATTACGGCATTTGCAATATTTTGTTGTAGTGGCAGAGGAGTTACACTTTGGACGAGCAGCTGCTCGTTTACAAATGACACAACCACCGCTTAGTCAACAAATTCAGCAATTAGAAAAAGAAATGGGAGTTATGTTATTTTCAAGAACAAAGAGAAAGGTTGAATTAACAGAAGCAGGGGAAATGTTTTTAAAAGAAGTAAAAAAAGCGTTTGAACAAATTGAAAAAGCAGTAGAAGTTGCACAAAGTGCACAAAGGGGAGAAGTTGGATCACTTTCAATTGGTTTTGTAGGTGCGGCGATATATGATATTTTACCGTCAATCGTCAGGGAGTATAGAAAGAAATTTCCGAGAGTGTCTGTAGCATTACATGAATTGTCAACACCGGATCAGGTGCATGCACTTCATGATAATCGAATTGATATTGGATTTTTACGTCCGCCAATTCCAACGCAATTACTTGAGTTAGAACCAATTCAAAAACTTTCGTGTACGTTATGTTTACCGAAGGCACATCCGCTTGCTGAAAAGGACGAAATACATATCGAAGATTTAAGGGATGAACCGTTCGTATTTATTACGAGACCAGTATGGCCAGCGTTATATGATACAATTCTATCACTTTGTCGTGATGTAGGTTTTAGTCCGCACATTGTACAAGAAGCAACGGAGTATCAAACTGTCATGGGTCTTGTAGCAGCAGGTATTGGAATTACGGTGATACCTGTATCAGCAAATAAATTGTATAAAACAGAAGTTGTGTATAAGGAGCTATGTGACTCTAATTTTGTTGCAGAAATGTCAGTGGCTTATAAAAAAATGAATAACAATCCAGAGTTGTTAGAGTTTTTGAAAATTGCAAGAGAGAAAAAAAGGATTGAAGTGGAAGATGCGAAGGCTGAATAATTGATGGAGTTATAAGGCATTCATGATAATTAAGTTGTATAAAGATTCACCTCGTTAAACAAAAACCGGAAATGCAACTAAAGTGCATTTCCGGTTTTTTTTTTTTTAATGCTAAAGAGGTAAATATGCTTGGTTTCTAGGACTAAAGGCTTAGTAAAGATTCCGATTGAAGTGCGATGTTTAAAATGTCATATTCTTATACACTAGTAGTATAGAATGCGTATGTTATGAAGTAAGGTAGGGGGAAACTATGTCTTTATTTCGGTTAGCGAGAAAAAATATACAAACATTTGCTACCAAAAGGTTAAAACAATTTATGTGGATTGCTATGAATACAATGATTTGTTTTTTTATGGTATCATTCCGATTCAATGAAGCTGTAATAAGTAAAGCGGGACATACACTTATATTTGTAAATTGGTTTTATGCTATGTTTCTATTTGTAGTTTTTGTATGTATTTTCATTACTTATAAAATGACAGCCTCGCTTCTACAGGTAAGAAGAGAGGAGTTTAAATCGTACGAAGTAGTGAATATGACGAGAAAAGAAATGTTATGTTTATTATGTCAGGAGCAATTATTAATTTACGGGGGAGCTTTCGTCTTCGGATTAATTCATGGTATGTTATTTTTGAAATTATTTATTATTATTTTTATGAAAGCAGTAGGAATCCAAGGATTAACAAATGCACCGATTACGACGTATGCGATAATGATAACAGCAGTTGTTATGATAACCGTCATTATAATATCAATGTGGCAATGTTGTAGGTTTACACAAAGGTTAAAGGGTGAAAAGTCATATGAAACGAGGAGAAAGGCATGAGAAATCATGGCTTTTTCTTCATTTTACACATGTTATTAATCATGATACAGTGGGAAGAACTGAAAAAAAGAGTTAAGAAGAAAGGTTGTATGGAATGATAAATGAGCAAGCGATCGTAAAAGTTGATCGATTAACAAAGCGAATTGGTTCAAAGATGTTAGTAGAAAATATTAGTTTTGAAGTGAAAAAAGGTGAAGTAGTTGGCTTATTAGGACCAAATGGTGCTGGAAAAACGACATTAATGCGAATGATGGTCGGAATGATTCGTATGACAGAAGGAGAAGTATGGATTGATGGTCAATCTGTAAAACAGCAATTTGAAAAAACTGCTGCGAAAATTGGCGCTGTAATTGAGACACCAGAATTTTATCCTTTCTTAAGCGGCTATGAAAATTTAACATATTTCGGACGAATGAATGGGAATGTGACTGAAGAGCGTATCGATGAAGTTGTGCAACTATTAGGAATGGGACAAGTGATTGACCGTAAAGTAAAAGCATATTCACTCGGTATGAGACAACGTTTAGGAATTGCTCAAGCACTTATACATAATCCAGATGTATTAATACTAGACGAACCAACGAACGGATTAGATCCTAGTGGCATACATGAAATGCGGATGTACATAAAGAAAATTGCACATGAACAAGGAAAAGCTGTTCTTGTCTCTAGTCACTTACTCTCAGAAGTTGAATTAATGTGTGACAGGGTTATTATTATTCAGCATGGAGAATATGTCGCAACACAAAATATTCAAAGTGATAAAAAGGAAGAAACAGAAGAAATACATATACGTGTAGATGATGCGAATAAAGCGGCAAAGGTTTTAGAATACGATGTTTTAGTAAAAGAAAACGAATTAATTATAAACGTGAAAGATGAAGAAATTCCGAATATTCTGCGTATATTGATGGAGAGAAATATTCAAGTTTATCGTGTTTATGAAGAAAGAAAAACGCTAGAAGAGCAGTTTTTAGAATTAACAGGGGGAAAAGATATTGTTTAATTTAGTTTATAACGAACTGTATAAAATATTTAAGCGAAAGCGAACGATTATTCCTTTTGCAGTTATTGCGGTATTAATTATTGGATTAGGATGGGTTACGGTAAAGTATTTAGAGCCAGAAACAAAAGGATGGAAAGCGGATTATACAGAACGAACTGTAGAAATTGAGAAAAAGCTAGGCATGAAAAAAGAGGATATTTTAACAGAAAAGTCAGGAGACGAGCTTGTAAAGGAATACCAGCTTAAAATGAAGCATTTAGATACGAATACAGCGCCAGCAAGTAGTTCTCCACTTTCTTTCATGAGAGATACTGGTTTTATTGTTTTTCCTATTTTACTTCCGTTTATTCTCGTATATGCGAGTACAATTTTTGCGAATGAATATAGCTGGGGAACATATAAATTTTTAACGATTCGTCCAGCGAGTCGATTTAAAATATTAACAGCAAAATTTTTAGCAATCGTTATATTTGCAGCGTTATTGTTTATATTTAATATGATTTTCTCAGTTTTATGTGGTCTTGTTATTTATAAATTCCAACAGCCTGCATGGAGTGAATTTATTTTCCAAGATGGAAATATTATAAAACAAAATATTTTTGTGGAAGCAAGTAAGTATTACGT
The DNA here is from genome assembly GCF_018966865.1 of Bacillus sp. NP247. Classification (NCBI taxonomy): domain Bacteria; kingdom Bacillati; phylum Bacillota; class Bacilli; order Caryophanales; family Bacillaceae; genus Bacillus; species Bacillus sp. NP247. Next base: position 891,472 of record NZ_CP076653.1, on the reverse strand, counting down.
TTTATCGTGGCTGCCAACTCTTGTGTACGCAGCGTTTGCGTTTATGATTTCTGTATTGACGAGATCTAGTGGAGGCGCGATTGGTATTTCACTATTTCTCGCATTATCGGGGGGAATAGCGCTAATTCCAGCAGCAAGATATGAATGGGCAAAATATTTATTACCAGCGAATACAGATTTATATGGGCTTTTAAAGGGTGGAAGCTTTATTGATGGAGTAACATTCCCATTTGCTTCTTGTATGCTTCTTCTATACTTAGTTGTATTTTTAGGGGTTTCCTATACTGTATTTATAAAACGAGATTTAACAGCATAAACAAAAGCCGTTAAGGGTAACTTAACGGCTTTTTGCTTGTAATAATTGATGAATAGCTTCTTCGGCTAATAAGGCGAAATACTCCGCGCTAATAGGCAATGCTTTTTCATCTACTGTAAAAGCTGGATGATGCCATTCATGTGTACCACTTGTTCCCATAAAGACGAATGAACCTGGTGTTTCTTGTTGGTAAAAAGAAAAATCTTCTCCTGCCATTGATGGTGTAGGAGAGATAACGTTTAGATTCATTTGCTCTGCAATCTGAACAGAAAAATCAGTGAGTACTTTATCGTTTTGAACAGCAGGAGGACCTGGGTAAAATTTGAATTCTGTTTTTGCACCTAGTGCATCAGAAATGCCTTTAATGATACGTTCCATTAATGCCGGAATCTTTTCGCGTGTTTCAGCTTGGAATGTACGAACAGTTCCTTCTAATGTAGCTTTTTCAGGAATAACGTTCCACGTATTCCCTGAATGAATGTTTGTTACACTTACGACAGCGTTATGAGAAGAACTAATATTTCGGCTTACAATTGTTTGAAGTGCCATAACGATTTGAGATGATGCAACGATAGGATCGACGCCGGCATCAGGCACAGCTGCATGTGTCCCAACACCATGAACTTCAATTTCAAATCGATCTACTCCAGCCATTAGTGGACCGTCTTTAATACCGATTGTACCTACTGGTAAATCGGGCTTATTATGCATACCAAAAATGGCTTGCACATTCTTTAAATGTCCAGCTTCAACAACTTTACATGCTCCGTTTCCACTTTCTTCAGCAGCTTGGAATATAAAGCGAACAGTTCCGTTAAGAGAAGCTTCTTTTTCTTTTAATAAGTAAGCCGCACCCAACATAGCAGCTGTATGAAAATCATGCCCACAAGCATGCATTTTACCTTGTATTTTTGAAGTGTATGGAAGGTCTGTTTCTTCCTGTATAGGAAGGGCATCGATATCAGCACGAAGCGCTACAATCGGTCCGTTGTTATTACCAGAAATTTCAGCGATAATTCCTGTTTCTAAATTGGAATCAATAATAGTAATGTTAGCTTCTTCTAACCAATTTTTTATCGCTTTTGTCGTTTCAAATTCTTCGTATGATAGTTCCGGGTATTCGTGTAAATGTCGACGAATAGAAATAAGTTTTTCTGTTAATTGATTTGGAATGGATGCCACTTATTATGCCCTCTTTCTTAAGTGAAATATTTGTATTCATTATATAACACAATAATAAAAGAGAGGATTCTCAAATGAAAATCCTCTCTCGTTTATGCTGCCACTTTTTTATGAGTATGCTGTTTTTTATAACGTCCACGCATTGCGTATGCAATTTGCGGGATTGCGATACCAATCAAAATAAGTGATACACCGAACCATTGTGAAGATAGTACAGCTTCTTTTAAAACGAATACAGACATAATAGTTGTAACTGGTAGTTCTGCTGCACCAAGAATAGTCGCTAATCCAGAACCGATTTTTGGAATGCCAATTGTAAAGGCAATAGATGGAATAACGATACTAAATATTCCTAATCCTAAGCCATATTTCCAAAGCCCTTGAGAAATGGCACCGTTCATAATAAATGTTGGCGGGAATACGAGCATTACTAAAGTTAAAGCACCAGCCATTAAAAGAACACCGCGCGGTAATGAAGGCACTTCAACAGCAACTTTTCCGCTCACGAAAATGTATGTTGCGAATGTAACGGCAGATAATAAACCTAAAATGATTCCAGTCGTATCGAAAGCACCTGCTGATTTTTCTAGTAAACCACTTGATAAAAATGTACCTACAAGTAAGAAAATAACCGAAATAACTTTTTCTCTTGAAGGTAATGTTTTCGTTGCGACTGCTTCAATGATAATCCCAACCCAAACGAACTGGAATAAAAGTATAATTGCAATAGAAGCTGGTACAGTTTTTAATGAAGCGTAATAAAAAATTCCAGTGAAGCTTGCCGATGTTCCTGCAACGAATAAAATTAACGCTTGTTTTAATGGAACACGGTGTCTAGAAAATAGAAGTGTAATAGTAAGCAAAATAATCCAACCGAACAAATATTGGCTACCAATTACCTCTCCAAGTGAAAATCCTTCTGCATAAGCAAGTTTAACGAAAATAGCTAAAATCCCATAACTACACGCTCCTAATAAAACTAAAAGAGAATAACGAAGCATGAAAAATTCCTCCCATCTATAGGAAATTGTTCCGTAACGGACATATATAACTAGAGGGAAGTATACAAAATTAAAAATAAAGGGTCAACTGAAAGAAAAGTGCGACATTTTATAGAATAATAATAAAAGTATGATATTTATGCATAATCTTGAAATTAATAATAATTAAAGTATTGTAAAATCAGCGTTGCATTGTATAAAGACAGCATTTGAAAAAAATATTTTTTCAGGTCGATATGTGTGAAGTTAATTGTAATGTGCTAAGTATTTGAGAAACTGTGAAACCTTTGTTATGTTAGTAACAACTAGAAAGAGCTTCATAATTCAATTGAGATTGTTCTATATAATAGAAGGAAATGAAAACGTTTTATTAGAAAATGTTTGAAAGGGTAGTTTTTCTTATTATCACGTTGTTAAAGTGAGTTCACGAATTGTTCATAGTATTTTTATGTGTTTTTGCTACAATATGTAAGGAGAGGAGTGGAATCATGCAAGATATTAGTATTTTTTTAGCGTTTGGCGCTGGATTTTTATCATTTATTTCCCCATGTTGCTTACCGCTTTACCCTGCATTTTTATCATACATAACAGGTATGTCGGTTTCTGAATTGAAAGAAGAAAATGCAATGCTTCGTAAAAGAAGTATGATACATACAGCGTTTTTCTTACTTGGTTTTTCAATTATTTTTATTGCAATTGGATTTGGTACAAGTTTTATCGGAGGAATCTTTACGGATTATAAAGATTTAATTAGACAGTTAGGTGGTATATTTATCATCGTGTTCGGTTTAATTATTGTTGGTGTGTTTAAGCCGAAGTTTTTAATGCAAGACCGTAAATTTACATTTAAAAATCGTCCGAGTGGTTATTTTGGATCAGTACTAATTGGATTGGCGTTTGCCGCAGGATGGACGCCTTGTACTGGGCCTATTTTAGTGTCAGTAATTGGATTAGCAGCAACGAATCCAGAATCGGCAATGATTTATATGATTGCATACATACTTGGATTTGCTATCCCATTTTTCATTCTTTCATTTTTCATTACGAAAATGTCTTGGATTAAAAGAAATAGTATGGCGTTCATGAAAGTCGGAGGATACATTATGATTGTTATGGGTATCTTCTTATACTTTAATTGGATGACGAAAATTATCGTATATTTCTCAAGTTTATTTGGTGGTTTTACCGGTTTTTAGTATTATTCTGTGAAAATGTTGGAAATACTAACGGAAAAGCATATAATGAAAGTATATTTTGCATATAGCCACAAAAAAGGATGAGAAAATATGAACATAGTTCTTTTATCAAGTATCGTTGCTGTTTGTATGGCTGTCGGTGCGATGTTTATTCGTTTAAAAGCAGCTAAGAAACCTGCAACATTGAAAAAAATTATACTTCCGCCATTTTTTATGAGTACGGGAGCATTGATGTATGTTTTTCCTGAATTTCGATTAACTCCAGCAGAAATGTTAGAAGCAATTGGTGTTGGTTTGATTTTCTCTATTTTTCTTATTAAAACATCTAAATTTGAAATTAGAGGACAAGAGATTTACTTGAAGCGTTCAAAAGCATTTGTTTTTATATTAATTGGATTACTGGTAGTGCGGATTGTATTTAAAACATACTTAAGTCAATCTCTTGATTTAGGACAACTTAGCGGCATGTTCTTCTTACTTGCGTTTGCGATGATTGTATCCTGGAGAATTGCGATGTACCGTTCCTTTACGAAATTACAGAAGGAAATGGAAAAAGAAGACGGTTTTTATAATGAAAAAGATATGAAACTAACTTAAAACTGTATATGTATTAAATAAAAAGACAGCGCCAAAAACGCTGTCTTTTTATTGATATTGTTAACATCCTCTATTCCAGCCGCGACGTATAAAACGTTTACCATTGATGTTAACTTGTTGAAAATAGGGAAAAAAATGAAGATTATTTTGCAAGTAAAGTTTTATAATTCGAATAATCAATCTCTTTTTCTTGCAATTTTTTAACTAAAAATTTATGATCACGTTTTGGTGTGGCAATGATATATCCTTTAATAATTAAATCTTGTGTAATTTGAGAGGCATTTTCTTGTAAGGCGAGTTCTCCAATTTTACCAGCAATTTTTGATTTAGCAACATCGCGAAATAGTTCTGGAACAGGACTTACGAGCTCTTCTAACAATTGTTTTTGCTCGTCAGCCCATAAATGTCTCGTTTTATTTATGTAGTGTGCTTCCCAATCTAAAATAGACATACCGTCTTCTTTTGGTAATCGTTTCAAAAATTTTCTAAACATAAAGTATCCACCGATAGACATAAGCCCTAATAAAATGACAGTCCATAATACAATGAACCAACTGAACCATCCTTCGAGCAAGCGTACCCCCCCTTAATGATTGTGGTTTTCTTTTATTCATATTATAAACAGTGAGATTCATAGAAAGCAAGAACGCTTGGTCAATTTGACCAAGCGTTGTAGTTTAAACGAAGTATAGTTGTTCAACACGTAAAATATCATTTTCATCTTCTACATATTCAATGATAAGAGTGCCAACTTTACGATCTTTATCTTCAGTTGTGAAAATAGAGTAAGAAGTAAAACGTTTTGTTGATAAGCCGCTTATATGTGTAGGTAAAGAAATGTAGTCGTTATCGCGGAAGAATTCCATCAGTTCAATATCTTCAAATTCTTTTCGGTCAACTTGTTTATTTGTATAGCGGCGTTGAAGTTGTTTTAACGATGCATTCCAAGAAATTGCTTTTGTGTCGTATACCATTGTTCTATCCCCTTACTGTATGTAATCATTAAGAACATATGTTCCATGTTAGTATACTATTTTTATAAGAAAAGTGGAAGCAAAAAATAATGTAAGCTTGGAAACCCAAGCTTACATAAAAAATGCGTTTATAATCATCTCTATTTTTCATTATAAGTCAGATGGGAATAGGAAACAAGATGGTAAGTATTTAGTTGATAGTTTTCAAAATTCTGTATATTATAAAAGTAACTTACGATAGTGAAAAGGAATGATCGGTATGACTTATATAGTTTCACTTCAAGGACCGATGGCAAGTGGGAAAACGACATTAGCAAAAAGATTAGAGAAGAGAGGACATTCGATTATATATGAAAACCCTTATCCAATTGTAGAAAAGCGGAAAGAATTAAATTTGGATATTTACACAAAAGACGGGTTTATTACAAATCAAAAAATGTTTATTGAAGCAAAAATAAAAGAGTTTCAAAATGTAAAGGAATCGATTGTTATTTTTGATCGTGGACCAGAAGATATTGAATTTTATACAATTTTTTATCCGAAACTTATTGGAGAAGATTGGGATATAGAAACAGGATTGCAAGAAGAACTATATAAATTAAGAGAGTGCCGTTCGAATGCAATTTTTTATTTAGATGTTTCGAAAGAGAATGTATATAACAGAAAAAATAATGATATCACAAGAAATCGAAGTACATTTGAAGAGCAATATAAATTAGTAGAAACTGAAAAAGAATGGTATAAACAATTTCCTGTAACTTATGTGGACACAAATACATTATCAGTGAACGAATTAGAAATATATTTTATGGAATGGTTAAGGGGGAAAGGAATATGAAAAAGATACTTTTATTCTTATACCCAACATTTGCAGAGTTTGAAATTACGGTAGCAACGGCAATGTTGAAAAATGAATATGAAATCATTACAGTCGGAGTGACGAAGGAAACTGTTATAAGTGAAACTGGCTTGCGAGTACAGCCGCACATAGAATTAAATGAAACTTGTGTAGAAGAATATGAAGGAATTATTATTCCGGGTGGAGATGCAATACATATGAAGGAGGCAGAATTACTCTTCTTAGTTATTCGTCAATTTTCTGAGAAAGAAAAATTAGTGGCAGCGATTTGTGCTGGACCGTATGCGTTAGCAAGAGCAGGTTTATTCAAAGAAATTTCTTATACAGTGACCATAGATTATCAAAAATTAGATTGTTTTCCAGTAGAAAACTTTGTGTATGAAGAAGTTGTACAGCAATCACATATTATTACGGCGCAAGGACATGCATTTGTGCCATTTGGAATAGCAATTGCTTCTTATTTTGGAGTAGCGAACGAACATAATATAAATTTTTATAGTGGTAAGGGTAATGTGGTAATGGAGAAGCTTTTACCTGAAAACGTGTAAAAGCTAGCATTTGCTAGCTTTTTTCTTTTTTACATCGATAAATCGCTAACGTTTTCGGATCGCGCCATATACCGTTGTGAAGTGATAATTCACTTTCTATCTCTTCTTTTAGCCATTCCTTCATTTCGGTGTGAAGATATATATTATCAGGTATATTTAGTGACGGAAACATGCTAGAAATATAGTTTACAATCGGAGTAGCATGATGGAAAACGAGTGCATTATGAATAATTGTTTCTTCAACAGTTGGAAAAACAGATTGTAATAGTTCTTTTCCATTTTCTAAACAAAATGGAGATGCTGACGGTGATGTTTTAGGTAAATCAAATGCGACTAACATTTTGTTACACATTTCATCCATACGAGGTAATGAAACTTTAGAATTTGTTGTAGCTAATAGTGCGCCGCCAGGACGAATTATCTTATGGAATCCTTGAATAGTTTTTTCGACATCTTTCATGTGGTATAACATATGCCTTGCGATTACCCAATCATAACAATTAGCTTCGAAAGGAAGTTTACTAGCATCACCGAGTTTCCATTCAATCATATTATTCGTTATAGCAGCTTCAGAAAGCATAGTGTCTGATTGATCAAAACCGGTTAGATATCCTTTATGACCATTAGTTTGCAAAAGGGAAAGAAATTTTCCATTAGCACACCCGACCTCTAATATTTTTTCCTCCCCTTGGAGTTGTAAATGTTCAATGACGACTTCATCTACATTCACTTGTTTTTCTTCGTAATGTTTATGCGTATCGATACGTGTTTGTAAATGGTCACTAACGTTGTATTGGCGTTTTACATCATTCATTTTTTCACATTCCACCTTTGTGCAAAATTGCTGGACCGCATGTGTTAATACGTCTGTTTTATTTAAACCTTCGTAATGGAGTGCCGATTCAAATCTTTCAAGTAATTTCTCTTCAATTCGAAAATGAATATCTTTTCGCTTTGCCACTGAAATCTCGCCCCTTTGCGTCTGTTAGTGAGACTATAGCACGTCTGAAAAAAATCTGTAAATAAATTGTGTACACAAGTATGAGAGGGATAAAAAATTGTTTGAATAATATTTTAAACTATTGACGATTTAACCGTTTTCATATATTCTTAAATTAAGTAATATTCAAATAATTCAAAAGAAATGAGAGAGTCACATGCTTCTTCAAGGAACACATCGAATTGGTCGTATGGCTATGCTGTTGGCACTTGCGGATGAGAATGAAAGTCCCGTATTATCTATTCCAAAAGGCTGGAAATATTGTACTGGGAAAGTTGGTTCTATGAATTCGCAAAAAGTAGTAGCAGCAATGGAAACAGCGGCTAAGAGCAACCGAGTTATTGAAACAGATGTTTACAGAGAAACACATGCACTTTATCATGCAATTATGGAAGCTTTGTACGGAGTGACGAGAGGTCAAATTCAGTTAGCAGACGTTCTTCGTACAGTAGGACTTCGCTTTGCGATTGTGCGCGGTACACCATACGACGGAAAAAAAGAAGGCGAATGGGTTGCTGTTGCACTTTATGGAACGATTGGTGCACCTGTAAAAGGATCTGAGCATGAGGCGATTGGTTTAGGAATTAATCACATATGATTTGCCCATAGTCTATTAGTTAGAAGGGGGCCTTATTTTTTAGGACAGAAGTCTGTCTTAAAAAGATAAGGTCCCCTTTTGCCTTTATAAGGAGGAAAAAGAATGATTACGTTAACAGGACACACATTGACAGTTGAAGAAATGAAGAGGTTGTTACTTGAAGGTGAAGGTGTAACAGCTTGCCCAACTAGTATGCAAAAGGTAGCAGAGTGCCGCGAAGTAGTTGAGAAAATCGTAGAAGACGGAAAAGTCGTTTACGGTATTACAACTGGATTTGGAAAGTTTAGTGATGTGCTTATTCAAAAAGATGATGTAAAGGCACTTCAGCATAATTTAATTCAGTCACATGCGTGCGGAATAGGCGATCCATTCCCGGAAGAAGTATCACGCGGGATGTTAATTTTACGAGCTAATACGATGTTAAAAGGAGTATCGGGTGTTAGACCACTTGTTGTAAACATGCTTCTTGAGTTTGTAAATCGTAAAATTCATCCAGTCGTTCCGCAACAAGGATCACTAGGAGCGAGCGGTGATTTAGCACCTTTATCTCATCTTGCTCTCGTTTTATTAGGGGAAGGTGAAGTGTTCTACAAAGGAAAACGAGTTCATGCGATGGTCGCTCTTACAGAAGAGGGACTTGAACCTATTGAACTTGAAGCAAAAGAAGGTCTTGCGTTAATCAATGGTACACAGGCGATGACAGCGCAAGGAGTTCTTTCTTATATAGAAGCTGAAGCAACGGCTTATCAATCTGAATTAATCGCTTCTATGACAATTGAGGGATTGCGCGGCATTATTGATGCATTTGATGAAAATGTTCATAAAGCGCGTGGTTATAAAGAGCAAGTAGAAGTAGCCAGCAGAATTCGTGACATTCTTCATGATAGTAAACTTATTACAAAGCAAGGAGAACTTCGGGTACAAGATGCATATTCACTTCGTTGTATCCCGCAAGTGCACGGTGCTTCTTGGCAAGTTTTAAATTATGTGAAAGAAAAATTAGAAATTGAAATGAATGCAGCAACAGATAATCCACTTATTTTTGATGGTGGGGAAAAAGTAATTTCAGGTGGTAATTTCCACGGACAACCGATTGCATTTGCAATGGACTTCTTAAAAGTAGGAATGGCGGAGCTTGCAAATATTTCAGAGCGTCGTATTGAACGCTTAGTAAATCCGCAATTAAATGACTTACCACCATTTTTAAGTCCAGAACCAGGACTTCAATCAGGTGCCATGATTATGCAATATGCAGCAGCGTCACTCGTTTCTGAAAATAAAACGTTAGCACATCCGGCGAGTGTAGATTCAATTCCGTCGTCAGCTAACCAAGAAGATCACGTAAGTATGGGAACAATCGCTTCACGTCATGCGCATCAAATTATTCAAAATGCAAGACGCGTTCTGGCAATTGAGATGATCTGTTCGATGCAAGCAGCAGAATATCGCGGGATTGAAAACATGAGTACAGTGACGAAGGTCTTCTATCATCAAGGTCGTCAGCAAGTGCCTTCTATTACAAATGACCGTATATTCTCAACGGATATCGAAAATATCGCGCATTGGTTAAAAACGAATTATTCGATAAAAGAAAGATTGGATGTAAATGCAGCACTATAAAACGAGAAAAGGGAGAGATTGAAATGGAAAAAGTACAACAAACAATTCGTGCGCCAAGAGGAACAGAATTACAAACGAAAGGGTGGGTTCAAGAAGCAGCACTTCGTATGTTAATGAACAATTTAGATCCTGAAGTTGCTGAAAAACCAGAAGAACTAGTTGTATATGGTGGAATTGGCCGTGCAGCTCGTAACTGGGAAAGCTACCATGCAATTGTTGATTCATTAAAAACATTAGAAAGCGATGAAACGTTACTTGTCCAATCAGGAAAACCGGTAGCAATTTTTAAATCACATGAAGATGCACCTCGCGTTCTTTTAGCGAACTCAAACTTAGTACCAAAATGGGCGAACTGGGATCACTTCCGTGAACTAGAGAAAAAAGGTCTTATGATGTACGGACAAATGACAGCTGGTAGCTGGATTTATATTGGAACACAAGGGATTTTACAAGGAACATATGAAACATTTGGTGAAGCGGCACGCCAGCATTTCGATGGTTCATTAAAAGGCACAGTAACACTTACTGCTGGTTTAGGTGGTATGGGTGGTGCACAACCGCTTGCTGTAACGATGAACGGCGGTGTTGTAATTGCTATTGATGTAGATAAGCGTAGTATCGATCGTCGTATTGAAAAGAGATATTGTGATAAGTATACAGAATCATTAGAAGAAGCATTGGCTATTGCAAACGAGTATAAAGAGAAGAAAGAACCGATTTCAATTGGATTATTAGGTAATGCAGCAGAAATTTTACCTGAGTTAGTAAACCGTAATATTATCCCTGACTTAGTTACGGATCAAACTTCTGCACATGATCCATTAAACGGTTATATTCCAGTAGGTTACACAGTAGAAGAAGCAGCGAAACTTCGTGAAGAAGATCCAGAACGTTACGTACAATTATCAAAAGAAAGTATGAAAAAACATGTAGAAGCAATGCTTGCAATGCAAGAAAAAGGCGCGATTACATTTGATTACGGAAATAACATTCGCCAAGTTGCTTTCGATGAAGGATTAAAAAATGCTTTCGATTTCCCGGGATTCGTTCCAGCATTTATCCGTCCATTATTCTGTGAAGGAAAAGGACCATTCCGCTGGGTAGCACTTTCTGGTGATCCAGAAGATATTTATAAAACAGACGAAGTTATTTTACGCGAGTTCGCGGATAATGAACATTTATGTAATTGGATTCGTATGGCACGCCAGCAAGTTGAGTTCCAAGGTCTTCCATCACGTATTTGTTGGCTTGGTTATGGCGAGCGTGCAAAATTTGGTCGCATTATTAATGAAATGGTGGCTAATGGGGAATTATCAGCACCGATCGTTATCGGCCGTGACCATTTAGATTGCGGATCAGTAGCATCTCCAAACCGTGAAACAGAATCGATGAAAGACGGTAGTGATGCAGTAGCAGACTGGCCAATTTTAAATGCATTAATCAACAGTGTAAACGGTGCAAGCTGGGTGTCTGTTCACCACGGTGGTGGCGTTGGTATGGGTTATTCACTTCACGCTGGAATGGTTATCGTTGCAGATGGAACAGAAGCAGCGGCAAAACGTATTGAACGTGTACTAACTTCTGATCCTGGTATGGGTGTTGTTCGTCACGTTGATGCAGGCTATGACTTAGCGGTTCAAACTGCGAAAGAAAAAGGCGTTAACATTCCAATGATGAAATAAGGAGGAAGAAACATGCTGGACACTTTACTAATAAATATCGGTCAATTACTAACAATGGATCAAGAAGATGGCTTGTTAAGACGGGAAGCGATGAACACGCTTCCTGTTATTGAAAACGGTGCGATTGGAATAGAAAATGGCGTGATTACTTTCGTTGGAACAGCGGAAGAAGCAAAAGGATTACAAGCGAAAGAGGTTATTGATTGCGGCGGGAAAATGGTTTCTCCTGGTCTTGTTGATCCGCATACTCATCTTGTGTTTGGTGGATCTCGTGAAAATGAAATCGCGCTGAAATTACAAGGCGTTCCGTACTTGGAAATTTTAGAACAAGGCGGAGGTATTCTTGCGACTGTAAATGCAACGAAACAGGCATCGAAAGAAGAACTTGTGCAAAAAGCGAAATTCCATTTAGACCGTATGCTATCTTTCGGTGTAACAACCGTAGAAGCGAAGAGTGGTTACGGATTAGATGACGAGACGGAATGGAAACAATTAGAGGTAACTGCGCAATTACAAAAAGAGCATCCAATTGATTTAGTTTCAACATTTTTAGGTGCTCATGCAGTTCCGAAAGAGTATAAAGGAAGATCGAAAGAATTTTTACAATGGATGCTAGATCTATTACCAGAGATGAAAGAGAAGCAATTAGCTGAGTTCGTTGATATTTTCTGTGAAACAGGTGTGTTCTCTGTAGAAGAATCAAAAGAATTTTTATTAAAAGCGAAAGAGTTTGGCTTTGATGTGAAAATTCATGCAGATGAAATCGACCCTCTTGGTGGTGCGGAAGCAGCGGCTGAAATCGGTGCAGCGTCAGCGGACCATTTAGTTGGCGCTTCTGATAAAGGAATTGAAATGCTTGCGGATTCTAATACAGTAGCGACTTTATTACCAGGAACAACTTTCTATTTAAATAAAGAAAGTTTCGCACGCGGTCGCAAAATGATTGATGAAGGTGTTGCGGTTGCTTTAGCTACAGACTTTAACCCAGGTAGCTGTCCAACTGAAAACATTCAGCTTATTATGAGCATTGCGATGCTGAAATTGAAAATGACACCAGAAGAAGTCTGGAATGCCGTAACGGTTAACTCATCTTATGCCATTAATCGAGGCGATGTAGCTGGGAAAATTAGAGTTGGTCGTAAGGCGGATTTAGTTTTATGGGATGCTTATAATTACGCTTACGTACCGTACCATTACGGTGTAAGTCATGTAAATACAGTATGGAAGAATGGTAATATCGCATATACAAGAGGTGAACAATCGTGGAGCACGGCCACTATTTAAAGAAAAATGCAAAGTTTATCGATCGCGAAGTAACGAAATGGAGCGAAATGATTAAAGATTGGGAGGAAGGGGAGGAAATATTCGGTGCTGCCTTAATTGGAGCACCCCTTTCTAAACCATCTATTAGTCATTCAGGAGCATGTTTTGCACCAAAAACAATTCGTTCAATGTTAGATGCATATAGCACGTACGCAATTACAGAAGGACATGATATGAAAGAAAGTGTTCTTCATGATTGCGGTGATATTACGATGCATGTGACAGATATAAAAGAGAGTCATAACCGAATTGCGAAAACAGTTGGTCACTTGACGAAAGTAAATCCGAAAATGATACCAATCGTTCTTGGTGGTGACCACTCGATTAGTTTTCCGAGTATAACTGGTTTTGCAAATAGTAAAGGGAAGATCGGTATTATTCAGTTTGATGCCCATCATGATTTACGTAATTTAGATGATGGTGGTCCATCAAATGGTACACCGTTCCGTAGTTTGCTAGAAAATGATGTGATTATAGGAAAACAACTCGTTCAAATTGGGATTCGTAATTTTTCAAATGCACGAGCGTACCATGAATATGCAAAAGAGCATGGCGTGACAGTGTATACAATGAAAGATGTAAGAGAGCGAGAAATAAAAGATCTTATTTCAGAAAGTATTGAAATATTAAGAAAACAAGGTGTGACTTCTATTTATATTTCTCTTGATATGGACGTACTAGACCAAGCGTTTGCGCCAGGCTGTCCAGCAATTGGCCCTGGTGGAATGGATAGTACAACTTTACTTGATGCAATTGAATTCCTGGGTAAAGAGCCACTCGTTCAAGGGATGGATATAGTAGAAATTGATCCAACTCTTGATTTTAGGGATATGACGAGTAGAGTAGCTGCGCAAGTGATTATGAGTTTTCTTTTAGCGCGAGAAACGATTAGTAAACAGGTTAGTATATAAGCGAGGAATCGTGTGTGTGAAGTTTTGAAGTAACCGTTTTTGTCTTTCATGTTGCACATTATATAAAAACACATCGCTACTTATATGTAGTGATGTGTTTTTTTGTTTTACAAGGTATATAAAATTGGAGGAAATGGGTGTGAAAAGGTAACAAAAATGCGGGTTTTTTAGTGTTTCTGTACAGATTGAATTTTTATGCGTAAATAAATTGACATAGAAAATATTTTTGTGATATTATAAAAATTTTGCTAAAAAAATAAATGTGTGTTAAGATTGAGAAGGTTACCATATATGGAGGTGGATTATTTGTTTCAAATTGGCGATAACATCGTTTATCCAATGCACGGAGCAGGTATAATTAAAGCCATAGAAGAAAAGGAAATCTCAGGAGAAAAACAACAGTATTATGTTATAAAAATGTCGGCTAGTAATATGGAAGTGATGATTCCTATTGGGAAAGTATTGACTTCAAATATACGACCAGTCACAGATATAAAGGCATTAACAAACATAATAGATATTTTTCAGCACGGGGAATCAGATAGATTACTGACGTGGAAACAAAGGTATAAAGTGAACACAGACAAAATAAAAACGGGTAAAATACAAGAAGGTGCTGAAGTTGTACGTGATTTATTACGTATGCAGAAAGAAAAAGCACTTAATGCAAGCGAAAAGAAAATGTTAGATAATGCACATGAATTTTTGATTAGTGAACTGGGATTAATTGAAGGTATCACAGAAAATCAAATAAAAAGCTTTTGTTAAGATTCATTGTAGATAATGTATTACATCCCAAAAAAGATCTTGAATTTTTTGGGAATATAATTATAGAAAATCAATCATTTCAAAAACATTCAACTCTTTCAAACCACTTTTAAAGCATTAACCTCGTTTGTTATGACTACAATTTAATCCATTTTTATTTTTTAATTTCTTTTACGAATGTTCGAAGTTTAATTCAATACTTCGATAAAATAGTTACTTGATTTTTGCAATCCTGATTCACACTGGCACGGACAAGGAGCCGTAAGGATGAAAGAGAGGTAGGGCTTTCATTGTTTTAGGTATATAAGTTTTTATTTTTAGAAGAATACTGAGCCACTCTCATTTCTATTGTTAAGAGATTTTCCATATGTGAGGAGATAATAATTGTTTATTTTCTTTATGTAAAAGAGATAAACGAATTGTTAGCCTTATATGGTCAACTAAAAGAGGTTTCCTAATTAGGAAACCTCTTTAATTTTTGTTTTTGTTATTCTATTTATTTAATATTCGAATATTTAATGTTAAAGACGTATAAATTGACGTTACTATTTAAAAGTAAGTATGATGCGATTATAGTAATTTTTTTATAAGGGGGAAGAAAAATGACAAGTTCAAACAATAAAGCAGCAAATATTTATGCAGGAACAAATATAAATAATTGGGGATCTTTTGAAAACATTGATGAAACAAAGGTGTTTGATCCGATTCAAATTGGATCTTGGTCTCTTCGTAATCGCATAGCGATGGCACCGATGACGAGATGTTTTGCAAATAATGAGACCGGGGTAGTTGGTACTGATGTAGTAGAGTATTACCAAAAACGTGCTGCGGATGGGATTGGATTAATTATTACAGAAGGAATTGTCATTAGCCCGAGAGCAAAAGGGAATCCGGGAGTACCAGGTATTTATACACAAGCGCAAATTGATTCTTGGAAACCTGTTACAGAGGCAGTACATAAAGAAGGCGGAACGATTATTGCTCAAATATGGCATGTTGGACGTATGAGTCATCACGAAATAATTGGTGGTCAAATGCCGCAAGCGCCGTCTGCTATTGCTGCGGAGGGTAATGTTCCGCGTTTTCGTAAACCGTTTGATACACCAGAAGCAATGACAATAGAAGAAATAAAAGAAGTTATCGGTCAATATGCACAAGCTGCAAAGAACGCAATCGAAGCTGGATTTGATGGAGTAGAAATTCACGGTGCACACGGATATTTAATTGATCAATTTACTTATGAATTTGCAAATAAGCGCACAGATAAATATGGTGGTGATTTAAAGCAAAGGTTAACATTTATGAAAGAAGTAACCGCGGCTGTAATTGAAGCAGTTGGAGCTAATAAAACACTGCTTCGCTTCTCTGCCTTTAAAGGTGATAACCCTGCCTATATGTGGGAAAACCCAGAACTTGCGATTGAAACTTTTGTAAATATGTTTAAAGAAGTTGGATTAACGATGATTCACCCTTCAACGATGAATTATACGCAAGTTATTGCTGACGGAAAGAATTTTCATCAATTAGTAAGAAAATATTGGGATGGTACTATTGTTGGGGTGGGCAATTTGAATCCGAAAGAGGCAGAAGAAGCATTGCAAGAAGGAACAATTGATGTAGCGGCGTTCGGAAGACCATTAATCGCTAACCCAGATTTTGTTCATCGAATTAAAAAAGCTGAAAGTTTAGTTGAATATGACGCGAAAGAGCATCTTGCTACGTTAGTGTGAATAAGGATAAAAAGAGAACACATCGAGTGTTCTCTTTTTATTATGGAATTTCATATATAGGGGGAAGCGGAATGAGTGAAGCGCTACTCGTTATTATTAGTATATTGCTCTTTTTGATGCTACTTTTAATTGTCTTTTTTATTATTACATTTTTTATTAAAAAACGGACGCATCATTCTATATTAAAACTGCATCCATACTTAGGTAGAATGCGCTATTTACTCGAAAAAATAGGCCCGGAATTTCGGCAATATTGGTTTGATCATGATACTGACGGAAAGCCTTTTTCGCGCTACGATTTTCAAAGTGTTATGTTTCTAGCGAAATATCGTTCTGAAATACTTGGTTTTGGATCAAAACGGAATTTTGAGGAATCTGGCTATTATATCGCTAATACATTATTCCCCACATTAACAGATGAATTAAGTGTGAATCTCACGCAAGAACGTGAGGGGAAAAAGTATATGATTCATAAAGAAGGATTATTTTCAAGAAGAGAAAAATTGACGGCGGATACAACAAACCTTTGGTTGTATGAAGAAGATGATGCAATTATAGTCGGCGAAAATCGTAAATATCCATGGAAACTGTATGGTATGTTTGGAGCGTCAGCAACTTCTTACGGTGCGATTGGGGAAAATTATATTTTATCAGCTGGGTTTGGTGCAAAAATGGCAGGTGGTTCGTGGATTAATACTGGGGAAGGGGGCGTAATTCCAGAACATTTACATACGGGTGCGAATATCGTTGCGCAAATTGGTCCGGGATTATTCGGATACCGTGACGAGGACGGGAATTTTTCGATGAAAGAGTTTATGGAAAAGGCGAAAGAAAGTAATATTAAAGCGTTTGAATTGAAATTTGGGCAAGGAGCCAAAATACGTGGTGGTCATTTAGAAGGACAGAAGGTAAATGAGAAAATCGCTTCCGTTCGGAAAGTACGAGAAGGTGAAACGATTAATTCGCCAAATCGATTTTCATTTATTAATAGTGCGGCAGAGGCTTTATATTTTATTCAAGATTTGCAAGAAAACGGTGGTAAACCAGTGGGCATGAAAATTGTAATTGGTCAACAGAAGCCTTTGGAAGATTTATTAAAAACAATGAAAGAATTAAACATCTATCCAGATTTTATTACAATCGACGGTTCAGAAGGTGGATCAGGTGCAACGTATAAATCGATGGCAGATAGTATGGGGCTACCGCTGATACCGGCATTACTTACATTTATTGATACGGCGAATCATTACGGTGTTCGGGATAAATTAAAGGTGTTTGCCTCAGGGAAATTAATCACACCAGATAAAGTAGCGATTGCTTTAGCTATCGGTGCAGATGCCGTAAATTCAGCACGCGGCTTCATGATGGCAAGTGGCTGTATTATGGCGCTTCAATGTAATTCAGGGCAATGCCCATCGGGTGTTGCAACTACGAATCCGCACTACCAAAAAGCATTAGATCCGTATGAGAAGAAATGGAGGGTAATGAACTATATTATTAGTATGAGATATAGTTTGTTTTCATTAGCGGCAGCCGCGGGAGAAAAGAGCCCGCGCCATTTAACGAGAGAGCATATTGTGTTTAAAGATGAAAGGGGAAAAATTGTTCCGCTATCGGAGCTGTTCCCTACAGTAAATCGAAAATAAAATATATGTGTTAAAAGTCATACGTTGGTATGACTTTTTTATTCGATAATAAAGTTAATTAAGAGAACAATAATTTAAATAAGTAACTTATTGACAATGAAAAATAAGTTACTTATAATAAATCTTGAGTTCGAGATAAATCGTATTCTAAATAAAGATTTATTATGATTATAAACCGAACAAATATTTTTTTGTGAATTATCTCGAATTCGAGATAAAATTATAATGGCGGATTTTACTTTGCAGTATGGACAAAATGAATAATGAATTGTAGTGTATAAAAAGTTTTTTATAACGAAATAAAAAAGGAGTGGGTGAAATGGAAAAGAAAACAATGGGGATACATCATATTACAGCAATTGTAGGGCATCCACAAGAAAATGTAGACTTTTATGCTGGTGTATTAGGGTCACGTTTAGTGAAACAAACAGTGAATTTTGATGATCCAGGTACGTACCATCTTTATTTTGGTAATGAAGGAGGAAAGCCTGGAACAATTATTACGTTTTTTCCATGGGCAGGTGCTCGCCAAGGAATTATTGGAGATGGTCAAGTAGGAATTACTTCATATGTCGTACCAAAAGGTGCAATGGGGTTTTGGGAAAATAGACTAGAAAAGTTTGACGTTTCATATACAAAGATGACTCGATTTGGGGAGCAGTATTTAGAATTTGATGATCCACATGGTTTGCATATAGAATTAGTTGAAAGAGAAGAAGGCGAATTAAATAATTGGAATTTTGGAGAAGTTACGCCGGAAGTAGCAATTAAAGGATTTGGCGGTGCTGTTCTTTTATCGGCACAACCTCAACAAACTGCTGAATTGTTAGAACACGTTATGGGTCTTGAGAAAATTGGAGAAGAGGGTGAATTTGTTCGATTCCGTTCTTCTGCTGATATTGGAAATATTATTGATTTAAAATTATCAACAATCGGACGCGGTCAGATGGGCGTTGGTACAGTTCATCATATTGCTTGGAGAGCGAGCGACGATGCTGATCAACTAGATTGGAGAGAACATGTATCTCGCTTTGGGTACGGTGTAACTCCTGTGCAAGATCGAAATTATTTTAATGCAATTTATTTTAGAGAACACGGGGAAATTTTATTTGAAATTGCGACAGACCCTCCTGGCTTTGCTCATGACGAATCTGTAGAGACGATGGGTGCGGATTTAAAGTTACCGGAGCAATATGAACCAAATAGAAAACAGATTGAACAAACGCTCTTACCATTTGAAGTGAGAAATTTAGACTAAAGTGATTGAAAGGGGAAGAGGATTATGATGAAACATGTTTTTCAAAAAGGAAAAGATACATCAAAACCAGTGTTGTTATTACTTCATGGTACAGGTGGTAATGAATTAGATTTATTACCACTTGCAGAAAGAATTGATCCAGAAGCTTCTGTATTAAGTGTTAGGGGAAATGTATTAGAAAATGGCATGCCACGTTTCTTCCGTAGATTAGCAGAAGGTATTTTTGATGAAGAAGATTTAATTTTCCGTACGAATGAATTAAATGAATTTTTAAATGAAGCGGCAAAAACATATGAATTTGATAGGAACAACATTGTAGCTATCGGTTATTCAAATGGAGCGAACATTGCAGCGAGCTTATTATTCCATTATGAAGATGCATTAAAAGCTGCTGTTCTTCATCATCCAATGGTGCCTAGAAGAGGAATACAATTGCCTAATTTAGCAGAAACAGCGGTATTTATCGCAGCGGGGACAAATGATCCAATTTGTGCGCCTTCTGAGTCAGAAGAATTGAAGACGTTATTAGAAAATGCCAATGCCAATGTAACAATGCATTGGGAAAATAGAGGACATCAATTAACGATGAATGAAGTAGAGAAGGCAACAGAATGGTATGAAAAAGTGTTTTCACATGCATAAATAGTAGACTAAATCGAGTATAAAATCACAAAGATTTTATACTCGATTTTTTTGTTGCAATTTAAGGAATTAAAAGAGAATAGGAAAGTTATGTTAAAATATAAAGAAAAGCAAAGGGGTTCCTGTTTTGTTAATGAGCAGGGGTGTAGAATAATTGGCAATTTGTTTTAAGTGTGTCGATTTTTCTAATAATGAGGGGGAACTATTAGATGTCAAACTACGAAAATGAAGAAATGCTAACGGGAGGGAATGTCTCAAACGTATATCGTTCGGAAGATACTGTTCGACGAGAATTAAAGCAAGGCAGTACCAAAATTCATAAGCTATTAAATCATTTGGAAAACAAAGGTTTTAGTTATGCACCAAAGTTTTTAGGTATTGATGATAAAGATAGAGAGATATTATCATTTATTGAAGGAGAAGCTGGTAATTATCCTTTAAAAGAGTACATGTGGTCTGATGATGTTTTAAAAGAAATAGCGAAGATGCTCCGTCTTTATCATGATGCTGTGAGTGATTTCCCGTTATCAGATGATTGGAAACCGATGGATAATACTCCAAATAAAATAGAGGTTGTATGCCATAATGATTTTGCAATATACAACATTATTTTTAATAATGAAAAACCAGTAGGTATTATTGATTTTGATGTTGCTGGTCCTGGACCAAGACTTTGGGATATAGCCTATACTCTTTACACTTGTGTCCCATTAAGTAGAGTTTATTATAAGGAAACAGGTGAGGCAGTTTATTATAGTTCATTACAGCATGCGGATCGTATAAAGCAAAGGGTTAAATTGTTTTTTGAATCTTACGGTGGGGGTATGGAAGAAGATTATCTGGAGATGGTATTGCTACGATTAGAAGGGTTATGTAAATATATGAAAAGAAAAGCTAAAGAAGGCGATATGAACTTCAAAAAAATGATAGATGAAGGACACCTTGACCATTATGAAAACGATATTAAATTCATTCGTGAACATGGAAGAGAATGGATGTAATGAAATACGTTTTATACAAAAATAAAGCTCAGAGTCATATAGGGACTTTGAGCTTTTTAGTGTAGATGTATAGTTACGAGTTTGTTACAGGCTGAGATGTAGCAATTGGTAATTGGATATCGACAGTTGTTCCTATATTTAATTCACTTGAAATGAATAATTTTCCGTGATGCTCTTGAATGATTTTATAGCACATCATTAAGCCGAGACCAGTTCCTTTTTCTTTCAAGCTATAAAAAGGTTCGCCAAGACGAGCCATGCGCTCTTCAGGAATCCCACAACCTTCATCGATAATACGTATTGAAACAAAATCATTTTCTAACGAAGTTGTTTGAATGAAAATGTTACCACCATCAGGCATCGCCTCAATCGCATTTTTTACTATGTTAATAAAAACTTGTTTTAATTGATTACTGTCACATTGAATGTCAGAAATATAATCGAAATGGTCCATGATGATATGAACGCTATGCATAATTGCTGTTGGTAAAATAAAAGTTACAACTGCTTCAATTAATGTTTGTACGTTGCATGTATGAATAGATAACACTTGTGGTTTAGACATCGCCATAAATTGGCTTGTTATAGATTCCATTTGTGAAATCTCACTCAACATAACGTCCACATACCATTTATTTTCCTCATTTATTTCTGGATGTAATAATGTTAAAAATCCTTTTAATGAAGTGAGTGGGTTTCTAATTTCATGTGCAATTCCAGCTGTCAGTTGTCCTACTACTGCAAGCTTTTCGGATTTTCGTAATAACTTTTCAGTTTCTTTTAGTTCGGTAACGTCCCTTCCCATCACTATAAGACCTTTGCGTGAGCCATCAGGATGGAAGAGTGGGACTTTTGAAATACTTAAAACTAGGTCGAAATCATCTCTATGTATAATAAATTCCTCTCCGTGAAGAATTTGTCCTTTTTGCCATGTTAGTTCATCGACTTCTTCACAATGTAAAAAAGATTCGCGGTACGCTTCGTTGTATTGAATGAGTTCATTATCTCTTTTTCCATGATAAGGTACGTTATGGAAATTGAAACAAGAAAGCGCATAGTCATTCGCCTCAAGCCAGCGTCCTTCATGATCTTTAAAAATAACAAACGCAGGCATTGAATTCATTAATGTGCGTAATCGTTTCTCACTCTCTTGTAATACTTTCTCAATTCTTTCTGATTTTTCAAGAGGTTTCATAATGGCGTATACACCTGTTAAACGGTTTTTAACAAAAATAGGAACTAATTTTGTTACGACATCTAGTAAATATCCATCTTTATGATAAACAGAGAGGATATACTCTTTTTGATTATCAGCTACAGTATTTTTTATGTATTGTGGCACTTGATCAGAAATATGTGCTTCTAAAATAGAAGTAATTATTTTACGCTCTAATTCGTTAGAAGTGTAACCTAATATTCTTTCAGCAGAAGGATTAATATGTAAAATAACACCTTCTAAACTCAATGAAATAATACTATCAGGGTTATGTTCAAAAAGAGAGGCGTACATTTCTGCTAAAGAACGATTTTGTATATGGTTTCGCAAGCGTCCAGATACGTTCGGATGACGCTTTTTTTGAGTAGATGAATATTTTTTACGACTCATAATATTTCCTCCGTACAACTAGCATCTAAAAAAAAGATTAATCTAGTACTAACTATAATATAGGTGCAATGTGTATTTCTATAAAAAATGGAAATTATATAATAAATTTTCTTTTTTATTTTTAGTAGAAGGTAAAAAAAGGTAGTAATAAGAGAATCTTATATTGCTTGATTAATTTTATGTAAGTTACATGAATGTATTTTCGTTATAACATTAGAATAGAAGAGGGGGAGAAACATGAAAAGTTATATTCAAGGAATTGATCATGTACAAGTAGCTGCGCCCGTAGGATGTGAAGAAGAAGCGCGAGAATTTTATGGTAATAAAATTGGAATGGAGGAAATTCCAAAGCCGGAGGAATTAAAGAAGCGTGGTGGGTGTTGGTTTAAGTGTGGAAATCAAGAGATTCATATCGGAGTTGAGCAAAATTTTATGCCAGCTAAAAAGGCGCATCCAGCTTTTTATGTTACTAAAATTGACGAATTTAAACAAGAATTAATACAACAAGGTATTGAAGTAATAGATGATCATGCACGCCCAGAAGTAATTAGATTTTACGTTTCAGATCCGTTTGGAAATAGAATTGAATTTATGCAAAATAAAAACTAGGTGAAGGTCCACCTAGTTTTTTACGCTTTTCTAAACAATCCTAATACTTCAACAGTCTCCGTAATATTAACGAATGCATGAGGATCAATTTCGGAAATCGTTAGTTTCATACTTGCTAACTCTTCACGAGAAACAACTGTCATAAGTACACGTTTTTTTTCGTTTGAATAAGCACCTTCACCATCAAGTAACGTAATTCCGCGTACTACAGTTGAAAGAAGCTTTTTTTTCATTTCTTCCGCTTGATTTGTTACAATCATAAGTGTAACTTTACGATGTTTCGTATGAACGGCATCAATTACTTTACCAGTTACATAAATTGAAAGTAAGCTTGTAAGTGCAACATCCCAAGTGAAGAAAAAGCCTGCAATGACAACAACAACTGTATTTAAACCGATAAGAAATCCGCCAAGTTTAATATCTCGCTTGCGAGATAACAACATACCGATAATATCAAATCCACCAGTTGAACCATGGCAGTTAAAGACAAGACCGATACCAGCTCCGGCGATGACACCGCCAAATACCGATGATAAAAGTGGATCTGTTGCTACGACTTTTACTGGAACATAGTATAATGCAACAGATAATACAATTACAGAAACAACCGTGTTAAAAATTACTTTTTTTCCAAGACCTATGTATCCTAAAATAAGGATAGGTAAGTTCAATGCAAAGTTAATAATACCTGTGTTTACAGGGGTTACAATCCCTAAAATAATAGCAATTCCGCCAATTCCACTACTTAAAATTTTATGGGGGATAAGGAAAAGATTAAAGGCAATTGCGATAATAATAGAACCAAAAATAACACCAAGAAATCTGACCATCTCTTTCCCGTCCTTCACTAAATAATCATATTATTTCAAGATTATATATGAAATTGAAAGTTTTTTGGGAAAACAGTTTATTTTGGAAAATTAGATTAATCTAAAAAGTTCGAGTGTTTGATAAATTGGGAGGGGATACAGATATGAAGATAACGACGTATCAACAGAAGAGTCCTTTAAAACAAGAGTGTGAGGATTCATTTTTTTGTAATGAAGATAAAACGATTTACGGTGTATGCGATGGAGCAACACCGTTAGTTTCATTTTGTGATGAAGAAGGACATAATGGAGCATACATCGCTTCACATTTATTTGTAAGTCATTTTACTTCGCTACGAGAGATTAATAGTTTACAAGATGAAGTTGCAAAGGCGAATGAATTATTGCAAAACAAGATGCTAGAGTACAAGGTTGATACGAGAAAAAAAGACCATCTGTGGTGTACATGTATTGCAGCGGTTCAAATAGAAGGCGATAAACTTGAATATGCACAATTAGGTGATTGTATGATCGTTGCAATACTTCAGGATGGAGCGATAAGAGTATTAACGAAAGATACAGTTAAGGGAATTAGTAAACGCGCAAAAAAGAAGAGAGAAGAGGATCGTAAAAAAGGATTACCAGTCCCGGAAGAACATGTTTTTCAAGATGTTCGGGAGCAGTTGAAATACAACCGCTATCTTGCGAATGTGCCAAACGGTTACTCCGTTGCAAATGGGATGAAAGAAGCAATGACTTATTTACAACATGGGGAATTACATGTAGCTGATGTAAGTGGGATCTTTATTTGTTCGGACGGATTGTTCCATCCGGAGTGGTCGTTAGAACAAATTGTGATATATATAAGAAAGAATAGTATAAAAGAATATGTAGCAATCATTGAAAGGCTAGAAGGAGAAAATAGAATAAGACCAGATGATAAAACCGTTATTATGATCGATTTGTAAGAGGAGGATGTTCATATGGAAATTAAATGTGCAAATTTAACATTTCAAAATGAGTTAGTTCCTTTAGAAAAAGTAAATAAACTGATTATCCACCATACGTCAGAAGATGGATGGGATGTGTATAAAACTCACGAATTTCATCAAAAGGTAAGAGGATGGAGCGGGATTGGTTACAATTATTTTATTGAAGAAGATGGAACTGTAGTCGAAGGACGAGGTTTACATATTGGAGCACATGCGAAAGATAATAATAGGGATACAATTGGAATATGTATGACGGGAAATTTTGATAAATATGATCCAACTACTGCACAAATGAATTCATTATATTCTTTATGTAAAATGTTTATGAAGCAGTTTGCCATAGAGAAAGGGAATATACTTGGCCATAGGGAGTTAGAAGGGGTTACAAAAACTTGTCCAGGAAATCGCTTTTCTATGGTAGAGTTAAGAAAAGTATTATCTTAAATATAGAGGAGTAACTCATGATGATGAACATAAAAATACCGACTGATAAAAAAGAAGAGCTTGTAGCACAAATTCAGCAATTTTTCGTTGAAGAAGATTTAGATGAGATTGGACGTTTTCAAGCAGAACGTTTAATAGAAGAAATGATTAAATTAGTAGGACCATTTGCATACAATCAAGCAATTGGAGATGCAAGAAAACTTGTAACTGAAAAGTTATCAAATATTGAAGAAGATTTATATGTGTTAGAGAAGAATGAAGGGAAATAAAAAAAGACTAGAAATTCTAGTCTTTTTTTTATTTGATTGGCAGAAAAAAACATGGAGAAAACACGGAAAGGACATTGGAAGTACACTTTTTATTTTTAGAATATTCTTAGTTTTAAAATACTTCAGAAAGGAAGAGTGCAATGAGATTAACGCCAAGAGAAATTGATAAAATGCTGGTAGTTGTTGCGGCTGATTTAGCTTATCGACGAAAGGAGAGAGGGCTTAAGTTAAACTATCCAGAAAGTATCGCTATTATTACGTATGAAATTTTGGAAGGAGCAAGAGATGGTAAAAATGTAGCGGAATTAATGGAGCTTGGAAAAAATATTTTAAGTGCTGAAGATGTTATGGATGGTATTGCAGACATGATATCAGATATTCAAGTTGAGGCAACTTTTCCTGATGGAACAAAATTAGTAACTATTCATCAACCAATTCATTAAAGGAAGTGAATGAGATGATTCCAGGGCAATATATCCTTGCGAAAGAAGACATAGTATGTAATGGAAATAAAAAAGCAACGAAAGTTAAGGTGTTAAATCAGGGAGATAGACCGATTCAAATTGGATCTCATTACCACTTTTATGAAGTGAATGAGGCGTTAAAGTTCAATCTTAGTGTAGCAATTGGACAACATTTAAATATTCCAGCGGGTACAGCGGTAAGATTCGAGCCTGGGGATGAAAAAACGATTGAATTAGTTCCATACTCAGGGAAGCAAGAAGTATATGGATTTAAAAATAAAGTGGATGGCGATATTCAATCTTACAAAAAAAGAGGGAGATAGCATGAGTTTTAAGATGTCACGTAAACAATATGCTGATTTATATGGTCCAACTACAGGAGATTCTATTCGTTTAGCGGATACACAATTATTCGCACATATTGATCGAAATTACACCGTATATGGTGATGAAGCTGTCTTTGGTGGAGGAAAATCAATTAGGGATGGCATGGGACAAAATTCGCAACTTACAAGGGAACAGGGTGTTGTGGATGTTGTTATTACGAATGCAATTATTATTGATTATACAGGAGTATATAAAGCGGATATTGGTATAAAAGATGGAAAGATTTCAGCAATTGGTAAGAGTGGTAATCCTTCAGTTATGGATAATATTGATATCATCATTGGAACATCAACGGAAGTAATTTCTGGTGAGCGGAAAATCGTTACAGCTGGAGGTATTGATACACACGTGCATTTCATATCCCCACAACAAATTGATACAGCATTAGCTTCAGGTATAACAACTTTAATTGGTGGAGGAACAGGACCGGCAGAGGGTACTAAGGCAACTACAATAACACCGGGATCTTGGAATTTAAGAAAAATGCTAGAAGCAGCAGAAGCTTTTCCTATAAATCTTGGGTTTTTAGGGAAAGGAAATAGTTCAAGTTTATCTGCCCTGGAAGAACAAATATTTGCAGGGGCTATTGGATTAAAAATTCATGAAGATTGGGGAGCGACTTCTTCAGCAATTAATCACTCGTTACAGATCGCTGATAAATATGATATTCAAGTTGCTATTCATACTGATACGTTAAATGAATGTGGTTTTGTGGAAGAAACGATAAAGGCTATTGATAATCGTGTTATTCATACGTACCACACTGAAGGGGCTGGTGGTGGACATGCACCAGATATTATAAAGATTGCTGCACTGA
This sequence comes from Bacillus sp. NP247, assembly GCF_018966865.1. Lineage (NCBI taxonomy): Bacteria > Bacillati > Bacillota > Bacilli > Caryophanales > Bacillaceae > Bacillus > Bacillus sp. NP247. The sequence goes on along the minus strand of NZ_CP076653.1, from coordinate 864,223 downwards.
ATAATATTTTACCTTCTTCAACGAACCCGACCTTGCCATATACAGTGAATACGTTGGATGAACATTTAGATATGCTCATGGTATGTCATCATTTAAAAGCAAATATTCCAGAAGATGTAATGTTTGCGGATTCAAGGATTCGAAAAGAAACAATTGCAGCAGAGGATATTTTGCAGGATTTAGGGGTTTTCAGCATGATTAGCTCTGACTCACAGGCGATGGGAAGGGTTGGAGAGGTTATTATTCGCAATTGGCAAACCGCCGATAAAATGAAAAAGCAGATTGGTAGTTTAGAGGGAGATAAAGAATATAGCGATAATAATAGAATTCAACGTTATATAGCTAAGTATACGATTAATCCAGCTATTACACATGGGATTTCAGAATATGTCGGCTCTATTGAAGTAGGAAAGTATGCAGACCTTGTAATATGGGATCCCCAATTTTTCGGTGTTAAGCCAGATATGGTTTTGAAAAACGGGATGGTAGTGATGGCATTAATGGGAGACGAGAATGCTTCGATCCCTACACCACAACCATATTATGAAAAAAAGATGTTTGGTGCATATGGAAAAGCAGTACAGTCAAGTTCGATTACATTTGTATCCAAAGCAGCTTACGAGAATAATATTAAAGAAAAATTAGGTTTAAATAAAGTTGTATTACCTGTTAAAAATACGAGAGAGATTTCTAAGCAAGATATGAAGCTGAATAATGCAACACCAGAAATTGAAGTAGATCCGCAGACATATGAAGTTAAAGTTGATGGACAAGTTATTACGTGTGAAGCAGTAGATGTATTACCTATGGCTCAAAGATATTTTTTATTTTGATATAACGGGGGAGAAAAAATGATTATTGAAAAAATTAATAACAACGTATGCAATATGAATGATTTTTCAAATACAAAAAAGCATCTTGATAAAATATTGATTTCTAGTGAACTTTTATTGAAGAGGGTTCAGAAATTATTTTCAGAATCTGGTTTTGAAATTGGGGTGTCTTTAGATAATGGGGAAACATTAAAGAATGGTGATATTTTATATGAAGATGAACATCGTATTGTATATATTGAAGTGTTACCAGAAGAGGTAATTGTAATTACTCCAACGTCAATAAAAGAAATGGGAATTATTGCGCATAACTTAGGAAATAGACATTTGCCAGCACAATTCGATGAAGGGTGTATGATTTTGGCGAACGACTACTTAGTAGAAGATTTACTCAAAAAGGAAGGTGTTCCTTATCAAAAAGAAAATAGAGTATTACCAAAACCGTTCAAGCATGCTTCACACAAACATATTTAACCTACTTAACCTACTCCAAATTAGTGATTCGAACTTCCCAACAGGAAGTTTTAGTCACTCTTTTGGATTAGAAACATTTATTCAAGAGGGACAAGTTACAAATAAAGGCGAATTTTTCAAATGGATTAATCGATATGTAAAAGTGCAATTAACACACACGGACGGCTTAATTTGCAAATATACTTACGAAGCCATTAAGAATAATGATGATAAGAAAATTACATTTTTAGATGAATTAATAACGGCACAAACATTGCCCTTTGAATGTAGAAAAGCAAATAGAATGATTAGTAAAAGTACCTCTAAGTTGTGTTGTGAATTGTTTTCATTTGAAAATTTAAATGTGTACAAAGAAAATATTTTTTGTAATAGATTACAAGGACATCCTAGTATCGTATACGGAATATTAGGGGCGGAATTGAAAATGACAATAGAAGAAACGCTCTTAGTTTTCTTATATTCATGTGTTGGAAGCATTATTCAAAATGGTGTGAGAGCCATTCCTCTTGGACAGACAGATGGTCAAAAACTATTACAAGAATGCCATGAATTGATCTGTGAATCTATTGATAGAATTCAAATGCTTTCATTAGAGGATTTTGGATTGAATGATCCTGAATTCGAAATAAATCAAATGCAACATGAAGATGTAAATATAAGAATCTTCATGTCATAGGGAGGAAAAATAAAATGATAAAGCCTATTAAAATTGGTATTGGTGGCCCGGTAGGTGCTGGAAAAACAATGTTAGTTGAAAAGTTAACAAAATATTTAAATACAGATTATGAAATTGCAGCAATTACAAACGATATTTATACGAAAGAAGATGCAAAAATTTTATTGAAAACAGGTGTTTTGCCAGAAGATAGAATTATTGGTGTAGAGACAGGAGGGTGTCCACATACAGCAATTCGAGAGGATGCTTCTATGAATTTTGAAGCAATTGAAGAGCTCATGATTAGACATAGTAATTTAGATATTATTTTTATTGAAAGTGGGGGTGATAATTTAGCTGCCACATTTAGTCCAGAGCTAGTGGATTTTTCAATTTATATTATCGATGTGGCACAAGGAGAAAAGATTCCTCGTAAAGGTGGACAAGGAATGATCAAATCTGATGTATTTGTTATTAATAAAACGGATTTGGCACCTTATGTAGGGGCTGATCTTGGAGTTATGGAGCAGGATACGAAAAATTACCGACATAATAAACCATATTTTTTTACAAATTTGAAGGATGAGGAAGGCTTACAGGGATTAATAAATTGGATGCGACAAAACATCATGTTAGAAGGATTGAAAAAATGAAAGCCCCTACAGGTGTCTTAAACATTGATGTGATGGAAAAGAGACATAAAACGGTACCTATTAAGGTTTATCATAAAGATGCCTTAAAAGTAACGCAACCAATATATTTGGACGATTATGGTAGAGCATATTACTATATCATGAATTCTGGTGGAGGTTATTTAAAAGGAGATTTCTATTCTATAAATATAAATGTTCATGAAGATGCGAAAACATATATAACAAGCCAATCAGCAACGAAAGTTTACAAGACTCCAAATAGTTATGCTTTGCAAGAATTGAATGTTTATATTGGTGAAAATGCTGTTATGGAGTATTTACCAGATCCGTTGATTATGTACAAGGATGCAGCATATAAGCAAAAAACAAATATATATATGCAAAATAATTCTACATTGATTTTATGCGATTCAGTTACGCCTGGTTGGTCTCCAAATATGGAGAAGTTCACATACCAGTATTTTGATTCGCTAACAAAAATATATATGGAAAACAAACTTGTAGTTTACGATCATCTATTGTTAAACCCTTTCAAAGAGCCGTTAGATCAAATGGGAATATTAAATCAATATTCCCATTATGGTACTTTCATAGTTATTAATGAGAATATTACAAATAATTTAATTGCAGCATTGAAAACTTCGCTTTCTAACACTAACAATATGAAGATTGGAATATCTTCTATGCCATGTAAAGGCTTTGTCATACGCATACTTAGTCATAATACAGAGGATATGGAATCTATATTTTTTCAGTGTCATCGTTTTGTTAGAGAGAATTGTCTGCATGAAGAATTAACATCCTATCGAAAATATTAAGTAGGAGAAGGGGATAATATGACTAATGTGGGATTATTATTTGTAGGTGCAGTTCTATTTATGAATGCACTAGCAGCTTTTAAACTCATTGATAGCAAAAGTGTAGGGTACTTCAATTTGTTTGTAGGGGCATTACAAACTTTGACACCATTATATTTATTATTTACAGGAAGTCAATCCGATGAGTGGACTATCCTATCTAATGGAACTATTTTTTTATTTGGTTTTACTTATTTATATGTTGGCCTTACGAATATATTAAAACTTGATTCTTCAGGTGTAGGTTACTATTCTCTCTGGGTTGCTATTATTGCAACGGTTATGGGAATAGTGAATCAATTACATGAGAGTGGAAGTCTACAAAGTACAATAATTTGGTTCTTTTGGGCGTTCCTTTGGTTTTTATTTTTCCTGCAAGATGGGTTGAAAAAGAAGATTCATATTTATGTAGGGATTGTTTGCTTCGTTGAATCTTGGATTACGGCAACGATACCAGCTCTGTTAACACTTACAAATCATACAGACGTGCTAAATAATTTTGTGATTATTTTAGCGACTGTTATAACGATTTTAGTTTTTATTATGGCACTTTTCTTTTTTAAGAGTATTCAATTTAAAGTAGAAAGGGTTAGTAACTATGTGGAAAAGTGAATTAAAAAAAGCAACTAACTTTTTTGTTATTATTATATTTCTTCATGTACTTGGAATTCTCTTATTATTACCTGCACTGTATAAAGGCAATAGCATAATTGGAATGGCTATTATTGCATATTCTTTAGGATTGCGTCATGCGTTTGATAGTGATCATATTGTCGCAATTGATAATACTGTTCGGAAATTAATTGAAAAAGGTAAAAACTCACAGGGGGTGGGTTTTTACTTCTCATTAGGACACTCTACTGTAGTATTTGTGATGATCGCATTAATTGCTTTAATTGGAAAAACAGCAAAACATGGAATGGAGAGTTTTTCTACTATAGGCGGTATTATCGGCACAATTGTTTCTAGTACATTCCTTATTATTATCGGTCTTACCAATCTGATGTATCTTATTAAAGTGTTACGAAGCGAAGAGGATAAGCAGCCAGAAAACTTAGGATTTATATACCGTTTCACGCAACGCTTATTTACGTTTATTGATAGTCAAAAGCAATTGTATATAATCGGTTTTTTATTTGGTCTTGGTTTTGATACAGCAAGTGAAATCGGATTAATTGCTCTTTCTACAGTAACTGCAACAAGTCAATCTATCCCGCTTGTAAGTATATTTGCTTTTCCCATTTTGTTTGCTGCAGGAATGTCGTTGATGGATACATTAGATAGTACATTCATGAATACGAATTATAAGTGGGCAATGGAAAATAGTCGAATTAGAAATTCATATAACGTATTAATTACCTCAATATCTGTTATAACGGCTTTTTTAATAGGGGGTTATCAACTATTATCTTTACTTATTGAAAGCTATAATTTACAGGGGCCGTTTTGGAATCTCATACAGGTAGTTAATTTTGATTATTTGGGTATATGTCTTGTTGTATTCTTTATTATTTCTCTTATTGTTTTTGCTGTGTGGAATAGAAATGCACTTAAAGAACCACTTACAAAGAGTATAGAGAAATAAAAATATATTGTATGTTATTTGGTTAGTTATGTATATAAAGTAAAGATAAAATCTTATAAAATAATAAAAACACGTTAGATGGAAATACATCTAACGTGTTTTTATTATTTATGTTCCTTATATTCATGTACTTTTTCTTTTACATTACCAACTGTATCTTTTGCATTACCTTTTACTTTATCCCATTTTCCTTCGGCTTGTAATTTCTTATTGTCCGTTACTTTTCCGACAACTTCTTTTACTTCACCTTTTACCTTATCAATGGCACCTTCTACTTTTTCTTTTAAACCATGATCATGCTTTGTCATACATTTCTCCTCCTTGTAGTTTGATTAGAATTCTCTTTTCATATTGCAAGTTGAATGATGTATCTAGTAATAGCGTAACAAATATAGTTCGAATATTCAAATGATTAATAGAATAGAAAAGGAATTGTCATAAAATGTTTAAGGTTGTAATGCGAAGAGAAAAAATGTTAATTATATGTCTTTCACAGTCCATATTGATTTTGTATAAGCGATTTTCAAATGAGCACGTTCCATATTATTTTGACTACCACTACCAAATCGAGCTTGTCCAACTATTAAATGACAGTCTGTTGCTATAGCTGTTTCTATTCGTTTTTGAATTAATGCAGTATGACAACCTTTACGCTGAAATTCCGGTAAAGTAGCAGAAGCAGCTAATGAGGCAATACCTTTATTTACATACAGTACACCAATGCCTGCAGGGATATTTTGAACTTCAGATATGAAAAAATGCCACCCGGGTTTATTGTAAAGAATTTCGTTATTTTGGCGAACACCATCTTTTGTAAAGGGGGGCATATTAAATCCACGTACATATATGTCTGCAAAAATATCAAACTCATTTTCTTTCAGTTTGCGTACTGAAATGCTAGAAGGGAGAAGGGATGAATCTTCTCTCGGTATACTATATAAAGCAGTATGGAAGCTAGATTGGTAAAAGCCTTTTTGAGATAAGTATTGAAATAGTTCAGTTGTGCCTTGCGCTGGTGTGATTTCAAAACGGCAAGGAATTTGTAGTGATTGATAATGAGAGATGATTACATCTAACTCATCTGTATTTATAAATGTAATGCCTTTTACCGTATTAAAAGCAGGACCAGTAATTACTTTTGATGAAAAGGCAGTGGCACTTCCGAATTTTTTTATTTGTATTTGCATTGGATTTCCGCTCAGTGCTTGTAGTGCTTCTAATCTAGAAGAAAGCATATCTATTTCTGCGTTTTCAATTTCACTTGCTGTATCGAGTGTCATAATAGTACTCATAAAATTCCTCCAAAAAAAATATAGTCATAGTATATATACGTTTTTTCTAATAGGATTCCTGTTGTAATCTAAGAGAATAAGAAGATTTTTGGAAGGGAAATGGAAGTTAACTGTCGAAGGGAGTAGAAACAGATTAAAGGTGGTGCTCTCATGAAACAGAAAGACGTGCAGACATGCTCTCATTGCGGTTCTCATAACATAGGAGAAGGTGAGTTTATCGGTTATGCACAAATACGGAAAAAGGAGACGATGTTCACATCTTCACCAGTGGATGCTTATATTTGTACAGATTGCGGGAATATCCTTTTATTAAAGGTACGGAATTATGAAAAGTTTAAACAGAAGCCGTTATGATTGTTGAGAAGTGGTCATATCCAGCGTTGTATACGAAACGTCTTATATTAAGGGAAATTAATATGAGTGATATTTTACATATATCCGAGTATGCTTCGGATAATAAATTAACAACTTATACTGTATGAGATGAACATCGATCGTTAAATGGTACGAAAAAGTTTATTTATGAAATCATGGAACGATATGAGAAAGAAAAAGTCGCTCCTCTTGGAATAGTATTAAAAGAGAAGCAGAAACTCATAGGGACATGTGGATTTATAAGTTATGATTCAACTATACATAAATCGGAAATTGCATACACCTTGTCGCGAAAATATTGGGGGAAAGGACTAGCTACCGAAGCGGCGTTAGCTTTTTTTAGTTATGGATTTAATGAGTTACATCTTAATAGCATCGAAGCGGGATGTAATTCAGAAAATGAAGCAACTGAAAGACTAATGAAACGTTTAAATATGGAGTATGAGTGTACGATTCAAAATGATTTGTTTGTAAAAGGTAAATATCGTGATACGAAAAGGTATCGTATATCCCGAGAAAGATATAGGAATAAATGAAATATGTCATAACGAAAACTCCTTTAAATGAATAAGGGAGTTTTTTATTTCCATAACAATAATTACCTTTAATTGTTATAATTGGTTATTGAGAGGGGTTGTTTTATTAACGCCATAATCATAGAAGAAAAACAGCTAAAACGTATACAAAACCGCCATATAACATAATCGCAACCGTAAGTTGACAAAGTGCAACCGCAGGAAGATAGAGATAGGGGCAATGTTTACATACAATTTAGTTAAGAAAACAAGGGGGACACACATATGGGATTTGGTGAGAAACTTTTTAAATTAAGAAAGGAAAAAGGCCTTTCTCAAGAAGCATTAGCTGAGAAATTAAACACGACAAGGCAAGCGGTTAGTAAATGGGAAAACGGTCAAGGTTTTCCAGAAACTGAAAAGCTAATAATGATTGGAAATGTATTTGAAGTATCGCTTGATTACTTATTAAAAGAAACTGCTGAGCAAAGTAATGAAAAGGAACATGGTTATTATGTAAGTAAGGAAATGGCAGAAGGGTATATAGTATATGGGCAAAAAATTTCTAAATATATCGCATTAGGGTTTAGTTTGCTTATTTTATCTACAATACCGTATTTATTATTCAAAGAAGATCCAACAATGTCTACATTCCTTATCATTATTATTGCTGTCCTTGGAATTGGAGCGATTATGGTACCTGTAACGATAGAAGAGAGTCGATACAATGTATTGAAAAAGGAAGAACTACTATTTGATCCAAACTTTTTAAAAGAATTGACAAAAAGATATGCGACTATTAAAAAGAAATATGCTGCAGTAGTAATTGTTGGACTTTGTTTCATAGCAGCGGGTGCAATACCATTTTTGTTTGAGAAAAAGCATATCACTTCAGGAGAGTTAGTACAGTATTATCCTTACTGTGTGGTTCTTATTGCAATTGGTTTTTATCTTTTTGTTAGTGTTTTAGGAGTGTTAGAAACGTACAGAATTTTAGCGGAAAATAAAGAATATAGCAATCGTTTTATCTTTAAACTAAAAAAGAAAATGAGAGAAAAAGTGGATAATTTTTAATAGGAGAAAACGTGTTTTAATTCGTTTTTTTATTAAAAGCTAAGATAGGAGTGGAATGATGTCAAACCTTTTAGAAATTGAAAATTTGAGTAAATCATTTGGAAACAAAGTTGTTTTAAGAGATGTATCATTCAATGTGCCGTCTGGATCAATTGTTGGATTTATTGGTGATAATGGAGCAGGTAAATCAACAACATTTAAAACAGTACTACAATTAATTTCTAAAGATAGCGGTACAGTAAAAATATTTGGTGAAGAAAATATAAATAAACATGCCAAGATTAAGGAAAAGATTGGAGTCGTATTTGATGCTATGAATCTACCGGCTCATCTTACAATAAAACAACTAAATAAGGTTTTTGAAAAGATGTTTGAATCTTGGGACATAGAAAATTTTTATCGATTAGTTCATTCTTTCTCTTTACCTACTGATGAAAAAGTAGGTGAATTCTCACGTGGGATGTCAATGAAACTATCCATAGCTGTTGCATTGTCGCATAATGCAAAATTATTAATCCTAGATGAAGCGACGGGAGGTCTTGATCCTTCATCTAGGGAGGGCGTGTTAGAGGAATTAAAAAGTTTTGTGAGTAAAAGTAATGGTGGTATATTACTTTCTTCTCATATTATGAGTGATGTAGAAAAAATAGCTAGCCACCTTATCATTATAAAAGATGGAGAAATTTTATTGAATGAAGAAAAAGATAAGGTTTTGGACAGTTACGCCATTGTAGATGTTGATGTGGAACAACTAACTTTAATCAACAAAGATATAGTTGTGGCAAAGAGGAACCATGGTTCTTATTTCAATGTACTCGTATCAGATGTACATAAATTACCAAGTGGGATTGCTCATAGAACCATCTCGATAGAAGAAATGAGTGTCTTATTAACGAGGAGTGAAAAATAAATGAGAGGTTTATTATTGACAAACTATTACCTAGTGTATCGAACTTTCTTTATGTTCATGGGAATAGCGATATTGGGAGCGGGATTCGTGTTTTATTTTGGTGATGCTTCAATGTACCGTTTAATTGCTACGTTCATTATCTTATTTGCTGCGATTCCTGCACTTGAAGTTATTAAATATGAGAGTAAGTCGGGTTATGAAAAGTATGTACTTACTTTACCGGTTACTAGAAGTAATATTGTGCAAAGTCACTATTTTTTCTATTTTTTAGTTGTAATTATTGGTACCTTATTATCTTATGGCGTATTTTATGTATATGGTTTAGTTTCAGATACACCAATTGATGATGGTATATTCAAGAGTGTTTCTTTAGGGACTTTCATCATTCTTAATGCCGGAGCAATAGCCTATCCACTCCTCTATATTTTTGGAGCAGAAAAATCTGATGCTATTACAATTGGAGGCGCATGCGGGGGACTTGTTACTTATTTTGGATTACAAAGTGTAATTGGCTATCTAATAGAACAATTTCCAATATCAAATTTAAATTCATCTGTATACATTTCAATTCTATATACAATATTTGGCGTTATCCTATATATCTTTTCTTTTTTTATTTCGGTATTTATATATCGTAAGAAGGAATTTTAATAGATTCTCTCCTAGTATTTTCTGAATTATTTCCAAAGAAATAATTCAGAAAATACAGAAAAAATATCGTAATTTTTTGTAGAAGTCTGTTATAATGAACGAAATGAAAACGCTTTAAAGGGAGGATGTAAACAATATGATGATGAATGTACCTCTAACGATTAGTTCTATGATGGAAAGGGCAGAAAAACTATTCCCAAAGAAAGAAATCATTTCACGGACGCATGATACAGTTACGACCTTAACGTATAAGCAGCTAGGGGAAAGGACAAGAAGGCTTTCCAGTGCGTTAAAAAAGCTTGGGATTAAAGAAGGCGAGCGCATAGGAACGTTAGCATGGAATCATCATCGACATGTGGAAGCATATTTTGCTATTCCAGGTATTGCTTCCGTTTTACACACAATTAATATTCGTTTATCTCCTCAACATATTTCATACATTATTCAACATGCAGGAGATCGAATTTTACTTATTGATGAAGATCTCGTACCACTTGTTGAAAATATTCAATCACAATTATCAACCGTACAAGCCTACATTATTATGACTGATAAAGACGAACTTCCAAAAACTACACTGCAGCCTGTATATCATTATGAAAAGCTATTAGAAGAAGGCGATTCCAATTTCCAATTTATAAAAGATATTGATGAAAATACACCTGCTGGTATGTGTTATACGTCAGCGACTACAGGGAATCCAAAAGGTGTTGTTTATACACATCGTAGTACAGTTCTGCACTGTATGGCACTTGGTTTAGCAGATACGACAGCTTTATCAGAAAGTGATGCGGCAATGGCTATTGTACCAATGTTTCATGTGAACGCTTGGGGACTTCCTTTTGCAGCCACTTGGTTTGGAACTAAACAAGTTCTTCCAGGACCGATGTTTACTCCGAAAATTTTATTAGAGATGATTCAAGCTGAAAAAGTAACGATAGCAGCAGGTGTGCCTACAATTTGGCTTGGTGTTTTACAAGAGTTAGAAAATAATAGTTACGATTTGTCTAGTATTACGAGAATATTATGCGGTGGTGCGGCTGCACCAAAAAGCGTTATTAAAGCATTTGAGCAAAAATATAATGTTCCTTTCGTACATGCATATGGTATGACTGAAACAAGCCCACTCGTAACACTTGCACGTTTAAAAAGTTATGAAACAGAATTATCGTATGAAGAGCAATTGGAAATCCGTTCCAAACAAGGATATCTTGTCCCTGGTGTAGAGATGAAAGTAGTCGGTACAAACGGTGAAGTGAAGTGGGATGGTACTGAGATGGGAGAGTTATGTTTACGAGCACCTTGGATCGCTGAAAGCTATTATAACGATGATCGTACTGTCGAAGGATTCCGAGACGGCTGGTTATATACTGGTGATGTCGTTACAGTTGATGAGGAAGGCTGCGTGAAAATTGTTGATCGTACGAAAGATGTTATTAAAAGCGGAGGAGAATGGATTTCCTCAGTGGATCTTGAAAATGCTTTAATGGCGCATGACGCTATATTTGAAGCGGCTGTCGTTGCAGTTCCTCATCCGCAGTGGCAAGAGCGCCCAATTGCCTGCGTTGTTCAAAAGAAAAATAGTACGGCTACAAAAGAAGAACTATATGAGTTTTTAAAACCACAGTTTGCGAAGTGGTGGTTACCAGATGATATTGTATTTATGGAAGAAATACCGAAAACATCTGTTGGGAAGTTTTTAAAGCAAACGCTCCGGAAAGAACTGGAGCATTTGCATAAAGAGAAATAAAATAAGTTTAATTGTTAACTTGTTTTAAAAATAAGTTGACAAAAATCAAGTGGAAAGATAATATAACTCCTATAATATGTTATCTAAAATGGAATTTAAGTTTACAAACAGGAGAAGCAAATATGAATACAAAAAATTTAGTTTTCGTCGCTTTATTCAGTTCTATTATGGGAGTACTAGGGTTAATACCTCCAATCGCTCTTGCTATTACACCAGTTCCTATTACATTACAATCGCTTGGAGTTATGCTTGCGGGTGGACTGTTAGGATCACGTCTTGGTGCACTGAGCCAGCTTATTTTCTTACTTATTGTCGGAGTTGGAGCGCCACTACTTGCTGGCGGGCGTGGAGGCCTTGGCGTATTTTTTGGTCCAAGTGCAGGATATTTACTTGGTTATATTCTAGGAGCATTTGTCATTGGTTATTTAATTGAGCGTTTACGTGAAGTTTCCATAATAAAAGTATTATGTATTAATATAATTGGTGGTATTTTCGTAGTTTATGTATTTGGTATTATTGTACAAGCTTTCGTAATGGATATTTCCATATGGCAGACGATGAAAGTAAGTGTCGTATTTTTACCAGGTGATTGCATAAAAGCGATTATAGCAGCAATTCTCGTGACAAAATTACATCGTTCATTGAAACACATTATTACGCCCGCTTTAAAGAATGGGAAATATACAAATGCGGGATAAGAAAGAGAAGAAACACGTTAATTGCGTGTTTCTTTTTGTTATTTTGTAAAGAAAGGACGTCTCATATGGGGATTACAAAAGAATACAAAAAATATGCTTCTTTACAACCGAATAAAATAGCGATTAAGGAAAATGATAGAGTTTTAACATATAAAGAGTGGTTCGAGTCAGTTTGTAAAGTAGCAAACTGGTTGCATGAAAAAGAATCGAAGAATAAAACGGTAGCAATTGTTTTAGAAAATTGTGTTGAATTTTTGCAAACATTTGCTGGAGCAGCGATGGCAGGGTGGATTTGTGTGCCACTAGATATAAAGTGGAAGCAAAATGAGCTTGAGGAAAGAATAGCACTTAGTAATCCAGATGTTATTGTTACAGAGCATTATAGATTGAAAGATATATCGAGTGAAGGCGGAAATATACAATCAATTGATGAGTGGAAACGAATGATTGGGATGTATAACTCTACATATCAAACGCTAGAAAATGGTGGGAATAACCCTTTTTATATGGGATTTACATCAGGATCTACTGGAAAAGCAAAAGCATTTTTACGTGCACAAAAGTCGTGGGTCCATAGTTTTGATTGTAATGTACATGACTTTCATATGAAAAATACAGATTCTATTTTAATAGCCGGAACACTCGTTCATTCTCTTTTCTTATACGGTGCAATAAGTGCATTATATTTAGGGCAAACGGTGCACATAATGAGAAAGTTTATTCCAGATCAAGTACTGGATCAGTTAGAAACGGAAAATATTTCGGTCATGTATACAGTTCCGACAATGCTAGAATCTTTATATAAAGAAAAAAGAGTAATGGAAAATAAAATGAAAATTATTTCGTCAGGAGCGAAATGGGAAGTTGAAGCGAAAGAAAAAATAAAGAGTATATTTCCTTATGCGCAAAAATATGAATTTTACGGTGCATCGGAACTAAGTTTTGTAACAGCACTAGTTGATGAAGAGAGTAATAGAAGGCCAAATTCAGTAGGGAAACCTTGCCACAATGTGCAAGTGCGAATATGTAATGAATCAGGAGAAGAAGTACAGATAGGTGAGATAGGAACTGTTTATGTGAAAAGTAATCAGTTTTTTATGGGATATGTATCGGATGGTATTGTAGTTCCAGAGTTGACCGAAGATGGTTGGATGACAGTGCATGATGTAGGGTATCAAGATGAGGAAGGTTTTATATATATAGTTGGTAGAGAAAAGAATATGATTCTATTTGGAGGAATTAATATTTACCCAGAAGAGATAGAAAGTTTGCTATATACACATCCAGCTGTTGAAGAAATTGTTGTTGTTGGTGTGAAAGATAGCTATTGGGGTGAAAAACCGGTCGCTATCGTAAAAGGAAGCGCTACAAAGCAACAATTAAAGAGTTTTTGCTTACAACGATTATCATCTTTTAAAATACCGAAAGAATGGTATTTTGTAGATGAAATACCTTATACGAGTAGCGGAAAAGTAGCTCGCATTGCAGCTAAAAGTATAGTTGGAAAACAGGAGAAGGTACATGAATAGAGCGGTTATTGTAGAAGCGAAAAGAACGCCTATTGGCAAGAAGAATGGGATGTTAAAAGATTATGAAGTTCAGCAATTAGCAGCACCACTTCTTACATTTTTAAGTAAAGGAATTGAGAGCGAAATAAATGATGTCATATTAGGAAATGTCGTTGGGCCAGGAGGTAATGTTGCAAGATTATCTGCTTTAGAAGCAGGACTCGGTTATCATATACCTGGTGTAACGATTGACCGGCAATGTGGTTCTGGTTTAGAAGCAATTCGCATCGCATGTCATCTTATTCAAGGTGGGGCTGGTAATTGCTATATTGCAGGGGGAGTAGAGAGTACAAGTACGTCACCTTTTCAAAATAGAGCGAGGTTTTCACCTGAAACAATTGGAGACCCTGATATGGGGTTAGCGGCTGAGTATGTTGCAGAGCAGTATAACATAACGAAAGAGATGCAAGATGAATATGCTTGTCTTAGCTATAAAAGAACGCTGCAAGCATTAAAAAAAGGATATATACAAGAAGAGATATTACCTCATTATTTTAATGGATCATTAGATGAATTTATTAAGCGAGAAATGAATTATGAAAGAATGATTAAGAGAACGAAACCTGTATTTTTACAAAATGGAACGGTAACAGCAGGGAATTCGTGTGGTGTAAACGATGGAGCATGTGCTGTACTTGTAATGGAAGAAGGGCAAGCTCGAAAATTAGGATACAAGCCTGTTCTTCGTTTCGTTCGCAGTGCTGTAGTTGGAGTGGATCCGAATCTCCCGGGAACGGGTCCGATATTTGCCGTACAAAAACTACTTAGAGAAATGAATTTAGTAATAGAAGATATTGATTGTATTGAGATGAATGAAGCGTTCGCCGCTAAAGTTGTTGCATGTGCGCAAACGTTACAAATTCCGTATGAAAAGTTAAATGTAAATGGTGGTGCAATTGCGCTTGGTCATCCGTATGGTGCGTCTGGAGCTATGCTTGTAACACGCTTGTATTATCAGGCGCAAAGAGAACGTATGAAACATGGAATTGTGACATTAGGAATTGGGGGTGGAATAGGGCTTGCTCTTTTATTTGAAAAAGTAGAAGACTAGCAAGTTAACTAGTTTTCTACTTTTTGAGGAACATAAACATTGCTACCAGGTTTTGCTTTTATTTCGTTCCAAGCAGCGATAGCATCTGTTTTTGATTTTCCTTTGTTGTATGGATCTTCGAAAAAAGAACGAGTAAAACGATTGTATTCAAACTGTGCGCTGATAGTTGTTTTATACGCGGGATCTTTTTTACGTTCGTTTTCTTCATACCAAAACGTTATAGCGTCTTCATACGTTTTTCCGATATTCTTTTTAAAAAACTTTTGAAGGGCTACTGTAAAGCGGAATTTTTCTCCAATTTTTTCTTTGAAAAAAGCACGCACATCTTCACTACAGCGGTGATTTTCAGTAATAATTGTTTGAAGAGAAAGATCTTTATAAGAGAGGGAAGCTTTACTCACTTTTTGATGAGAACGGTTTTTTAATACTTTACCCGTAGTTAAATAATGTGAGATACGACCGCTTATTTCGATCTTAGAGCCACTAGCTGGTAAATCATGCTCACGACAAAATATTTGTAGTTCAGCTTTTAACCAATAATAGTTTTGGAAATCTTCAAGAGATATAGACTTTGTTAAAGGTGGGCGCATGAATATAACAACTTCTTTCTTCCATAATTTTCTTTAATTATAAAACGTACGTTCTTTTTGTGGAAGGATTAATTTATAAATTTAATGGGAAGAGGAGATTACATATGGAAAATGTAATGCAAGTTCGTGTTACTGGAATTTTAATTGAAAACGAAAAGGTATTGCTAGTAAAGCAAAAAGTTGCTAATCGGAATTGGTCTTTACCTGGAGGAAGAGTAGAGAACGGTGAAATGTTAGAAGAAGCAATGATTCGAGAAATGAAAGAAGAAACCGGATTAGATGTTAAGGTTAAGAATTTATTATATGTTTGTGATAAACCAGATGCTCTCCCGTCTTTATTACATATTACATTTCTGCTTGAAAGGATTGAAGGTGAAATTACTTTACCTTCAAACGAGTTTGATCATAATCCAATTCATGATGTACAAATGGTGCCAATAGAAGAATTAAGTAGTTATGGTTTCTCTGAGAAATTTACTAAACTTGCATCTGAAAACTTTCTGAATGCAGGAAGTTACCAAGGCTTAAAACAAAATATTGGCTTGTAAATATAGGAGGAGGCTGTTATTGTGCAGCAGTCTCCTCTTACTCTATAAGTTGTATTTGTATTCGTATTTTGTCGGTAAATCGATATTTCTTATAGAATCGTTGATATATTGTGAGTTGTGATAGATATATTTGCAGAATCGTTCATATAATTTCATTTACTGTACTACTGTGCACGAAACAGAAAAGAGAAGTGGATGTCACACAGTTCAATGACATCCACTTCATAAAATAATCTACACTGCAGATTGTAAAGAAGAAACAAGCCGAATTAAAAACTCATCTCCACTCATAATTGCTTTCCCACCGCCACGAGCACTCTTTTTATTTCCGCCACCTTTTCCTTCAATTGCAGGAAGTGTATCTTTTAAAAGGGTATTCATATCGAGTGCGACTGTTTTTCCGCAAGCAAGAATACATTGTAATTTGTCCTCGTTTTCAATAACGAAATATGTAATGGCATGTTCTTGTTGTTCTGTAATGATAGCAGAAAGCTTTGCGATTTCTTGCATAGAACGATTTGCAAATACTTTAGAAATAAGTATGCCGGCATGTATTTCTTCTGATTGTTGTAATAGTTCATTTGCTTCTACAAATAATAGTTTTTCATTCATCACTTGTATTGTTTTTTCGTTTTCTTTTTGAGAGGTAAGAAGCTGTGCTACTTTTGTTGGAATATCAGTTTCGCTACTGTTCAATTGCTTAGAAACATCTGTTAATATTTGTTGATGTTGTCCCATTAATTTAAGAGAACGCCAACCAGCAATAAATGTTAAGCGTATACCCCCTTTATTACGCTCCCATTCTAGTACTTGAATAGGACCTACTTCACCTGTATGCTTCGGATGTGTTCCACCACAACCGTTGTAGTCATAGTTTTCAATAATAACAACGCGTATATTTTCTGTCATAGTTGGTTCTTTGCGAAGAGGTAATTTTTTCGCTTCTTCTAAGTTCATCCATTGGGTACGAATAGGGTGGTTTTCAAAAACAATTTGATTAGCAATTTGTACGGCCTTCTCAACAGTTTCGGTAGAAAGGTTAGCAGTTTCTAAATCAATTGTTATAGTTTCTTTTCCAAGGTGGAACCCGATTGTCGGTATGTTAAAGTGATCCCAAAAAGCAGCGGATAAAATGTGCTGAGCTGTATGTTGCTGCATATGATCAAAACGGCGTTGCCAATCAATTTTTCCGTCTACTTCTTCTGTATGTAATTGTTCTACTATGAAATGGCGAATTTCTCCATCTACTTCTTCAACGTTAATTACCGGAATACCATTTAAAGTTCCAGTATCATATGGTTGTCCGCCGCCTGTTGGATAAAAGGCTGTTTCATTTAAAACAACATATAAGTTACCTTCTTTATCATAATCTTGCTTTATAATTTTAGTAGTAAAGTCTTTCGTATAAGCGTCGATGTAATATAATTTTTGTTCCAATTTTCTTTCCCCTTTCGTATTCACTAGTTTCATTGTAAAACAATTGAAATAAGTTTCCTAATATTTCGGAAGAAAGAAACTATTTTTAGAATTTTCTTGCTATAATAAGAAAAAGAAAATGCGGGGGTGGAATGAAATGCTATATGAAAACGGCGTAGATAAACTGCTTAGTTTAAGCAGAAATATTTCCGAATTATATCGAGAATTAAATGAGATGACCCGGATTTTAACGGAATGTAATCGAGAAAGTGTGAAATTTGATCGGTTATATGTAAAGGAGTTACTTTGGAAAAAAGAAGATGTGATGGAGAAGTATGATCAATTACTCGTCCAGCTTTGTGTTAATGAATGCTTTGATTTAAAAAGTGTAATCACTGGCGAATATAAGTATACATATGAAGAAGTAGAAAGCATTATTTTACAATTTAATGAAAAATATAATGTAGCTATTTTGATTAAAGATGTTTGTAAAGAACTACAGTTTACATATGGAATTGATATGGAGATAACGAGAACCGCTCGGGTATAAACATTTCAATTATAGAAAAAGGAAGAAGAAAGCAGGTCCTTTGCTTTCTTTTTTTATGTAGGAAAAGAGAGAGTAGGTTTAAAGATGAAGGGGAAGTTACAAAATATTCATCCACTTGGAATGAGTATCATTATAGGGACATTATTTGCTAGGTTTGCTACTTCAATGAGCATTCCTTTTTTAGCGATTTATTTAACGACTGTTAAAGACGTATCGGCTGGAATGACCGGTGCTATCATTGGAACGAGTGCGCTTGTTGGAGTGTTTGCTAGTTTTATTGGGGGCAATTTATCGGATCGATTCGGCCGAAAGATGATTATAATATGGTCCATGATTGTTTGGGTATTTGTATTTATAGGATTTTCAGTTGCAGATCATGTTTTGAGTTTCTTTTTATTAAACGCTTTGAATGGACTATGTCGTTCTTTTTTTGAACCGACATCAAGAGCGTTATTATCAGATTTAACAAAACCAGAGTATCGGTTACTCGTCTATAACTTACGATACGGTGCAATAAATGTTGGAGTTGCGATCGGACCAATTGTTGGATTACAGCTCGGAAGTGCAAAATCAACAATTCCTTTTTTAGTAGCCGCTGGAGTTTACATTTTATATACAGCTATATTAGCACTGCAATTTAAGAAATATCCACTTGATAAAAAGAAAATAAATACAGAAAAGCCTGTTACAATACTAAATGCAATTCGTATATTGCGAAAGGATGTAGTATTTTTAGTTGCTTTAGTCGGTATTATTTTGAGTAATAGTGGTTTTTCGCATTTCACGACGACACTATCTCAATATTTTGCAAATTCACATATATTTCAAGATGGAGTAAAACTGTTCTCATATATGCTAACTTTAAATGCAATTACAGTAGTAGTTATTCAATACCCTGTTATTCAAATGTGTAAAAAGTATACGCCGTTAACGTCTATTATGGTTGGAACGTTATTTGTGAGCGGGGGATTATTTGGATTTGGACTAGTAGAATCTATGTTAGGGGCTGCTATTTGTACAATTATTTTTACATTCGGAGAAGTATTAATGTTTTCAATGACAGATGTATTTATTGATGAGATAGCTGTTTCACATTTGAAAGGGACATATTTTGGAGCTATGGGTTTTTCAGGAATTGGAGGAGTAATTGGTCCTTGGTTTGGGGGAGTACTTCTCGATTATTACGGGTACCAAAATGGGTTTGTAGTATTTTTAGTGCTAGCTATATTTTCAACTGTAGCATTTCCTGTACTTTTAGTTACAAAAGGCTTATTGAAAAAAAGGTACGATAGAAATTATAATATAGAAATACAAGTGAAATAAAATAAGCCCCAGCAAGTTACTGGGGCTTATTTTTGTATTTACGTTAACTCTCAATTTGAAAAAAGAACCTTCTTTTCATGCTTATCGGCAACTTCATTTTTGGAAATATGAATGGCTAAAAATCCATTCTCTAAGCAGGCTAGCATCTTCTTATAAATGATAGTAGTAGGTAAAGGGATTGTTCGCTGTAAAGAAGTGTTTTTATGAAGTATGCATATATTTAGGCCTGTCTCCATCTTTTTAATGAGTACATTTTGTTCAGTTGCATTTGGTACATCTGTTTCCAAAATGTATTCTTGTTCTGTTTCACAAAGGTCAATATGAATTTGATTTGGAAAACTAAAATTACTACAAGAATCAGAACAAAATTGATCCATCCATTCTTCGAAACCATCAACATGAAAAAGACAATCCTTCTTTTTCTTGCCCATGTAAGACACCCTCCGTAAAGTCTCAATTCATACTATGTTATGCATGAATGAAGTAGGGGTGAAGAATAAATGGAAAAATATAAACATTGTATGTGGCAAAAGTAGCCAGTGTGAATGCTTTGTTTTACATATCATGATGCGCATGATTTTTTTGACGAGAATGGTTACGGTTTTTTACTTTATGAGATCCGCTTAACGGTTCAGGTTGTCCAGAAGATTGCCCTTTTTTCTCGCTTTGACGATTAGATTGATTATTGTTTTTACCCATTGTATTTTACACCTCCTCTTCCTATTTAGAATGAGAGAAGTTTGCGAATTTATACGAGAATGTTTTTTTGGAAACGGGTAAAGATAAGTAGGACTAACTCATATAGGAAGGGGAAAATGATATGCCATATCATAAAGATAAGCAACAGGCTTTTCAGGCTGCACAGCAAGGGTTTGTTCAAGCGGAAAATATATTCAATAATATTGTGAAAAATGACCCGAATTACAGCCATGATTTAAAAAAGTTACGCCAAGAAGTGCAAGAGGCGTACGAACAGATTCAAAATGCACTTGAAGTAGCATCAGAAACGCAGCGTCCACAACTTGAGCAATATGAAAGTAATCTCCAAAATATAATGCAGAATGTAGATCAATTAGAAAAGTAAAGGAAGGGTGTTGTGAATTCAACAACCTCCTTACTTTTAGTGCTATTATGCAGAAACAAAAAATTATTCTATTAATTTTTTCTTTAATTTGTGCAGTACATATATTTCAAGTGGATAAAGTGGAAGCTAAAATGTTGTTAAGAAAAGAGTTAGAGCCAACTGGCTATGTAACGTGGGAAGTGCCAAATAATGAAAAGGTTATTGCAATCACATTTGATGATGGACCAGATCCAACATACACGCCGCAAATTCTAGATTTATTACATCAATATAAGGCAGAAGCGACTTTTTTTATGATTGGATTTCGAGTTCAGCGTAATCCATATTTAGTAAAGCAAGTGTTGAAAGAAGGGCATGAAATTGGAAATCATACGATGAATCATTTGTATGCGAGCAATTCATCAGATGAAAAATTAGAAAATGATATTTTAAATGGAAAGAAATATTTTGAAAAATGGGCGAAAGAACCTTTATTGTTCCGCCCACCAGGTGGATATATTAATGATGCTGTATTTACTACGGCAAAAAAAGCTGGGTATCAAATTGTTCTATGGTCATGGCATCAAGACCCTCGTGACTGGGCGAATCCAGGTACTGAATCCATTGTAAATCATGTTGTGAAAAATGCTAAAAGTGGAGATATTGTACTATTACATGATGGGGGAAGTGATCGTAGTCAAACAGTGGCGGCATTAGCAAAAATTTTACCTGAGCTGAAAAAGCAGGGTTATCGATTTGTGAAGGTTTCGGAGTTGCTACGTTATAAGCATTAAAAAAATCCCAAAAGGTACGCCTTTTGGGATTTTTTGTTACTGATTCTTTTTTCGTTTCTTATTATTTTGTCGCTCTGCTGGTGTTAAAGGTTCATTTGCGAACTCTTCGTTATAACCAGTTCCTTGCCCTTGTGCGGATGCAGTATTCATTCCTGAAATAGTATGATTTGCTTTTCGTTTACCCATTGTTTCTCACCTCTATAATGTTTTTTAAAGATGAATCATGAATTGTTCATAACATATATGAACGTAAAGTAGAGTGCTTTACTTTACAATAATAGTATTTATAAGGAGCATGGACACTATTCAAATTTAGAAAGATAAAGAAAACTTATTATAATCCATAAGTTTCTTATTATTTACTTATTTAGAAAGTTGTAATAAGATATTATCGTAAGGTATTGAAAAGTTTGTCTACATTTTATATTCAGACAACTTAGCCACGTTTAACAGGGGGGAAACATAATGGTCAAACATAATCCATTTCAATCACGTGCAACTTTTGAACTAGATGGAAAGACGTATCATTATTATCAATTGAAAGCGCTTGAAAACGCAGGGGTTGGCAACGTATCTCAATTACCATATTCCGTGAAAGTTTTACTTGAATCTGTACTTCGTCAAGTAGACGGACGCGTAATTACAGAAGAACATGTTACAAATTTAGCGAAATGGGGAACGAAAGATGTTCAAGATATCGATGTTCCATTTAAACCATCTCGTGTAATCTTACAAGACTTCACAGGTGTTCCAGCTGTTGTAGATTTGGCTTCGCTTCGTAAAGCAATGGCAGATATGGGCGGGGATCCTGACAAAATTAATCCTGAAATTACTGTAGACCTTGTAATTGACCACTCTGTACAGGTTGATAGAGCGGGTACAGCAGACTCGCTTGCATTCAACATGGACTTAGAGTTTAAACGTAATGAAGAACGTTATAAATTTTTAAGCTGGGCACAGAAATCATTTGATAACTACCGTGCAGTTCCACCTGCAACAGGTATTGTACACCAAGTAAATCTTGAATATTTAGCACCGGTTGTTCATGCGGTGAAAAATGCTGAAGGTGACTTAGTCGCATACCCAGATTCATTAGTTGGAACAGACTCACATACAACAATGATTAATGGTATCGGTGTTCTTGGATGGGGCGTTGGTGGTATTGAAGCAGAAGCAGGAATGCTTGGACAGCCTTCATATTTCCCAGTACCTGAAGTAATCGGTGTGAAATTAACTGGTACACTTCCAAGTGGTACAACAGCAACTGATATTGCATTAAAAGTAACACAAGTGTTACGTCAAAAAGGTGTAGTTGGTAAATTTGTTGAGTTCTTCGGTAATGGACTAAAGAGCATGCCTTTAGCTGACCGTGCAACAATTTCAAATATGGCACCAGAATACGGTGCAACTTGTGGATTCTTCCCAATCGACGATATTTCATTAGAATACTTACGTTTAACAGGTAGAGATGAAGAGCAAATTCGCGTTGTTGAAGAATATTGTAAAGCAAATGGCTTATTCTATACAGCAGACAGCAAAGATCCAATCTATACTGATCTTGTTGAAATTGATTTAAATACAATTGAATCTAATCTTTCTGGACCGAAACGTCCGCAAGATTTAATCCCACTTTCAAATATGAAAGAGGAGTTCCATAAAGCTGTTTTAGCACCAGTTGGAACACAAGGACTTGGATTCAATGAGCAAGAGTTTGATAAAGAAGTGAAAGTTACATTAAAAGATCAGGAAGTAACGATGAAAACAGGCGGAATTGCAATCGCTGCGATTACAAGCTGTACAAATACGTCAAATCCATACGTATTAATTGGAGCAGGTTTAGTTGCGAAGAAAGCAATTGAAAAAGGACTTAAAGTACCTGGTTACGTAAAAACATCATTAGCACCAGGATCTAAAGTTGTTACAGAGTACTTAGATAAGTCTGGTTTAACAACGTATCTAGATCAATTAGGTTTCCAAACAGTTGGTTACGGCTGTACGACTTGTATCGGTAACTCTGGTCCATTAGCAGAGGAATTAGAAGAAGCAATCGCAGCAAACGACTTACTAGTAACATCTGTTTTATCTGGTAACCGTAACTTTGAAGGTCGTATTCATCCGCTTGTAAAAGCGAACTACTTAGCATCACCACCACTTGTTGTGGCATATGCACTTGCAGGTACTGTTGATATTGATCTGAAAAATGATGAAATCGGTAAAGATGCAAATGGTAATGCTGTTTACTTCAATGATATTTGGCCATCAGCTAAAGAAATTGAAGATGTAGTTCAAAGTGTTGTTACATCTGAATTGTTCAAAAAAGAATATGCACAAGTATTTAACAGCAATGAGCGCTGGAATGAAATCCAAACTTCAAACGAAGCTTTATATACTTGGGATAATGATTCAACATACATTCAAAACCCACCGTTCTTCGAAGGTTTATCTAAAGAGCCAGGTGAAGTTGAAACATTATCAGGTTTACGCATAGTTGGTAAATTTGGTGACTCTGTAACGACAGACCACATTTCACCAGCAGGTTCAATTGGTAAGCATACACCAGCTGGACGTTATTTACTAGAAAACGGCGTACAACCAGTTGACTTTAACTCTTACGGTTCGCGTCGTGGTAACCATGAAGTTATGATGCGTGGTACATTTGCAAACATCCGTATTAAAAACCAAATCGCACCAGGTACAGAAGGCGGATATACAACATATTGGCCAACTGGTGAAGTAACATCTATCTATGATGCTGCTATGAAATATAAAGAAGATGGAACAGGTCTTCTAGTTGTTGCTGGTAAAGATTACGGTATGGGAAGTTCTCGTGACTGGGCTGCGAAAGGTACAAACTTATTAGGCATTAAAGCAGTAATCGCAGAAAGCTTCGAGCGTATTCACCGCAGTAACTTAGTATTAATGGGCGTATTACCACTTCAATTTAAAGATGGCGACAGCGCTGAAACGTTAGGTCTTGTTGGTAACGAGTCATTTGAAATTCAAATTGACAAAACAGTTAGACCACGCGATCTTGTAAAAGTAGTTGCAATCGATTCAGAAGGAAAAGAGAAGCAATTTGAAGTAGTAGCTCGTTTCGATAGTGAAGTTGAAATTGACTACTACCGTCACGGTGGTATCTTGCAAATGGTTCTTCGTTCGAAAATCGAAGAGTCTAAAGTGTCAAACTAAATAATTGAAATGAACGATAAGGAAGCTAACGTATGTTAGCTTCCTTATTTTATGGAAAGGGATGAGACCAATTGGTTTCATCCCTTTCTTTTTACTGCGAAAAATGGAGGGAACGGCATGAAAGAATATAAAAGAATATTGTTACCGTTACGACAAGAGAAAATATTAGTAATAGCAGCTATACGTAGTGGAATAATTGCTGCCATTTTAAATTTATCACGCCCACTATTCATGGGGCTAATTGTAGATAACCTTATTCAACAGGAATTAAAAGGTGCATATTTGTACATTGCATTGTTTGCCGGTAGCCGCTTTATGCTGTGGATGAATAATCTTTTATTTGATTATGTAAGCTCAAAAGCGAGTCAGCGAATATTACGAGAGAAGCGTATAGATGTATTACGTCATTTTTTCTTATTACCGTTTGAAGAAAGTGAGAAGGTAAAACAAGGAGAGTTAGAAACTTTGGTCGTGTCTGATATTCCGAACTGGATACGGTTATATGGATCTATATTAATAGAATATATCCACGCTATTGCACAATTTATTGGTGCGTTCATAGCTCTACAACATATCGATGTACAGTTCATATGGTGGATAACTCCGTTTTTATTTTTAAGTGCAATGGTTCCAATGCTTATGGGGAAAAAAGTAAGAAATATTGCGAGTATTGCTCAAAAGAATCAATCAATTGTTGTAGAGATGATGTCACAATTTGTAAAAGGCATACAAGATTTGCGTAGTTTACAAAAAGAGAGCTGGGCAATTGGCTTATTTAAAGGAGTGACAGTAAAATCTTATAAAACAGAAGTAAAGAAGACGATGTTGCAACATTGTATTGGGATAGTTGGAACGGTAATAGAAACAGGAGCATATATAGTTGTTCTTATTATAGGAGCAAAAAAAATAATAAAAGGGGATATGGAAGTCGGTTCGCTTGTGGCGGTATTAGCTACAATTGAGATGTTATTTTTCCCCGTTCGTTATGCGAGTGATTTATTGATGATGACACAAGTTGCTATTGCTTCGGCCAGTCGAGTTTTTTGCTTTTTAGATATACAGGCTGAATACAGAAATGTAGAAAGAGCGATGGGAATGAGATTAACAAATGTTTCATTTAAAGAGAACGGTGAAGAGAGATGTAGAATTAAAAATATTCATTTGGAGATTAATCCTGGGGAATTCGTGATCATTGTAGGAGAAAGTGGTGCAGGAAAAACAACGCTTTTAAAATTAATAACGGGTTTATATAAACCATCTAACGGTAGCGTTGTTTATTATGGTAATGAGGCTCGGATGACTACAGTATGGCAAGAACCACGTTTTTTTCGGACGACAATAAAAGAAAATATATATTTCGGGGAAGAGGGCTTAGAAAACCAGTTAGAAAAAAATGCTGAACTTGTAAATGTAACGCCGATTATTAGGGGGTTACCTGAAGGGAGTCAAACTGTACTACATAAAAGTGGTGAAGAGTTTTCTGGAGGGGAAAGAAAACGTCTTGCACTATTGCGAGCGATTGTATCAAATCCGAATCTCATTATTTTAGATGAACCGACTGCGGGGTTAGATCCGGGCAATCAAGAAGTGGTTTGGAATATGATTGAAGGGCTAGGAAGAGATGTAACGAGAATTGTGGCAACACATGACGTAGAGAGGGCAATACTAGCAGATCGTGTTATTGTAATGAGAGAAGGAAGTATTGTTGAATGTGGAAATCCTAGAGAGTTATTAAATCGTAATTCATTGCTTAAAGAAATGCTAATAAAAAGATAAGAGCTATGTAGCGCTCTTATCTTTACTCAGTCTTATTAAGTTGATACGTATAAGATTCAGGATCGCTAGTACTAAATTCTTTGACTAAAGTAAGTTGATTTGTATCTGGGTTATATTTGAAAATTTTGACCGTATGTTCGCTACTTAGTGATGGATTATATTCTTTAATAGCAAATGTATTTTCTGCAATCTGTGTCATATTACTGGTGGGGAGATTTTCTATGGAATCATGATTTGTAGAAATTTCAACGACTCTTTCACCGTTGAAAAATAAAAGAACGATTACTAAAACAACTAAGCATATTCGTATATAGCGAAGTTCTTTGCTAATAGGGTGTTCTTCCAAAACAATCATCCTTTCTATAACTATTCTATAGTAGTAATGGTAGTCATCGTGAAGAAACTAAGAATACTGAGACCTGCCAAAAGGATAAATGAGATTAAAGCGATATAGAGACAAATACGCCCAACTTGTTTTTTTTCAGGATCTTTACTGAATAGTGAGATGATCCATGTGATAATCCCGATTGGGGAAAATATAAAACTAAGTATATATAGAAGTACTTTTTCAAATAAATTCATAAGAACTCCTTTCAGTATTAAATGACCATATATTTCTAATTATATAATAAAAAGGTAAATTTTTCATCTTAGTTGTAAAAATTCTGATTATTTCGACTGTGAATATTTCCAAGCTTGTCCGTATAAGCTAAAATAAGGTATATAGTATTTTGATGAATTTGTTAAAAGAACATAAACACGTTAGGGTGATATAAAATGTGGAGGAAGCTTACGATTATTGTAGTGTTAGTTTGTTTAGCGGGATATGCAGCTTATGAACAGTTCGGTAATAAAGATCAGGCGGTACAAGGGAAGCAAGAAAAAAGTGAAGCTGCTATGAAAGAGATGATTGCAAGTAATGGTATTGAAATAGGAAAGAGTGCACCAAACTTTGAATTAACTAAGTTAGATGGAACAAATGTAAAGCTATCCGATTTAAAAGGAAAGAAAGTTATTTTAAATTTTTGGGCAACGTGGTGTGGGCCTTGTCAGCAAGAAATGCCTGATATGGAAGCTTTCTATAAAGAACATAAAGAAAACGTAGAAATTTTAGCAATAAATTATACGCCTTCAGAAAAAGGTGGGGGAGAAGAAAAAGTAAGCAATTTTGCTAAGGAAAAAGGAATTACTTTTCCTATTTTATTGGACAAGAACATTGATGTGACAACAGCGTATAAAGTAATTACAATCCCAACTTCGTATTTTATAGATACGAAAGGTGTAATTCAGGATAAGTTCATTGGACCGATGACGCAAAAAGAGATGGAAAAACGAATTGCTAAATTAAAATAACGGTGAAAAGGTAGAGGTGGAGAGTTCCCATTTCTGCCTTTTCTTTTTCAAGTAGTGATAACTTCATGATATGATGTAAGAAATATAATCGTTAATAGATAAAGGAGTGTATGGAGTGGGGAATGTATCCTTACCGTTAGATTATGTTGTAATTGATTTTGAAACAACAGGATTTAACCCTTATAATGATAAAATTATTCAAGTTGCAGCAGTGAAATATCGTAATCATGAACTAGTAGATCAATTTGTTTCATACGTGAATCCAGAGCGTCCGATTCCGAGCCGAATTACGAGTTTAACAGGTATTACAAATTATCGTGTTTCAGATGCACCAACAATTGAAGAAGTGTTACCTTTATTTTTAGCATTTTTACATACAAATGTTATTGTGGCTCATAATGCTTCTTTTGACATGCGCTTTTTGAAAAGTAATGTAAATATGCTTGGGCTTCCTGAACCTAAAAATAAGGTGATTGACACTGTGTTTTTAGCAAAAAAATATATGAAGCACGCACCTAATCATAAACTTGAGACGTTAAAGCGAATGCTTGGAATTCGTCTAAGTTCTCATAATGCATTTGACGACTGTATTACGTGTGCAGCTGTTTATCAAAGATGTGCATCAGTTGAAGAAGAAGGAAAGAGAAAAGCGAAGAAAGAAGTGCTTGATGAAACAATAGTATTTGAAGCGGTAAAAGAAATGCTTGTACGAAATAACCGTGATATTGAATGGATTCGTTGTATGAATGTAGGAAGCTATT
Organism: Bacillus sp. NP247; assembly: GCF_018966865.1. NCBI lineage: Bacteria > Bacillati > Bacillota > Bacilli > Caryophanales > Bacillaceae > Bacillus > Bacillus sp. NP247. Next base: position 835,919 of record NZ_CP076653.1, on the reverse strand, counting down.
TAGATATAAAAGCTTTTTATCCGGTTATGAGAGTAAAAGTAAAAGGGCGAAAGAAATACATATTAACAGAAATATTAGAAGATGATGTGAAAGAAATATGTACGAGTTTAAAATGTGAACCGGCGTTAAAAAGTGAAGTTGGTAATACGAGAATTATGCTTAATAACTTAGAGGATGTCTTGAAATTAGAAAGTTATATTTTAGAACAGTATGATTTCGTATTACGAGCGCTGCGTGATTATAAAGAAAGTGAAGTGAATGCAGAAGAAAAATTAAAAGAGTATTTAAAAGTTTTGGTATAAAAAACTCCGTGTGCTATTTTGAAGTGAACCCGAATCGTGGTACAGGAAAAAACACCTCCTGAATTCGCATACAAAGTATGTAAATTTAACGGAGGTGTTTTTCATTTGAAGGGCAGAGTACATTACTGAGAAGAAGTAATGTGATTGATTTGATATTGAAAGGACCCCACCATTTTAGTCAGATCTAAAATGGTGGGGTCCAAGTTGTTTTCTAGTGAGTCACTTATTAAAAGTAAAGCTGTTTAGTTACCTTACAAATTCTCTTTGGGAAAGTTCTGGTAAAAAATTACTGAACTCACTCATTTCTTCTACATTGTGTTTATATAAACCACTTAGATTAATAAATGGTGGTAATCCTTTCGGGAAAATGAATGTAGAAGTCATTACTGTACCGTTCTCGGATTTTTCGTATTGATGTATTACTTGTGAAATTACATCGTCATTATCATCTAAACATGAACCCATTAAAACATGGCTGTAATGGGTATTTATAGGACAATCTTTAGGGTCTTCCCATCTAATTCTTAGCGGGAATTCTAGTCCATCCCCAGCAGATTCGATTGAAGCTGATATGGCTCCTACATGCCCATGCACTTTAGGATCAACTAGCCACTTAAAATCAACATGTTCTTCTGGGTGCCATAGTTTATATCGTTCAGAGTTATCAATATTATCCCACCACCAGTCAATCATTTCTGGTGTTACGTCATTCAATTCATGTTCAACTACTATTGATACTTGGTTTTTCATTTTTGTACCTCCTATTTTTTAACCAACATAGTGTCGGTTATTTATATTGATTATTATAGTTTGTGTATTGCATACGTTCAATAAACAGAAATAGCCGATCTGTTGTATTCTGAACACTTTATAAAAATATGTCTAAAAAAATTTAGGAGGGGGGAAAATTGGCAAAAGCATACACTGATTTACGTATAGCTCGTACTAAAGAAGCAATACGTGATGCACGAATTAAATTAATACATCATTGTATACGGTTAAGGATATTACAACTAAAGCCAATATTAATCGAGGGACATTTGCTCGGAAGTCAAAATATTTTCCGAATTAAGATATGGATGAGATGGTAACGTATCGATCAAATTTATCGTTTCAACAACCTGTAGGAAAAAAATATCCTTTTGGAAAAATGCCAAAAGTACTAAGTGAATTGGAGTAGATGGTTTAGATGTTTTGATATGTGTCCCGATTTCGGGGGCCATTGCAATTTATTGTGCATGGAGTTTTTTTAGGGGTACTAAAACATAAAATTTTCTTACAAATCTGATTAAAGAGTTTTTTGTTTGCTCATACTATGTAGTAAGAATGAGAAAGAGAGGGTGAACAGCATGAGAAGAAGTCGCCGTAAATCGTTTGAAGAACTTGTAAATGAAAATAAACAACAATTATTAAGCGATCGTGATGCAATCGATCGAATTGAAGAACGTATTGAAAAACGTTATGAAATGAAACTTTTTAAGCAGGCTGAATAATTCTTAACACTAGTACGATACTAGTGTTAAGGAGGCGATAGTAATGGGTAATCCGAAAAAGAATCCAAAAGACTTTGCACCAAATCAAATTGGAACGCAATCGAAAAAAGCTGGTGGCAATAAAGGAAAGCAAATGCAAGACCAAACTGGTAAGCAACCGATTGTTGATAACGGTTAAAAAAGAAGAATGTTATCATTCTTCTTTTTTGTGAGAGAAGTGAAGAAATAAAGATGTATTTTTAACAGGAATATGAAAAAAGAGCTGACTTTCGTCAGCCTTTTTTCGTGATTGTAAAATTTTCAACGAGTAAACGCCAATTTTGTGGGAATGGTAGACCAATTTTCCAATAGCTAATGCCGCCTATTCCTTGTTCTTTCATTAAATTAAATTTACTTTGCACGGACCGTGAATCTTCAAACCAAACTTCATGTTGTACGCCGTTTTCGTCAAAGTAATTAAAGTGTGGAGCTTGAGCCGTGAAATCATAGCGGATAGGAACATTGTATTTACGAGCTAGTGCAACAGCTGCGACAGAACTAATTGCTTTTGCAGGTGGATTTCCTTGTTTGAATGGCAGTTTCCAATCGAAACCGTATAAATTTTGCCCCATCATAATTTTTTGTGGTGGCATTTGAGATTTTGCATATTGAAGTACTTCTTTCACTGGGCCAATAGGAGAAATCGCCATCGGTGGCCCGCCTTGCCAACCCCAGTCGTATGTCATAATGACGACAAAATCAACAATTTGCCCTTGTGCTTTATAATCGTGAGCTTCAAAAAACTTTCCTTTTTGATTTGAACTTGTTTTCGGTACGAGAGTTGTGCTCAATGTGTACCCGCTAGGTAAGCGTGTTTTGACATTTCGTAAAAAGCGATTATATGCCTCGCGGTCTTCGGGTGCCACATTCTCGAAATCGAAATGAATGTCTCGCATACCATATTTTTCAGCTGTTTGTAAAATGTTTGTAATGAATTTATTTTGGATTGTTGCATCGCGTAAAATAACCGATGTCAGATCGGCACTGAAATTTCCATTTTCAATATTTGTAATAACGAGCATAGGGATGGTTTTACCTTGCGTTGCAATAGTAGCAATTTTAGCTGTTTCAGTAGGTTCTTTTAATGTACCATCTCTTTTTGCTTCAAAACTAAAGTAGGCTAAATATGATAAAAATGGATTAATAGCACGTGTAGCATTTACTAAACTTTCTTTTATTGGAATGGTTGAAGGTTGTAAATAAGCGATGGATTCTACTGCTCGCTTCGTTCCTTTCGGTATATATAATTGTTGTCCGACATGGAGAATGGATTTTAAAGATAGATTATTAACTTTAGCTAAACTAGCGAGAGGAACGTTATATGTTTGAGAAATTCGATAAAGGCTGTCACCAGGCTGTACATAATAGTTATTTCCTTTTGTATTAACGATAAGTGCCTGACCAACAACGAGTGTTTCGGCTGGGTTTAGTCCATTGTCTTTTACAATTTCTTCAGGTGTAGATCCATATTTTGATGCTAAACTATAAACACTATCACCGCTACGAACAGTTACAATTTGAATCATATGCTTGCCCCTTTCGGTAAAAGATTCACTGTTTTTATTTTATTTTTGATTCCACTGTATTATGATTAAATGTATGCAAGGCAGCAGAAGTGAAAGAAGGCGAATACATATGTTTGTAGCAGAACATGAAGTTGAAATCCGCTATGCGGAAACAGATCAGATGGGTGTTGTTTACCATTCAAACTATTTAGTGTGGCTGGAACTTGGGCGCACGAAACTTATACAAGATTTAGGGTTTTCATATGTTGAAATGGAGAAAGAGGGAATTATTTCTCCTGTGTTAGACTTGCAAATTTCATATCGTAAAGCGATGCGTTACGGAGAAAAAGCTATTGTGAAAACGTGGGTTGATACTGTGAGCCCGCTTCGCGTTGTATATGGATATGAAGTTTATAATGGTGATGGTGAACTTTGTATTACTGCAAGCACGACGAATATTTGTGCGAAAAAAGAAGGATTCCGCCCTGTATCATTTAAAAAATTATATCCTGAGTGGTATGCGAAATATGAGGAAATCAAGAAAAAATAAAAAAGCGTGGCAGAAGCCACGTTTTTTTATTTTTCATAATTAAATTGCGGGAAATCGTCACCGTCGTTAAGTGTAACAGATAAATTATGTCCATCGAAGAACCACTCATCATCGCCTTCAATAAAGAAGTTAATACCTTCTTCTTGAGTTTGAACAGCAGGATGTGCAGGATCATCTTTACGAATTCCTAAAGAAAGTCCTTTTTGCACAGTACTGCAACCACCGTATTGTACGAAAAAGCGTAGTGTTTCACCTGATTGTAGGTTTAATTCGTCTTTATACCATTGTGCTGCTTCTTTTGTTACGGAAAGATTCATGTATAGTTCCTCCAAATTATGTTGCTTTTTCTTAAGTATAAAAAATAACGCAAAAAGACGCTATTAATATGCTTCACGTTTTCTTTTTGCGTTATGTGGGTTACGATCTTATTTTTGCTTTTTTGAAAAGTTTGCTTTCGGTTCAGTTTTATTTATAATTCGTCCGATATTTGCACGGTGTTTATAAATAACCATACCAGCTAATAAACACATCGCAATAATGAAGATTTTATCCCCGCTAACAATTGATGCAATAACAGCAACGACAGCTGTTACCATAGAAGAAAGTGATACGTATCTTGTTGTAAATAAAAGGGTGAAAAATACAACAGCTAATATTGCAAATACAACTGGTGAGTAGCATAATAGCACGCCAGCAGAAGTTGCAACTGCTTTACCACCGCGGAATTTTGCGAAGATTGGATAGACATGTCCAAGAACAGCGGCTAATCCAAACCATAGTGGGTGAGTATCTAATCCGAAAATAATCGGTAGAGCTGTTGCTAATGTGCCTTTTAAAATGTCAGCAATTGTTACGATAAAACCTGCTTTTTTCCCTAATGTACGGAATGTATTTGTTCCGCCTAGATTACCGCTTCCATGCTCACGAATGTCGATTCCATAACCGATTTTTCCAACGACTAATGCAAATGGAATCGAACCGAGTAGATAGGCAACGATAAATAAAAGATATGTAATAATCATGAGTTCAGTCTCCTTTATACAAATGTGTTGATAAAGGGTAAAAAGAGTTTTTCCCGTATATTGTACCATACATTTGTAAAGAGCACATTTCTTTTTTATAAATGAAAAATTCATTATTTCGTGAAAAAAAATTCACAGGAATGTTACATTTCTCACAGAAACAGCGAGACTATATGTTGTAACATTTTAATCAAAAGACAACAACATATTGATGGAGGGTTATGAATGTTACAACGAAATACATGTGGAGAAGAATTAATGAAAGTGTTTGGGACAATTGTCCACGGCAATGAACAAGATTTAATGCAAGAAAATGCAAATGTAGATGGGCGCTCTCCGATGGGAGTAATGGGAACGTTCGCATCTGAGAGTGCGAGATATTTTGCTGTAGAAAAATTATTATCAGATCAAGTGAAAGAAGCGATAAATAAAAATATATTATATCCACATGATTTAGACTTTTATGCGACAGGAACGACGACTTGTTCGCAAATTCCGTTAGCACAAATGCTTGCTAATGGTTTTCATACTGGGCATGGACATATGAGACAACCGCAAGACATTAAAAGTGCGTTGGCACTTTCGTCTATTATTTTTCAAGCGAATCAAAATATGCAGCACGGTGGTCAATCGTTTGCACTCTTTGATATTGATTTAGCTCCCTATGTGAGAAAAACCGTACTGAGACATAAAAAGCGACTACAATCATATCCGCTTACGAAAGAACAAATTGAGGAATTCGCATGGAAAGAAACAGAAAGTGATACGTATCAGGCGTGTGAAGCTTTCGTTCATAATTCAAATAGTATGCATAGTAGGGGCGGGGGACAAGTACCGTTTATTTCTATTAATTACGGAACAGACACATCGAGAGAGGGAAGACTTTTAATTAAACAGCTGTTAAAAGCGACGCAAGCTGGACTTGGAAAAGGAGAAACACCGATTTTCCCTATTCAAATTTTTAAAATGAAAAAAGGTGTAAACTTTGAAGAATGTGATCCGAACTATGATTTGTTTGAATTAGCATTAGAGACGACAGCAGAGCGATTATTCCCCAATTTTTCATTTTTAGATGCTCCGTTTAATGCAGTGCATTATGATGGGCGACCTGAAAGTGAAGTATGTTACATGGGATGTCGCACTCGTGTTATGTCTAATATACATGGAGAAGAAACAGCAATAGGAAGAGGTAACCTGTCGTTTACTTCTATTAATTTAGTGAAATTAGGGCTAATTAGTGGATCGAAAGAAGCGTTTTTTGAAGCGCTAAATTATTACTTAGATCTAGGAATTAAGCAATTATTAGAGAGGTTCGCGTATCAATGTACGAAGCGAGCGAGAGATTTTCGATTTTTATATTCACAAGGTGTATGGCGTGGTGGAGAAAAGTTACAGCCTGAAGATTCAGTAGCACCTATTTTAAAGCAAGGGACGTTAAGTATTGGTTTTATCGGTCTTGCGGAATGTTTAGTAGCTTTAACAGGAAAGCATCATGGAGAAGATGAGGAATCATGGAAACTTGGATATGAAATCATTTCCTTTATGAGGGAGAGAATGGATAAGGCGACAGAAGAACATCAACTGAATTTCTCAATAATTGCAACGCCTGCGGAAGGGTTATCAGGGAAGTTTGTGAAAAAAGATAGAGAAGAATTTGGTGAAATTAGCGGTATAACGAACCATAACTACTATACGAATTCATTCCATATTCCAGTTTATTATAACATTCAAGCGATAAATAAAATTCGTTTAGAAGGACCTTTTCATGCTCTATGTAATGGAGGGCATATTACGTATATTGAACTAGACGGAGCAGCGATGCATAATCAAAAGGCGTTAAAACAAATTGTACAAGCGATGGCAGAGCATGGCGTTGGGTACGGTTCAATTAATCATCCTGTTGATCGTTGTAAATGTTGCAGTTATCATGGAGTTATTGGAAATGAATGTCCAAGCTGCGGAAATGAAGACGAGGTCCATATAGAAAGAATTCGTCGTATAACTGGCTATCTTGTAGGAGATATGTCGAAGTGGAATAGTGCGAAACGTAGTGAAGAGATGGATCGGGTGAAGCATAAATGAAAGTTATGAATATCATTCATGATAGTGTAGTAGATGGAGAAGGGTTGCGGACAGTCGTGTTTTTTGCGGGCTGTCCGCATCGTTGTTTCGGTTGCCATAATTCGAAATCGTGGAATATTTGCAACGGAACTGAAATGACAGTAGAAGAAATTGTGAAAGAGATTGAAAGTAATTCATTAACTGATGTAACATTTTCAGGTGGAGATCCATTTTTACAAGCTGCTGAAGTGAAAAAAGTAGCAAAATCGGTGAAAGATTTGAAAAAAAATCTATGGATGTATACAGGTTATACGCTAGAAGAGATACAGAGTTCGCGAAATAATGATATGATAGAGTTGTTACATTATGGGGATGTTTTAGTCGATGGAAGATTTGAACTTGATAAAAAAGATTTAACACTTCCATTTCGCGGAAGCTCCAATCAACGTATTATTCGATTGAAAGAGTAAAAAGGCGGGATAGATTATATGAATAAAACAGTATTGCTTGTTGAAGACGAAAGAAGATTACGTGAAATTGTTAGTGATTATTTTCGTAATGAAGGCTTTGAAGTAATCGAAGCAGAAGATGGAAAAAAAGCGCTAGAATTATTTGCTGAACATACAATTGATTTAATTATGTTAGACATAATGTTACCAGAAATAGATGGTTGGTCTGTTTGTAGAAGAATTAGAAAAGAGTCAGCAGTACCAATCATTATGCTAACAGCACGTTCGGATGAGGATGATACATTACTAGGTTTTGAATTAGGTGCAGATGAGTATGTAACGAAACCATTTAGCCCGAAAGTGTTAGTAGCTCGCGCGAAGACATTATTGAAACGTGCGGATGGTGCAGTAGGAGTAACGGAAGAAAATACTATGTCCTTAGCTGGAATAGAAGTGAATCGTCTATCTAGAACCGTTTTAGTAGATGGAGAAGAAATTATATTGACGCATAAAGAATTTGAACTTCTCGTTTATTTAATGGAGAACAAAGGAATTGTGTTGTCACGTCAACATTTATTAGATCAGTTATGGGGATATGATTACTACGGTGATGACCGAACGGTTGATACACATATTAAAAAATTGCGGAATAAGCTAGGAGATAAAGCGAAGCATATCGGTACGGTTATTCGAGTTGGTTATAAATTCGAAGAATAATCTGGAACGAATTGTGCACTTTAGCCTGGAAATGTAGCAATTTTAGATCCTCTTTCTGAAGGTAGAATGTTCAAAAAATACTTTTCTTGTCTACAATGGTAGATAGGAGTATTTTTTTAATTGGATTTCACGATGAGTTCACAAGAAGGACACAAAACGTGACTATACTAAAAATACGAATTCACCAGAGAGGGGAAATAAAAAATGGGATATTACGACGGACCAAATTTGAATGAAGAGCATAGTGAAACGAGAGAAGTGAGAAAATCAGGCAGTAAAAAAGGTTATTTCTTCACAGGTTTAGTGGGAGCTGTAGTCGGGGCGGTTTCGATTAGTTTTGCAGCACCTTATATGCCATGGGTGCAAAATAATGGAGCTGCAGTTTCATCATTCAATTCTAATAAACAAGTAGAAGGTACTGTAGTTCCTGTTGTCAATAAATCAAAAAACGAAACTGATTTGCCAGGTATGGTTGAAGGTGCAAAGGATGTTGTTGTTGGTGTAATTAATATGCAACAAAGTATTGATCCGTTTGCGATGCAACCGACAGGTCAAGAACAAACAGCTGGTACAGGCTCAGGTGTTATTTATAAAAAGGCAGGAAATAAAGCATATATCGTAACAAATAACCACGTAGTAGATGGTGCAAATAAACTTGCCGTTAAACTAAGCGATGGAAAGCAAGTCGATGCAAAATTAGTTGGTAAGGACCCTTGGTTGGACTTAGCTGTTGTAGAGATTGATGGGTCTAATGTGAATAAAGTTGCAAGTTTAGGTGATTCCAGTAAAATCCGTGCGGGTGAGAAAGCAATTGCAATCGGTAATCCATTAGGATTTGATGGAAGTGTAACGGAAGGTATCATCAGTAGTAAAGAGCGTGAAATTCCAGTTGATATTGATGGTGATAAACGTCCTGATTGGCAAGCACAAGTTATTCAAACAGATGCAGCGATTAACCCTGGTAATAGTGGTGGTGCACTATTTAACCAAAACGGTGAGGTAATCGGTATTAACTCAAGTAAAATAGCTCAGCAATCAGTAGAGGGTATTGGTTTTGCAATTCCAATTAACATCGCAAAACCAGTTATTGAATCACTTGAAAAAGATGGAGTAGTGAAACGTCCAGCACTTGGAGTCGGTGTAGTTTCATTAGAAGATGTGCAAGCTTATGCAGTAAATCAATTAAAAGTGCCAAAAGAAGTAACAAATGGAGTTGTATTAGGTAAAATCTATCCAATATCACCAGCGGAAAAAGCAGGTTTAGAGCAATATGATATAGTAGTAGCGTTAGATGATCAAAAAGTAGAAAATTCACTTCAATTCCGTAAATATTTATATGAAAAGAAAAAAGTAGGCGAGAAAGTAGAAGTTACTTTCTATCGTAACGGTCAAAAAATGACGAAATCAGCTACGTTAGCAGATAATTCAGCTACTAAGAATCAATAATCGGAATAAAAGAAAGTCTCTTTCATGTTGAAAGAGACTTTCTTTATCGGATATACTAAAGGAATAGGAGGGATTAATTATGACAATTGAAAACCCAACTCGTACGGAAATTGGTGAAGTATTGAAGAAAAGTAAAACGATTGCAGTTGTTGGATTATCAGATAAACCAGAACGCACATCATATATGGTTTCAAAAGCAATGCAAGATGCTGGGTACCGCATTATTCCAGTAAATCCAACAGTAGATGAAGTACTCGGAGAAAAAGCGGTTTCTTCACTGACGGATATTAAAGAACATGTTGATATCGTAAATGTATTTCGTCGCTCAGAATTTTTAAAGGATGTTGCGAAAGAGTTTGTAGAGATTGATGCAGATGTTTTCTGGGCACAATTAGGAGTACAAGATGAAGATACATATAAACTTTTACAAGAAAAAGGCTATACAGTAATAATGGATCGTTGTATTAAAGTAGAGCATGTAATGACAAAATAGTATAGACTTTAAAGATAGAAAGATTGATTCAGCCCTCGCTTTTTACATAAGTAGGGCGGATGAACGAGGTGTTCATCATGAGATTTTTTAAAGGCTGTTTTTGGGGATTGTTACTTGTTATCCCGTTTTGGATATTGATCATTTGGATCATGATAAAGGTTTGGAATGTATAATGTTGGAATACATATCCATTTCTCGTTGACAAACGATTATTTTTCTGAAATAGTAGCCTAGAGGGATCCTTGTGAAAAAAAACAAGGATTTTTCTATTGAAAATGGTATATAAAAGAGATAAGATAACTTGCCAAAACTATAGTCGAGGCGTTATTCTATAATAGAAACATATGTTCTGATTTGATTAGGAAAGGGGCAAGGAGTTTGGCGAAGCATCAGTTCCAATATAATGAAGATGCAATTCAAGTGTTAGAAGGACTTGAAGCCGTTCGAAAACGCCCGGGTATGTATATCGGGAGTACGGATAGCCGTGGATTGCATCATTTAGTATATGAAATAGTAGATAACTCCGTTGATGAAGCATTAGCGGGATTTGGCGACGAAATTTCTGTCGTAATACATAAAGATAATAGTATTAGCGTTATTGATAAAGGGCGAGGAATGCCTACGGGAATGCATAAGCTTGGAAAACCGACACCTGAAGTTATTTTAACTGTACTTCATGCTGGTGGTAAGTTTGGTCAAGGGGGCTATAAAACGAGTGGTGGTTTACACGGTGTTGGGGCATCAGTTGTAAATGCCTTGTCAGAATGGCTAGTAGTAACGATTAAGCGTGATGGTAACATTTATGAACAACGCTTTGAAAATGGTGGTAATCCTGCAACGACGTTAGAAAAAATCGGGAAAACGAAAGAGTCTGGTACAACGATGCACTTCAAACCAGATACAACTATTTTCAGCACAACAAATTATAATTATGAAACATTATGTGAGAGATTACGTGAGTCTGCATTCTTATTAAAAGGAATGAAAATCTCGATAAAAGATGAACGTAATGATTTAGAAGATGTGTTTCATTATGAAACAGGAATTGAGGCTTTCGTTTCATACTTAAACGAAGAGAAAGATTCGATTCATCCAGTTGTATATTTCTCGGGTGAGCAAAATGGAATTGAAGCAGAGTTAGCGTTTCAGTTTAATGATGGTTACTCAGAAAACATTCTTTCGTTTGTAAATAATGTACGTACAAAAGACGGTGGTACACACGAAGCTGGATTTAAAACAGCAATGACACGTGTGTTCAATGAGTATGCTCGTAAAGTTTCTTTATTAAAAGAAAAAGACAAAAATTTAGAGGGTACAGATATTCGTGAAGGATTAGCTTCGATTGTTTCTGTACGTGTACCAGAAGACGTACTCCAGTTTGAAGGGCAAACGAAAGGGAAACTAGGTACAAGTGAAGCTCGTTCTTCAATTGATGCAATTGTATCTGAGCATTTAGCTTACTTTTTAGAAGAAAACCCGGATGTAGCTACACTTCTTGTGAGAAAGGCAATTAAAGCAGCACAAGCACGTGAGGCTGCTCGTAAAGCGAGAGAAGAAGCGCGTACTGGTAAGAAGAAGAAAAAATCAGAAGGTACTTTAAGCGGGAAGTTAACACCTGCACAATCACGTAATCCTCAGAAAAACGAATTGTATTTAGTAGAGGGTGACTCGGCTGGTGGTTCAGCAAAGCAAGGGCGAGATCGTCGTTTCCAAGCGGTGCTACCATTACGTGGTAAAGTAATTAACACGGAAAAAGCAAAGCTTGCTGATATTTTTAAGAACGAAGAGATCAATACGATTATTTACGCAATTGGCGGCGGCGTAGGCAATGAGTTCGCTGTTGAAGACATTAACTACGATAAAGTTGTTATTATGACCGATGCAGATACGGATGGAGCACATATTCAAGTGTTACTACTGACGTTCTTCTACCGTTATATGAAACCACTTATTGAAGCTGGTAAAGTATTTATCGCACTTCCACCTTTATATAAAGTAAGTAAAGGAAAAGGGAAAAGTGAAGTAATTGAATATGCATGGTCTGATGAAGAATTAGGTGATGTAACGAAAAAGGTCGGTAAAGGCTATATGTTGCAGCGCTATAAAGGACTTGGCGAAATGAATGCCGATCAATTATGGGAAACAACGATGAACCCTGAAACACGTACGTTAATTCGTGTGAAAATTGACGATGCATCAAGAGCGGAGCGCCGAGTTACGACATTGATGGGTGATAAAGTAGAACCTCGCCGTAAATGGATTGAACGTAATGTACAATTTGGTATGCAAGAAGAAGGAAATATTTTAGAAAATGAAATGATTATGGAGACGGAGGTGGAATAACATGCAGGCAGAGAAGTTTCATGACCTCCCGCTTGAAGACGTGTTAGGTGACCGCTTTGCACGTTATAGTAAATATATTATTCAAGACCGCGCGCTTCCAGATGCGCGTGACGGTTTAAAACCAGTACAAAGACGTATTTTATATTCCATGTATGTAGAAGGAAATGTACATGATAAAGCGTTTCGTAAATCAGCTAAAACAGTAGGTAATGTTATCGGTAATTATCATCCACATGGTGATTCCTCTGTATATGAGGCGATGGTCCGTTTAAGTCAAACTTGGAAAGTACGTAATGTTCTAGTTGAAATGCATGGAAATAACGGTAGTGTTGATGGGGATCCAGCAGCAGCAATGCGTTATACAGAAGCACGTTTATCACCAATCGCATCTGAGTTATTACGTGATCTTGATAAAGAAACAGTAGAATTCGTGTCAAACTTTGATGATACGAGTGAAGAACCTGTTGTATTACCGGCGATGTTCCCAAACTTATTAGTGAACGGATCTACAGGGATTTCCGCTGGTTATGCAACAGAAATCCCCCCGCATCATCTTGGAGAAGTAATTGATGCTACAATGATGCGTATCGATCAGCCGAATAGTTCTGTGGATGACTTGTTAGCCGTTATTAAAGGACCAGATTTTCCTACAGGTGGTATTATTCAAGGGATAGATGGCATTAAAAAAGCGTATGAAACAGGTAAAGGTAAAATTATTATTCGCGGAAAAGCAGAAGTTGAAACGATTCGTGGCGGGAAGCAACAAATCGTTATTACAGAAATTCCGTACGAAGTAAATAAAGCGAATCTTGTTAAGAAAATGGATGAATTACGTATAGATAAAAGGCTAGATGGAATTGCTGAAGTGCGTGATGAGACAGACCGTACAGGCCTTCGCATCGTTGTAGAATTAAAAAAAGAAGCGAATGCTGAAGGTATTTTAAATTATTTATATAAAAATACAGATTTACAAATTCCATACAACTTTAATATGGTAGCGATAAATAATCGTCGTCCAACACTTATGACATTACCTAAGATTTTGGATGCATATATTGGACATCAGAAAGAAGTTGTTACAAGACGCTCACAATATGAATTAAGAAAAGCAGAAAATCGTCAGCATATTGTAGAAGGTTTAAAGAAAGCATTATCAATTTTAGATGAAGTAATTGAAACAATCCGCGGGTCTAAAGATAAGCGTAATGCGAAAGATAATTTAAGTGCGAAATTTGGATTTACAGAGGCACAGTCAGAAGCAATTGTTTCGTTGCAATTATATCGTTTAACGAATACAGATATTACAGCGCTAGAGCAAGAAGCAGCTGAACTCAGTAAAAAAATTATAGAGTTACAGTCAATTTTACAAAGTGAAAAAAGACTTCTTCAAGTTATTAAAACAGATTTGAAGAGAGTAAAGAAAACATATAGTGATAATCGCCGTGCGGTAATTGAAGAGGAAATTGAAGAAATTAAAATCGATGTGGAAGTAATGATTCCGCAAGAAGATGTCATCGTTACTGTAACGAAAGAAGGATATGTGAAACGAACAGGTTGGCGTTCACATAATGCATCGAACGGCAAAGACTTCGGTATGAAAGAGGGTGACATCTTACTTGAGCGTTTCGATACAAACACGACAGAAACCGTTCTTTTATTTACGAACAAAGGAAATTATATTTATCTTCCTGTATATGAAATGCCAGAAATTCGTTGGAAAGATTTAGGTCAACATGTTGCGAATCTTGTTACACTCGAGCGAGATGAAGCGTTAATTTGGGCAACAGTCGTACCGAATTTTGAAGAAGAAAAACGATTTATCGTATTTGTTACAAGAAACGGTATGATTAAAAAAACAGAATTAAACCAATATAAAGTTCAGCGTTATTCACGGGCATTCGTTGCTGTAAACTTGAAAAAAGATGATGAAGTAGTTGATATATTTGCGACAGATGGAACAAGTGATATTGTTCTTGCAACACATGGTGCATATGCACTTGTATTCAATGAAGAAGAAGTAAGTCCGGTTGGTGTAAGAGCAGCTGGTGTGAAAGCAATTAATTTAAAAGAAGATGACTATGTTGCTTCTGGTAAACCGTTAAATGGTGAAAAAGATCAACTTATTCTCGTTACGCAGCGAGGTGCTGTGAAACGTATAAAGGCATCGGAAATTGAGAAATCAACGAGGGCGAAGCGGGGCCTTGTAATTTTTAAAGAGTTAAAACGCAATCCGTACCGCATTGTCGGTATTGAAATTGTTCGAGATGACGAATTAGTTTACATGAAGACAGAGAAACACATTGTAGAAGAAATTGATCCGAAAGCGTTTCGAAATAAAGACCGGTATAGTAATGGTAGTTTAGTACTAGATGTTAATGATACTGGTGAAGTAATTGAAACGTGGACGAAGAAAAGAACGTAATGAAGTGAGCATCTTGCTATGAATGATAGTAAGATGCTTTTTTCTAAGCAAATCATTGTGGATATAAAAATAATCTTGTTATAATAATAAAATGAAATCGTTCTCATAAAGTGAAACTTTAATCAGTGGGATTTTCTTCATTCCCCACTGATTATTAGTTGAACCAATCGGGCTTTTACGAGCAGTTGATCCCTCACCTAACTTCTTTGCATCCGTTGAATTTTGAGGTAGGGATCTTACTGCCCGCAAGTAGCGGGATAAATGGAGGGGCAACATGAAAAAAATAGGTGTAGGGATTGTAGGATTTGGATTTTCTAGTACAACATTTCACATCCCGTTATTACAAACGATAGAAGAATACGATATTCGTGCTATTTTATCATCAAAAGAAGAAGTAGTGAAACAAGCATTACCAAATGCTGAAGTTGTTGGTACAATTGATGAATTAGTAAATCGAGCTGATATTGCCTTAGTGGTCATTACTTCGCCGAATACAACCCATTTTCCATATGTAAAAGAAGCGATTGTACACGGTAAGCATGTTGTTGTGGAAAAACCATTCGTTGTTTCAATTGAAGAGGGAGAAGAACTTATTTCATTAGCGAACCAACATAATGTCGTTTTAAGTGTTTATCATAATCGCCGTTTTGATAATGATTTCTTAACGATAAAGAAATTATTACAAGAAAAAAGAATAGGAAATGTATACGCATATGAAGCGCATTTCGATCGTTTCCGCCCACATGTACGCGATCGTTGGAGAGAAAAGAACTTACCAGGATCAGGTATATTATATGATTTAGGATCGCATTTAATTGACCAAGCATTATCAATATTTGGGAAACCAGATGCAATAAGCGCAGATGTAATAAAACAACGACCAGGTGCAGAAGTTGATGATTACTTCCATGTTGTACTTCACTACGGAGTAAAGCGCGTTATTTTACATAGTAGCAGTTACGTAAAGCAAGCTGGACCGCATTTTACACTGCATGGAGATAAAGGTTCTATTGTGAAGTACGGTATGGATTCACAGGAAGAACAATTAAAAAATGGAATGAAGCCAGGCGATAACGGTTATGGAGCAGACTCTGAAGAGAATTTTGCTACCTTAGAAACAGAAGAAGAGTTAGTACGTATTCCGACAGAAGTCGGCTGTTATGACATGTATTATAAAGGTGTAAGAGATAGTATTGTAAATGGTGAGAAACCACCTGTAACAGCAGAAGAAGGCTTGGAAGTTATAAGACTTATTCAATTAGCTATTGAAAGTAGCGAAACGGATAGAGCCATTCCTGTACGATAAAAAAGACACGAACTTCGTGTCTTTTTTATTAGGAACATGTGAATATGACGAGTTATTTAGTTTAATCGTTTATCATACATTAACTGGATTTGTATGCCGAAAGGATCTTCAATAATACCATATGCTTCACTAAATATATTTTTTTCTAATGGAGAGATTATTTTTACATGCTTATCGGAAATTAAATTATTATAAAATCTTTGTATTTCTTCTAAATTAGCGCTTTGAATGCAAAGTGACATGTTATTTCCAACGTTATAACGTTCATTAGATTTCATTGTATCTTCTGCTATCATTAGCTTTGTATTCCCAATTTGTAGAACAGAGTGAGAAATATAATCTTTATTTTCGCTTGTAATTTCAAAAGAACTGTCTCTTTTGGCCATTTCTTCATACGTAACAATCATTAGCTTCTTGGCTTCTAAATTGCGAATGTAAAAATTAATTGCCTCCTTTGCTTTCCCATTCATTGAAAGAAAAATAGCTATTTCTAATGTCATAAATATCTTACTCCTTTTTTAGTTAATAAGTATAATATAGACTAAAAAGGTTTCAATATGTGACACCTTTTATGGAGGGAAATATGAAAAAATCTGAACGAATAAATGATATGCTTATTTTCTTAAATAATAAAAAATATTTTAATTTAAAAGATTTAATGAATAGATATGCTATTTCTAAAAGTACCGCGTTGCGAGACATTCAATCATTGGAAGAAATAGGTGTGCCAATATATTCTGAATTAGGTAGAAATGGAAGTTATAAAATTATAGAAAATAGTATGTTATCACCAATTTATTTTAGCGTGGATGAAATGTATGCTTTATACTTTTCAATCCTTACATTAAATGGATATAAGACGAAACCATTTAATATAGAAAGTATTGCACTTGAAAATAAATTTAAAAATGTATTACCTGATAATGTGAGTAAAAATATTTCAATTATGGAACAAACGCTTTCCTTTGAAGTAACAAACCATAGTAATTTTAGTCCGTTCTTGAAAGAAATTTTACAAGGGATTTTTGCTGAAAGGGTTTATCGTTTAACATATTTGAAGAAAGATAGGGAGAAAGAATTAATTGTCCAATTCATTCGAATAGAATCTAAATTCGGACAGTGGTATGCTAAGATTTTTAATTTTGAGACGAGGGATATTCAAATAATCAGATGTGATAAAATTCTTTCTATTACAGAAACAAATAATACTAATCCTAAAAAGCTGGAAGAACTATTAAGTTATCTTGCTGCTTTTCACAGAAAACCTGATGCAATTGATTTTACTGTCATTGTTAATCAATATGGAAAAGACATCTTTGATAAAGAGAGTTATCCTTCTATGAGGATACAGAAAGAAAATGAAAATTACATTATAACAGGCTATTTTAACAAGAAAGAAGCAGATTTTATTTCAAGTTATTTTGTAAAGTTTGGAAAAACGATTATTTCAATTCAGCCTCTCATGCTAAAAGATTTAATCTATAATAAGGTATTATCTATAACGAATCATTTAAGTTCTTTGAGATAAAGTTAGTTTTAATAATTCTTTTTGGCGTGAAAAAGCCCTTGAGATTTAAATATCCAAAGGGCTTTTTTTGATTTTGTTTGTTCTTTAGAAAAAATTATTTTTCTGGGACGGAAAGTCCGTAAAAGAACATCGTAACTATATCTTGTATATGTTTTTCTCGATCTCCTTCAAGAAGCTGTGCCCCGAAATCATCACCTAATTTAGTGAACATTTGAATGTAAAGTAACATCATTTCTTTTGAAAGGTGTGGATTAATTTCATTTTTGCGCTGTGCTTGTTCTAATATTTCTAAATACCAAGGCAAGATTTTTTCGTTTTGATAACTATAAATAAATTCTCGGAGCGTTTCGTCTCTTTGCATCATTTGTAGTAACATATCAGGCTGAAATAATCCCCCAGTATTCATTTTTCTTACAATCATTTTTTGCATCATATCATGAAAAGGTAATTTTTCTTCTGCAAGATCTTTATAATATTGAAATTCAGATATTATAAATTCTTGTATAAGTTCCCTAAATAACGCATCTTTACTTCCGAAATGATTATAAATTGTAACTTGAGAAACGTTTGCTTTTTTTGCAATATGTTCTATTTTTACTTCATTAAATCCGCGTTCTGAAAATAATATAAAGGCCGCATCTTTAATGGCACGTTTTTTCTTTTCTTTCACTTTTTCAAAGCCGTTCAAAGTAATCACCTCATTTAAAATATACAAGAAAAAATAATTAAAAACAATATTTTTGAAATATGGACATATAAATATTTCAAAAAGTTGTTGCGAATATGAAAGATGAGGAGTACAATGATTTTGAAATATCATACATTAAATATTTCAAAAAATGAGGTGGGCTTATGATTTCAGTTCAAAATGTTACAAAACAGTTTTCAAATGGAAAAGGCTTGTTTGATATTACATTTGAAGTGAAAGAAGGAGAAGTTTTTGGCTACTTAGGACCAAATGGTGCCGGGAAATCAACAACGATTCGTAATTTAATGGGATTTATAAAACCGACGGCTGGTAAAGCGACAATTTTCGGATTAGATTGTTGGGAAGATGCTGCGAAAATTCAAAGAGAAGTTGGTTATTTACCAGGAGAAATTTCTTTTATTGAAGGAATGAACGGATTAGATTTTTTAAAGTTGATGCAAGGAATGCGTGGGTTAAAAGATATAAAAAGACGAGATGAATTAATAGAACGTTTGCAATTCGATGTGAAAACACCAATTCGAAAAATGTCTAAAGGAATGAAACAAAAAGTAGGGATTGTTGCTGCATTTATGCATGATCCAGAAGTACTAATTTTAGATGAACCGACATCAGGACTCGATCCACTTATGCAGCAACTATTTATAGATTTAATATTAGAAGAAAAGCAAAGAGGGAAAACGATTCTTATGTCGTCGCATATTTTCACTGAAATTGAGAGAACTTGTGACAGAGTGGCTATTATTAAAGATGGTTGCCTTGTAACAGTTGAAAACATTCATGATTTACAAGGCATGAGAAGACAGGTGATAGATGTAACTGTATCATCAGAGGAAGAAATCGAGTCTCTTAAACAATGTGATTTGCAATTTGAAGGAGTGAAAGGTAGAGAGGCATCAATTATTGTGCAAGGAAACTATCAAACTGTTTTACAAACACTTTCAAACTATAATGTAACGGCACTTCAAACGAGAGCGACGGATTTAGAACATTTATTTATGCATTATTACGAGAAGAAAGAAGGGGTAAAGCATGAATAAACAACTATTTTTAGCTAGTTTGAAAGAAACTCAAAAAAGTATATTGAGCTATGCTACTGGTGCAGCTCTTTATTTATGGTTATTAATTTGGATATTCCCATCGATGGTTTCAGCGAAAGGGTTAAATGAATTAATAAGTGCTATGCCTGATAGTGTAAAAAAAATCGTTGGAATGGAAAGTCCGATTCAAAATGTAATGGATTTTTTAGCGGGTGAATATTATAGTCTATTGTTTATTATCATTTTAACAATTTTTTGTGTCACGGTTGCAACGCATTTAATTGCTCGTCATGTAGATAAAGGGGCGATGGCATATTTATTAGCAACACCTGTATCAAGGGTGAAAATTGCAATTACACAAGCTGCTGTTCTCATATTGGGGCTACTAATTATTGTAATTGTTACTTATGTAGCTGGTATATTAGGTGCAGAATGGTTTTTAAAAGATAATAATTTAAATAAAGAATTATTTTTGAAGATAAATGTAGTCGGAGGGCTAATATTTTTAGTGGTTAGTGCCTATTCATTTTTCTTTTCCTGTATATGTAATGATGAAAGGAAGGCACTTAGCTACTCAGCAAGTTTAACAATCCTATTTTTCGTATTAGATATGGTAGGGAAATTAAGTGATAAGTTAGAGTGGATGAGAAATATATCCTTGTTTACATTGTTTCGTCCGAAAGAAATTGCTGAAGGAACATATAATATATGGCCAGTAAGTATAGGTTTAACTGCTGGAGCGCTTTGTATCTTCATAGTAGCAATTGTAGTGTTTAGGAAGAGAGATTTGCCGTTGTAAAGTAGAAAGTCCACTGAATTAGTGGGCTTTTTTCGTTTGTGAATTCGAAGGGATATCTTTTAGAGAAACATTTAAGTAGATAGTCAAAATGGAATGTTTACATTTTTTCTTGTAGAAATATTCAAAAAGAAGTGAACCTTTTTCTAGGATACTTCGTCTAATATGTGTAAAGTTTAATTAATAGAGAGGCTGAAACAGGAGGACCAATTGTGAAAGTAATTCCTTTATATAAGATGATTGTAAAAGAAGAAACGGATGTTTCTTTAGCAAAAAAGGGTAATCATGAGGCTTTTATGACACTTATACATACAGAAAAAGTAAAGATGTATCGCATTGCGAAGGCGATGTTACGTGATGAGACGAATATAGAGGATGCGATGCAGGCAACAATTTTAAAAGCTTATGAAAATATAAAAAAACTGAAAAAGGAAGAGTTTTTTCAAACTTGGCTCATTAGAATTTTAATAAATGAGTGTAACAATATAATTCGCTCTTATAAAAAAGTAATTGTAATTGAGGATCATGATAGTAATATGGTGGCGTTCGATCGATATGAAGATATTGACCTTTGTAATGCTATTCAGTCTTTAACGGAAGAACTAAGAGCTGTAACTGTACTTTATTATTATGAAGATATGAATCAAGAAAGTATTGCAACGCTTTTAGAAATTCCAAAAGGAACGGTTAAATCAAGATTGTCACGTGCAAGGGAACAATTAGAAGAGCGATTAAAGATGGAGTAGGAGGTGGTTAAAATGGATAAAGAAAAATCATTTGATGAAAAATTAAAAAAGAGAATAGAAAAAGATAATACCGTATTGCCACAGGCACTAAACGAAAAAATTAATGATACACTTCGTAATCTTCCTGTAAAAAGAAAGAGTTATAGAGTACATATGATGTTTATTAGTGCTGCTGTTCTAACGCTGTCAATTGTATCTATGTCTGAGTTTTCTATACAGAGCTTTGCACAAAATGGAGGGATGTTTAATTACGTAAAGAAGAATGCGTTTTCTGATTATGAGAATGAAGAAGAAATGAAGTCGAACGTCAATTATCCAGATAAGGAAAAGATTCATCAAAAGATGCTTGATTCAATTGATCATTTCCAAAATGTTTCAGGGCAATTCGAAGAATATTCTAGCTCTACAAGAATTGCTACAACATATAAATATGCGATTGATACGGAGAAACAAAGTGGTATTTCATCTAAAGAAGACAAACTATCGAAAAAAAGCACGATTATTTATAGCGAGGACGGAAAAAAAGAGTTTAATGATAAGAATAATACGTATAAAGAGACGAGATGGAGCCCAAAAGAAAGAAATAATGAACTATTAAAATTAAGCCCTACGGAAAGGTTGTTGAGAAAATCAGGTGAGAAGAAACGGTATGATGACGAATATGTGGGATTCGCTAAGTACAGTATTCAATCAGAATTTGCTGATCTATTAATTCGATATAAAGATTGGAGTTATAAAGAAACGAAGTATCTTGGACTCGATTGCTACAAAATAGAAGGGGTAATAAACATAGAAATGCCTGTAAGTACATCTGAAGATTTTAGAGGGAAATTTGAAATGGTTGTAGATAAAAATACGGGGATTATGTTGAAGTTCCTTAGTTTCCATGAAGGTATGATTCAATATTCGATTACGACTGAATGGATACAAATTAACAAAGGATTGAAAGAGAATGTATTTCAAAAGGATAGCACTAATTATGAAAAATTGAAAAACATATTAGATGAATAGAAAACGGAGGGAACTATATGGAGAATACCTCTCCTTCAAGAGAAAATAAAAATAAACGAAAATATAAAAAGACAACGATAATAAGTGTATTGTTAGGAGTATTACTATTTGGTGGAGTTGGTTATGGTGCTTATGTATATATGAAAACTTCTAATCTCGTACAAAAATCTAATATGAACTTATCGCGTGGTGAAAAATCAAATTTACGTGAGAAAGCTGTAAAGCCAATTACAAACAACGTTTCAATGTTAATTATGGGAATTGATGAAAATCAAGAACGGCAAAAGGGGTATAATGGTGCATTTCATACGGATGCATTATTATTAGCTACGTTTAATAAAGAAGATAAGACAGTGAAGTTAACCAGTATACCACGAGATACATATACATATGTTCCAATCGAAAAGAAAAAAGATAAAATAACACACGCATATGGAAGTGGTTTCGTTAAAAATGGAAAAGATGGAGGGCCACAAGCTTCTGTTGAGGCAGTAGAAAAGTTACTGCAAGTGCCGGTAGATTATTTTGTGAAATTTAATTTTGATTCATTTATTAAAATTGTTGATGGGCTCGATGGTGTTGAGGTAGATGTCCCAGTTGAATTTACTGAACAAAATAGTAAAGATGAACCTGATACGATTCACTTGAAAAAAGGGGTTCAAAAATTAACGGGAGAAGAAGCACTTGCTTTGGCGAGAACTCGTCATATTGATAGTGACGCAATGAGGGGACAGCGCCAACAACTTGTTATTGAGGCGATTTTAAGTAAATTAAAAAGTGTAGGGTCTATTACAAAACTGGAGAAAATGGTTGAGGCCGTCGATGGTGATTTTAAAACAAATTTAGCATTGGATGATATTTTATCTTTTTATAAATATGGTTTAGATTGTTCAGTTGAGAAGATTCAGCTAAATGGTGATGATTTATATTTACCAAATGGCCAAAATGGACAGCGTGTATATTATTATAATCCTAATAAAAAGACTTACAAAATTTGAGTAATACACTCAGAACACATCTTGGATTAAGTGAGAAACAAATTGAGGGAAATTAAAGCAGATCTTATATCTGCTTTTTTTGTTTTTGTAGGAAAAAGATTTCTGGAATATACATTATTTATTAACGATAATCTACAGTCTATTTATTAGAAAATATAATTAACACTATTAAATTAGTGTATATGTAACGATAAAAAACGATGCTAAAAAACTATATGGAATTTTTATGAATATTACTGTAAGAAAATAATTTTTTAAAAATTTTCAATAATAATACTTTACAAATTTTAAAAAATTAGTAGAATAAGAATTAGTAAGAATCGTCTGATAAATATATAAAGAAAAACAGAATTATCAGAAAATTCTTTAATAGCTATCGTTAAGAATTGGGGAGGGTACAGAAAATGAAAAAGAAAAAAATGAAAAAACTAACAGCAGTTGTAGTACCGGTTTTAGCAATGAGCATGGCACTAACAGCATGTTCTACATCAGGCGGAGATAAAAAAACAAGCACAAACTCAAGTGGAGATAGCAAGTCAGAGGGAAAATTAGCGGCAAAACAAGTGTTGAATCGAACAGTAAACCAAGAGATTCCAACGATGGATTCTTCTAAATCAACAGATACAGTATCTTCACAAATGCTAGGGAATACGATGGAAGGATTATATCGTCTGGATAAAGATAATAAGCCTATTCCAGCTGCAGCAGAATCTAGCACGAAAAGTGAAGATGGTAAAAAATATACATTTAAACTACGTAAAGATGCAAAATGGTCAAATGGAGATCCAGTAACGGCGAAAGATTTCGTATATGCTTGGCAACGTCTATTAGATCCAAAAACAGCTGCTGAGTATGCATTTATCGCATTCCCAATTAAAAATGCAGAAGTGGTTAATAAAGGTGAAAAACCTGTAGCCGAATTAGGAGTGAAAGCGGTAGATGATCTTACGCTTGAAGTTGAATTAGAGCAAGCGGTACCGTACTTCTTAAACTTAGTAGCATTCCCATCGTACTACCCATTAAATGAAAAATTCGTAAAAGAAAAAGGGGAGAAGTTCGGTATAGAGTCTGATACAACAGTTTATAATGGACCGTTCGTTCTTAAAGATTGGAAGCATGAACAAGGATGGCAATTAAAGAAAAATGATCAATATTGGGATAAAAAGACTGTAAAACTTGAAGAAGTTAACTTCAGTGTTGTTAAAGAACCAGCAACTCTTATCAATTTATATGATAGCGGTCAAGTTGACTTTGCTTTATTAACTGGAGAGTTCGTAGATAAATACAGAAATAAGAAAGATGAATTCGGAACATATTCACAAGTGAGTACGTATTTCATTCGTATGAACCAAAAACGTGATGGACAAGATACACCATTAAAGAGTAAAAAGTTACGTGAAGCAATTGCACTATCAGTTGATAAAAAGAATTTAGCAAACGTAATTTTAAATGATGGATCAAAAGAAGCTGACTTCTTAGTACCAAAAGGTTTAGCAACTGGACCAGACGGTAAAGACTTCCAAGAAACGTTTAAAAATGGTTTAAAACCAAATGCTAAAAAAGCTGCTGCAGCTTGGGAAGAAGCGAAAAAAGAGCTAGGTAAAGACCAAGTTACAATTGAATTCTTAAACTATGATACTGGTAATGCGAAAAAAGTTGGAGAATATATTAAGGACCAAATTGAGAAGAACTTAAAAGGTGTAACAGTTAACATTAAACTTCAACCATTTAAGCAAAAACTAAAATTAGAATCTGAGCAACAATATGATATTTCATACGGTGGTTGGAATCCAGATTATGCAGATCCAATGACGTTCTTAGATATGTTTGAGACTGGACATTCTCATAACCAAATGAGCTTCTCTGACCCTAAATATGACGGCATGGTGAAAAAAGCTGGAACGGAATTAATGAGCGATGCAAAGAAACGTTGGGAAGAGTTAGGAAAAGCTGAAAAAACATTACTTGAAGAAGATGTAGCGATTGTACCTTTATATCAACGTGGAGATTCTTATGTTTTACAACCAAATGTAAAAGGTGTAGTAAAACATAATATCAGTCCAGAATTTAGCTTTAAGTGGGCTTATGTAACCGAGAAAGACGGGAAATAATAGAATTTAAAAAAGCATTCCAAAAGTAGCTAATCTACTTTTGGAATGCTTTTTTTAGTGTAATTAAATAGAGAAGAATAAGGGGTATAGTATGTAAATACAGTAGATGAGGGATAAATCATACTAAATTACGAAGAAAAAATCTGAATATTTAAAATAAAACTATTTACAAACGCGAAAAATAGAGTAGAATAATATTAGTTATAATTTTCTGAAAAGTAAATCCTTAGCAAGGGGTCTCTCAAGGGTTGGTACTGTACATATAATTGGGGAGGGTATAAAAATGAAGAGAAAAAAGATGAAAAAGTTAACAGCAGTTGTAGTACCAGTTTTAGCGATGAGCGTTGCATTGACAGCGTGCTCTGGGTCAGGTGGAGAGAAGAAAACGACTACTACATCTAATAGTGGGGAAGAAAAAAAATCTGATATTAAATATGCAGCGAAGCAAGTATTAAATCGTACGGAAAACCAAGAAATTCCGACGATGGACACTTCTAAATCCACTGATACGTTAGGGGCACAAATTTTAGGGAACACAATGGAAGGGTTATATCGTCTTGATAAAGATAATAAGCCTATTCCAGCTGCTGCAGAATCAAGTACGAAAAGCGAAGATGGTAAAAAATATACGTTTAAACTGCGTAAAGATGCGAAATGGTCAAATGGAGATCCTGTAACAGCGAAAGATTTCGTATACGGATGGCAGCGCTTACTTGATAAAAACACAGCGGCGGAATATGCGTTTATTGCCTACTATATTAAAAATGCAGAAGCGATTAATAAAGGTGAAAAACCTGGAACTGAATTAGGAGCGAAGGCGGTAGATGATTACACGCTAGAAGTAGAATTAGAAAAACCGGTACCGTACTTCTTAAATTTATTAGCATTCCCGTCATACTATCCATTAAATGAAAAGTTTGTAAAAGAAAAAGGCGATAAGTTTGGCTTAGAAGCAGATACAACGGTGTATAATGGGCCATTCGTTATGTCTTCATGGAAACATGAACAAGGATGGCAGTTGAAGAAAAATGATAAATATTGGGATAATAAGACTGTGAAATTAGAAGAAATTAATTATAGTGTAGTAAAAGAAGTTGCTACGAAAGTAAATTTATATGATACAGGATCAATTGATTTCACACTACTATCAGGAGAGTTTGTAGATAAATATAAATCGAATAAAGATGAATACGGTGAGTATGCAGAATCAAGTACATTCTTCTTACGTTTAAATCAAAAGCGTAACGGACAAGATACACCGTTAAAGAGTAAAAAACTTCGTGAAGCAATTGCATTATCAGTTGATAAAAAAGGTTTAGCAAATGTTATTTTAAATAATGGATCAAAAGCAACAGATCAATTGGTTCCAAAAGGGCTTGCGACAGGACCTGACGGTAAAGATTACCAAGATACGTTTAAAAATGGTCTGAAACAAGATACGAAAAAAGCAGCAGCTGCATGGGAAGAAGCGAAAAAGGAACTTGGAAAAGATCAAGTTACAATTGAATTACTAAGCTATGATGATGGAACTGCGAAAAAGATTGCTGATTATGTTAAAGATCAAATTGAGAAAAATTTAAAAGGTGTAACGATTAATACGAAAATTCAGCCGTTCAAACAAAAATTAAAATTAGAGTCAGCGCAAGATTATGAAATCTCTTATGCAGGTTGGAGTCCAGACTATGCGGATCCGATGACATTTATTGATATGTTTGAATCGAAGAGCCCATATAACCAAATGAGTTATTCGAATCCGAAATACGATGAAATGGTGCAAAAAGCAGGTAATGAATTATTATCTGATCCGAAGAAGCGTTGGGAAGCGTTAGGAAAAGCAGAAAAATTATTCCTTGAAGAAGATGCAGGATTAGTTCCTTTATATCAAACAGGAAGATCATATGTAATGAAACCGAATGTAAAAGGCGTCGTTAAACATAACATCAGTCCAGAATATAGCTTTAAGTGGGCGTATGTAACTGAGGATGGCGGGAAAAAATAATATAGAGGCATTTTAAAAGTGGCTAAGCTGCTTTTGAAATGCTTTTTTGTATGAATAGGAGAACAAGGCACATGGAAATTTTGAGAAATGTTGAGGTTGCTTTTAAAATTCTACTGTAGGAAATTAGAAAAGAGTTCAACAATTGGATAGATAAATGATAGCAGAGAGTTCATATTGATGAGAAAAATATAGAACTTAGTAATAGAGAAGAATAAGAGGAGGTATGATTACATATAGTAGATGGGGGATAATTCATATAGTAGTAATAGTAAAATAACAAGTTACTATCATAAAAAAATAAACTTTTAGAATATTCTTAAAAATACTTTACAAAACCGAAAAAAATAGTAGAATATTAATTAATAAGAATTTTCTGATAAATAAAGTTGGTAGAAATCTCTAAAAGTTAGTAGCGTACATATAATTGGGGAGGGTACAAGAATGAAGAAAAAGATGAAAAAGTTCACGGCGGTTGTAGCGCCAGTATTAGCGATGAGTATGGCGTTAACAGCATGTTCTGGGTCTTCCGGTGGGGAAAAGAAAACGACTACGACGTCTAATAATGGTGGGGAAGAGAAGAAATCCGATATTAAATATGCGGCAAAGCAAGTGTTAAATCGTACAGAAACGAATGAAATTCCGACGATGGATACTTCAAAAAATACAGATACACTTGGCTCGCAAATTTTGGGGAATACAATGGAAGGTTTATATCGCCTTGATAAAGATAATAAGCCAATCCCAGCTGTAGCAGAATCTAGTACAAAAAGCGAGGATGGTAAAAAATATACATTCAAATTACGTAAAGATGCAAAATGGTCAAACGGTGATCCTGTAACGGCGAAAGATTTCGTATTTGCATGGCAACGTCTAGTAGATCCACAAACAGCTGCTGAGTATGCATTTATTGCTTACTATCTTAAAAATGCAGAAGCAATTAATCAAGGGAAAGCAGAAGTTTCTACGTTAGGCGTAAAAGCAGTTGATGATTATACGCTTGAAGTTGAATTAGACAGACCGGTACCATATTTCTTGAACTTAATGGCATTTGCATCATACTATCCGTTAAATGAAAAGTTTGTAAAAGAAAAAGGGAAGAAATACGGTTTAGAGTCCGATACAACAGTTTATAACGGTCCATTTGTGCTTACTGATTGGAAACATGAGCAAGGTTGGAAGTTGAAGAAAAATGATCAGTATTGGGATAAAAAGACAGTGAAATTAGAAGAAATTAATTATAGTGTAGTAAAAGAAGCAGCTACTAGGGTGAATTTATATGATACAGGTGCAATTGATTTTGCACTTTTATCTGGAGAATTCGTTGATAAGTATAGAAATAAAAAAGATGAGTTTGGAGCATATTCGGAAACAAGTACGTTTTACTTACGTCTAAATCAAAAACGTGGTGGGCAAGATACACCGTTAAAGAGCAAAAAATTACGTGAAGCAATTGCATTATCGGTTGATAAGAAGGGTTTAACTAATGTAATTTTAAATGATGGTTCAAAACCAGTTGATTACTTAGTAGCAAAAGGTTTAGCAAGTGGACCAGACGGTAAAGATTTCGCAGAAACATTCAAGAATGGTTTAAAACAAGATTCCAAAAAGGCAGCAGCAGCTTGGGAAGAAGCGAAAAAAGAACTTGGAAAAGATCAAGTGACAATTGAATTATTAAATTATGATACTGGTAATGCGAAAAAAGTTGGGGAGTACGTAAAAGATCAAATTGAAAAGAATTTAAAAGGTGTAACAGTAAATATTAAACTTCAACCATTTAAGCAAAAACTAAAATTAGAATCAGATCAAGATTATGATTTCTCATATGGTGGCTGGAATCCAGATTATGCGGATCCGATGACGTACCTTGATATGTTTGAAACAAAAAATTCTCAGAACCAAATGAGCTACTCAAATTCAAAATATGATGAAATTATTGATAAAAGTAAGACGGAATGGATGGCTGATGCAAAAAAACGTTGGGCAGAGTTAGGGAAGGCAGAGAAATTGTTACTTGAAGAAGATGTAGCGCTTGTACCTTTATATCAAAGTGCTAAAGCATATGTTATGCAACCAAATGTAAAGGGAATTGTGAAACATAATATTAGTCCGGAATATAGTTTCAAATGGGCGTATGTAGAAGAGAAATAATAAAAGAAAAAAGCATTTTCAAGTTGCGGTATTATAGCACTTGAAAATGCTTTTTTTCTGTGCACTATTTTTTTATGGATGAATATATGTATTATAGAAAACTCAAAGGAGAATCTCATGAAACGAAACACATACATTGATTTTCTAGCTTATTACGGAATAGGGAGTGCTCATCCCGGTGGCTTTACGCTAACGAAACAATTGCTAGCTCAATTGCCGCTTAGACAGGGAGCTAATGTCCTTGAAATAGGTTGCGGCACGGGGAAAACAGCGGCGTATATGACAAAAGAATTGGGTTATAAAGTGACAGCGGTTGAAAAAAATGAAATTATGATTCAAAAAGCGAAAGATAGATGGTTGTTTGATGGTTTAAATATACAATTGATTCAAGGAGATGTAGAAGGATTACCGTGTTTAAATGATTCATTTGAGCTTGTACTTGGAGAATCTATACTCGCTTTTACAAATAAAGAAAAGGTTATTTCGGAATGTTATCGTGTATTACAGGAGGATGGAAAGCTTGTTGTCATTGAAATGATTACCGAAAAACATATTGAGAAGAAAGAGGAAGAAAAGATTGGACAGTTATATGGTATGAAAGAATTACTAACTGAGAATGAGTGGATTCATTTATTTAAAGCAGCAAATTTCAAAAAAATCACAATTGCGGGTGGCGGAACTATTGCACAAACAGTTGCAGGGCATATGGAGGAGCCAGAGTGGAATGTATCATCATTTATTCCAGAAGAACTGTATGAGGCGTGGGTACAGCATGAACAAGTACTACTTATGTATCAACATATTTTAGGGCATCGTATTTTTATATGTGAAAAATAGAAAAGAGAGTTGGCTAAAGATAGTCAACTCTTTACTATATTAGATGAAAAATAATGCAGCTAAAGTAATTCCAAAAATGAAACCAAATCCGAGTTCAACGCCCCAGCCGCCACCCCAGCCGCCGCCACAACCACGGTCACAGCCACGGTCACAGCCACCGCCGCCGCCGCCCCAGCCCCAGCTACCGCCACCGCCACATCCGAAGCCGCAGCTGTCACATCTACTAAGACCACCGCAAATATCACATCCACTGTTTGAATATGCGTCATAGTATCCAAATCCTGTATCAAAAGATGAACGCCCTTTTACCGGTTCGATCCAAACAGAATCATCTGTCACATCTACTATTTTACCTAAATGGATGCGACCGTCACGATCTTCAATTCGAACTACTTTTCCAAAATAACGTTGGCATGTATCATAACATTTTTGTCTATGCATGTTCTTTCCTCCTTCCCATTACAGTAATACGATATGTAAGCGGGACAAGTGTGGCTTGTATGAATGACCTATCTATCATAATTGTTATAGGAAAGGGGAAATATACGAACAGGATACATAACGAGGAGGAAGAGAAATGAAATCTACAGACCAATTTCAGACGTACGAAGTTCCTTGGGAAGAATTTATTGAAGCATTGCGGGGGGAAATGAAGAAACAAGTAGGGGCAGATATTATTGATACGGTCGTATGTAATTTGAAAGATGGTTTTGAAGTGTATACATATATGCAAGGAGATTTGGATTTTGAATATAAGGAGGCGCTTGAAAGAAAATACGGAAGCGATGCGAAGATACCTAACTTACTAACGGTTATGCTGTTAGCTAGTATTTACAATACAAGTGAAGAGAATATACGTTTACATGCAGATCAAAAGGAAAATCCGATTGTTGAAGTATATGTGAAGAAGTAAAGAGTGCGCTAATTATAGCGTGCTCTTTATTTCTTGTATTGAAAAGAAAATCAAACTTTAATGGTGGAATTTATAGCGGGAAAAGTATGAAAGCTATGTGTTATTTCAGATATATAATAAGGAAAAAACTCGAAATAAAATATGGGAGTAGTTCATTTTTGTTTACATAATGTAATTGTTGTGAACTGTTGTCCTAAAATACAAGTCATATATCTTGTTTCCCCTCATAAATTTAAACATAGGAATTTGTCTACAAAGGTGGCGAAGCCTCATCATGAAAATTCGAATTTGTGCCACGTTCATGTTGTTTCTATTTATATGTTTACCTTTTTCAGTTTTTGCAAAAGGAGAGGAGGCAAAGGAAAGGGTCGTTTCACTTGTATATGATGATTCGGGCAGCATGAGAAATAACGATCGCTGGAAGTATGCCAATTACGCCTTGCAAAGTTTAGTTGCGCTATTAGATGAGAAAGATAAGTTTTCTTATGTTCCAATGAGTAAGCCAAATGATCCGTTAAACATTTTGTTAACAAAGGATCAAAGGCAAACAGAAATTAATGGAATCGGCGCGTGGAAAACATATTTAAATACTCCATTTAGCGCAGTAGAAACGGCGATGCAATCTATAAAGAAGGAAGCAGATATAGATGGGAAACGTGAATTTTGGCTTATTGTATTAACTGACGGGGCATTTAATGATTTGGAGAAAGATAAGGTTGGCGGAAAAGAACAAATTAAACAGAAGTTAGCACAGTTTAAGAAAGAAATGGATTCTAAAAAGATCTCTTTGCACCCAGTCTTAATCACGATGGAAGAGGATTTAGGGCAGCAAGAGAAGCTGCAGTTAAATACGTTTAAAGAGATTTGGAAAAAAGAAATGAATGGAGTTGTCATGCCGTCTAGCGGTGAGGATGGTATTGTACAAAGTGTGAATCAAGTGGCAGCATTAGTTGCAAATCGTGATCCGTTTTCTTCTGTTGAATCGATTGTCAAAACGAAAATAGTAGGGAAAAAAGTAGAGATTACAACACCGTTTCCATTAAAGCGCATGACACTTGTACGACAATCACCTTCTTTGTCTAATTATAAAGTTATGCAACTTTCCAAACCGTTACAATTGCAGTCTTCTTTTTCCATACATGCACCAGGAGAAGCTAAATTATTCGGAAATATAGTGCATGTAAGTACAGAGAATCAGGAAGTGATTAAGCCAGGGACATATACGATAGAAGTGGATCAGGACATTGAGAAAGAGGGATTACAAGTACTTGTTGAACCAGCGCTTAATTATACAGTTTCTACGTATGACAAAGATGATAAAGATAGAAAAAATGTTGAGAAAATGTATGAAGATGTGACAGCCGTTATTGAAGCGAAACCTACTGAATTACCAATTCAAACTTCTTATTTCGAAGCAGAAGTAGAAATAGACGGAAAGCAGTATCCGATGAAGTGGGATGATAAAAGACATGTGTTTTATTACGAGACAAAAGTTGGTAAAGAGTTAGTACGCGGGAAAGTCCATATGAATATAAAGGGATTTTATAGACAGACGAAAGAATTCAAGATTGAACCAGCTGAAAAACCAAAATTATCACTTCGAGCTGTTACGAAAGATTATGAAGAAAAGGTAACAAATTTAGAAAATAGTAAACCGTTCATTTTACAACCACTATTAAATGGTGAACCAATGACAGAAGAGGCTGTAAAGAAATTATTAAAATCTACTGGTGTCACATCCAATCAATCGATCAACTACGAATTAAAACAGCATGGTAGTCAAGTTTATGTTTATCCTCGACCTTATTACTCCGACACATTCAATTTTACAGATACCGGCACCGTAGAGGCTACCATCACGATCAATGATTCAAAATTACAAGAAGTAAAGGAAAAGATTGTACTGCACATTGAAAATGCGCCGTTTTTTGAGAAGTATGCGCTCGTTTTTAAATTTGTAATTCCTATTACTTTATTACTTTTAATAGTAGGAATTATTATTTTAGGATGGATTGTTCGTCCGAGATTTCATCGGAAAGCATTACTATATTACGAATGGGATCAAGAAGTAGCGAAAGATTGGCTTTATCAATCTGAACCAGAGTTACTTAAAAATAAATGGTGGAAGCACTATTTTGGCATTCCATTCCGAGCAGAAAGAAAGACTGTGCAATCTGTAACATTAATAGCGAAAAAAGGATCGAAATCTATATTTGTAGCGAAAGAATCGCAAGTAGTTGGGATGATTATTGATGGAATGTTTATTACAGAGGAAGAAGTGGGAATGGAGCATAAGACGTTGTATCCAAATGAACTTTTAGTAATTGATAGAGGATATGGTAAGGAGATTTACCGGTACGAATGTGAATAGTAGATAGGGTGTAAGAGGGGCGGAGGAGGCCCGGCTCTCTTTATTCTTCTTTTCAAACAAGCAAGAATAGGAAGGTGGTTCACATGACATTACAAGTTCCAACAATTTTAATTGGCTTAGGTGGAATCGGTAGTACTGTCACACATCAAATATATGAAAGATTATCTGAGGAGCGTCGTAAAAAGGTAGCGATGCATGTATTTGATACAGATGTGAATACATTGAGTAAATTTGATCATATTCGGAAGTTTAAGACGCAAACGAGCTCGAGTAAAACACCGAGAGAGTATATTGCGGGAGATCCAACGATTCAAGAGTGGTTCCCGATGGACCCGACTATACTTGATAAACCGTTAACGGAAGGAGCGGGACAGTTACGTGTCATTTCACGTTTAGCGTTACGTGCTGCGATGAAAGAAGATAAACTCACATCGTTTTGGCAAGAAATCGAGAAGATTTTTCCAGTTACAAGTGATCAGACGGAATATGGTGTACGTGTCATTATTGTAACATCACTAGCTGGCGGAACAGGCTCAGGGATGTTTTTACAAATCGCATTATATTTGCGTGAAATGCTCCGGAAGAAATTGCAGCATCACAACATTTTAATTCGCGGTGCGTTTTTAATGCCTGATGTTTTAGTTAAGACGAGAACGGTTAGTGCGAAAGAGTTTGAAACTGTGCAAGCGAATGGTTATGCATCGTTAAAAGAGTTGCACGCTATTACGCTCGGGTCGACTGGTGAATTATCAAAACGAGGCGGCGTAACGATTGAATTAGAATATCGTCCTGATCAAGTGGATGAAGATGGAAGAACAAATCATACGATAAAGCAGCATCATTTACCGTACAATTATTGTTTCTTATATGATTATGAAAATTTACATGGGCACCATTTGCACAATTTATCGGATTATATGGAGCAAATGGCAAATACGATTTATTTACAGTTATTTAGTCCAATGTCTGCAAATCATTTTGCGCAAGAAGATAATCAAATTCAGCAATTGGCAGAATCGAGTGGGAAAGGGAGATATTGCGGAGCAGGAACGGCGAAGCTCATTTATCCGTATGAGCACGTTTTGAAATACTGTGCTTTAAAATGGGCGGTGCAAGGTTTAGATGAATCTTGGCTTCATTTAGATCAACTGTTTCAAGAGAAGAAGCAAAGATATGATCAAGATGTAAAGCGCGGTATGCAGCGTGAAAAGCCAGAGCGCGGGAAAAGTTATTTAGAAGATTTAGAGCATCTTGCTACTCGTCCAGAGCAGGCCCATATTTTTTATAGACAAATGTTCAATGAGACGCGCGAAGGGGCAGAGGGCGGTAAGGTTGGTGTTGCGAAGTCTAAGTTGTTTTTAGAGGCTGTCGAAAGCTATGTACACCGTACAGTGCAAAAAGATGAAGAATTAAACCGCCTGCAGCATGAGTGTAAAATATCGGCTGCCAAACTGAAAATGATGGAACAAATGAAAGGTGAAGTAGCGAGAGTTGATCATGCGGTTCGTTTATATGCTTATGCGATTCCGAGCCGTGTACATGAGCATGTGACTACACTTTTATATGACATGGTCGAATCAGACCGCTTTATACCGAGTGGATCAGAAGGACAGTCTTATCAATTAAATACATGGTTTTTAAAGAAAACGGATCCGGTTCATCCTGTCGCAGCACGTTTTATGCTGTATGAAATTCGTAAGCAGTTAGTAGAGAAGATGAATCGACTGCATGAAAATAATGAACAAAAGCGTAATTTAATTCAAAACTACGATAAGAAATTTAATGTGAGTAATATTGATGGAACGGTAACGGCTGTTCGCCGCGTTGAAATTGCTCAGCAACAAGGCTGGGTCGGGAAAATGTTTTATAATCAGCAACGTTTGTTCAAAAAAGAATTTGAAGATATCGTAACGCAATATGTCCACAAATTAAGTGAGTATCGTAAAGAAATGTTGTTAGAACTCGTGTATCAATCGCTATACCAAGCAGTTGATAAAATGATCCAATATTGGGAAAGATTCTTTGATAATTTACACGAAACACGTGAAAATTTATTGTTTGAAATCCAAAAGCGAAGCAAGGAATTTGAGGGGAAAACGAACCCGACGAATGTATATGTATTAGCAGAAGAGAAATTGCAAGAAAAGATTTGGCAAGATATGCAGCAGCATTTAAATTTAGGTGTATTACCGAAAGATATATCGTCCGAAATTTATATGAGCTTGTACGGGGAATATTGTCGTGATGCGAAAGCCGAAGAAATTCAGTCGAAAAAGGTGGAAGACTTCTATCGTGAACATATATTGAGTTATTGTTATGACGAACTTCAAGTGCGCTATCGTGACAAACTGGAGCTTAATATCGTTGAAGCATTGCGAAAAGAAGCAGATTTCAAGAAACGTGATCGTGATGAATACGTTCGTGAAAAAATTGAAGATCTTTTCCATTTAGCAAGTCCGTTCGTTCCGAAAGTTTCTCATCATAGAGAATTACAATATTGGGGTGTACATCCATCTTTAAAACAAGAATTGCAAGAAGAGTTATTGCAAGAAATGTTTAAAGAAAAAGATACGGTAAACGAGGCGTTTTCACCATTTGAAGTGATTTGTTATCGTGCTCATTACGGATTATCGCTACAAGATTTTCCTAAGCTTTCATCTGGGCATATTGCAAATGGCTTTATGAACGATAAAGGTGACTACTTTCAATCGTATTATCGCCGCGTGAACAAATTAAATAGTAAAAAATCTAGTTTGACGCCGCATTTAGATAAATATTGGCACTTACCAGCCTTTATGCCAGACTTGAATGCAACGCAAACGAAGTTAGATTACGATAAATGTAATCGTGCTCTTCTATACGCGTATATGTATCGCTGGATTAGCCTAGTGGCTGTAGATGGACAGTTCGTGTATCAATATAACGGTGTCGGCCGTAGCTTTTTAATCCAGTCGATGGGGAAAAATATTTCAAGCGAAAGTTATAAGTTGCACAGAGCATTGCTTCATAATCCGTTTATTTATGAAAATATCTTGTCCAGGTTTGAAGAAGAGCAAGAAAAGGCAATGATACAAGGTGGGCATTTATATACACATGCATTTGTATTAGGGGCTCAAGATATTAGATGGCTTCGTAAAGAGCATGTCCATAATATTTTAGATATGATTTTAATGTATGATCGTGAGGCAAAATATGACCCGACGTTAGAAGAAACATCTGATGATTTGTTAAGGCTATTCCTTGATGAAATTGAGCTGTATTTCCAAAACTATTACGGAACAGGTGCAGATATGGTTGCAAAGAAAGAGAAAGAGATGTTTATGAAACAATTGTGGGATCGTTCGTATGCGAAAGGGTATGTGGATCCAAATAGTGCGCCTTATAAAAAATGGCAAAATGTATTACATGTTCCCGATGAAGAAGAAGTGCCAAAAACGAATGTATAATGAGTGAAAAGGGAATCCTTAAGAATGGCAATACAACTTTAGAAATGAGGGATTCCGATGCCGTTTTTAGGAAGTGTATATCAAATATTTGGATTATATCCAGAAATTTATTATGGAATGATTTCAGCAGAGCTGCAAGAAGAAGCTCGAAAGGAACATATCGATAATAGTAGTACAGAAATTGAAGCGGAAGAATAAAGCGCAGATGAACATCTGCGCTTTTTTTATTGTCCTAAGTGAAAATACTGTTTGTAATTTGTAGGGAAGTTAATCGGTCTAACAAGATGAAGAGTTATTTCTATATAACGAATCGACTGGTTTTATTGTGTTTGCATACGGGGATTACATTGGATTCAATGTATAAAAATGAATTTTGAAATAATGAAAAGTGTATTAAAATGGGAATTGATAGTGTTTGTTAGTGGTATCGTATATTTTGAAATGCTATTTTGTTTATAATTATTCAATTCGGGTGAATTAATTATATTGTTGACAATATAATTAATCGTGTGATAAATTCAATCAATCTTCTAAAAATATGCCTGTTAATAAGCGTATTTTCAGGAGATTGATTTTTCTGATTTTTAGGTGTGTAATTTGTGGAGTTTATATAGGGAGTGGAAGTAAAGCATGAATATTATTAATGTGTAATAGCAAAAGTAATAAAGATTGTAATGAGTAAGGGATAATTTTGAAAAAGAGGTTTCTACGAATGAGTTTATTTATAAAGAAAGCAATGAATGAAGAAAAGAAAAAAGTGTTACAACAAACTTTAGGAGCAATTGATTTAACGCTTTTAGGAATTGGAGCAATTATTGGTACAGGCATTTTCGTATTAACAGGTATTGTAGCAGCGAAACATGCTGGTCCAGCAATTGTATTATCTTTCATGTTAGCTGCAATTGTATGTGCTTGTGTAGCCTTTTGTTATGCTGAATTTGCATCTACAGTCCCGGTCTCAGGAAGTGTGTATTCGTATACGTATATGACATTGGGTGAGATTTTTGCTTTTATAGTTGGCTGGTGTGTTATGTTAGAGTACTTATTAGCTACTTCTGCGGTGGCGGCGGGATGGTCAGCCTATTTTCAGTCATTGCTACTAGGGTTTAATATTCATATTCCGGCAATCGTTGCTTCTGCACCAGGGATGGGGAATGGCGGAATTATTGACTTGCCAGCGGTTATAATTATTTTAGTTGTTACATTTTTACTAAGTCGTGGTGTGAAAGAAAGCGCACGTATAAATAATATAATGGTTATTATTAAACTGGCTGTTATTTTAGTATTTATTATTGTAGGGGCAAAGTATGTAAAGCCAGAGAATTGGCAGCCATTTCTTCCTTTTGGATACCATGGTGTTATTGGGGGAGCTGCTACTGTATTTTTTGCCTTTTTAGGTTTCGATGCAGTTGCAACAGCAGCAGAGGAAGTGAAACGCCCACAACGTAACGTCCCAATTGGGTTGCTTGTCTCTTTATGCATTTGTACAATTCTTTATGTTGGTGTTTCATTCGTGTTAACTGGAATGGTTCCATTTACGGATCTGAATGTAGCTGATCCAGTAGCATATGCACTGCGTATTGTAGGAGAGGATAGAATTGCTGGTCTATTATCAGTTGGAGCGATAGCTGGTTTAACAACAGTTCTGTTAGTTGCTATGTTCGCATTTGTTCGAGTATCGTACTCGATGAGCCGAGATGGATTGCTACCAAAAAGATTTTCAAGTGTTCATAAACGTTATCAAACACCATTTTTTAATACATGGATTACAGGAATTCTTGCAGCTTTATTAGCAGGTTTATTGGACTTGAATTTGTTGGCAAATTTAGTGAATGTGGGAACGATAACAGCGTTTATATTTGTATCTATTGCTGTCATTGTATTAAGGAAGACACATCCTAATTTGAAAAGACCGTTTCGTGCTCCGTTAGTTCCATTCTTACCTATACTTGCGATAGTAAGTTGTTTATATTTAGCATTAAATCTTTCTAAAGCCACTTTAATCAGTTTTGCAATTTGGGTTATTGTAGGTATTTTTATTTATTTTATATACGCGAAAAAACATAGTAAGATTAGAAATAAAGTATAAGGTATTACAATGATGGTTGTAGGCTAAAGTTTTTTTACCTATAGCCATTTTTATTTGTGTGCACCTTGTTTTCGTGTTAACATAAAGCGAATTTTTTAAGGGAGAGAATAAGATGAAATGGATTTATTTTATTGTTATCAACGTTATAGCATTTAGTATGATGGGGCTTGATAAGAGAAAAGCAAAGAAAAAGCAGTGGAGAACGCCAGAAAGTACGTTGTTTTTATCAGCTGCAGCTGGAGGAGCGGTTGGAGCTTGGATTGGTATGTATATGTTTCATCATAAGACACATAAAAGCAAATTTGTCTTCGGTATTCCAGTGCTCGTTATTATAACAGTAGGCGTTTTTTTATACATATAAAGGATTTGCAAGAGGAATGTCGAAAGAAATGCAGATTGAATATTGGTAAAGTAAGCATGTGAGACTTTATAATGAAGAAAAAAGAGAAGAGGAGAAAAAGGAAGATGGGGAGTCAAACAGCAGAGCAAAAACAGGGAATTATATATGCAGCAGGTGCGTATACGATGTGGGGAGTCCTTCCGATTTATTGGAAATGGGTGGAAGAAGTACCGGCAGATGAAATATTAGCGCATCGTATTGTTTGGGCATTTGTTTTTATGTTGTTAGTTTTAGGAGTAACGAAGAGGTTTCGTCAGTTTGGTGGGGAGTTAGTGGCCCTTTTTAAACGACCTAAATTATTAATGTCATTAACAATTGCTTCGGTACTTATTAGTGGAAACTGGTTTGTATACATATGGGCCGTAAATCATAATCATGTAATCGAAGCAAGTCTTGGGTATTATATTAATCCACTTATAAGTATTTTACTTGGTACAGTTGTTTTAAAAGAGAAGCTTAATTTTTGGCAATATGTTGCGGTTGGTTTAGCTGGATTAGGTGTTGTCATTTTAACGGTACGTTTCGGATCAATTCCATGGGTTTCTCTTTCGCTTGCTTTTTCATTTGGATTATATGGATTAACGAAAAAATTATTAAATTACGACGCAACAATTGGGCTTACGATGGAAACGATGTTAGTGACACCATTTGCACTTATATATTTGTTTATGACAGGAGTTCATGGCTTTGGTTCGTTCGGTTCTATTTCGGCAATATCAACGCTTCTTTTAATAGGGGCGGGTATTGTTACAGCGTTACCACTCTTTTATTTTGCTAAAGGAGCACAACTTATTCCGCTCTATATGATAGGTTTTTTACAATACATCGCGCCGACTATTAGTTTAATTTTAGGTGTGTTCGTTTTTGGTGAACATTTCACATCTACTCATATGATTGCGTTTTTCTGTATATGGATTGCTTTATTTGTCTTTTCAATGGCGAAAACAAAGTTTCTACTACAGAAACAACCAAAATTTATTAAAAATAAATCAGCAAAAGTATCATAATGCGTAGTATTTTCTACGCATTTTTCTTTATACTTATATTATATAGAAATTCCATTATAGTCAGTGAGGAGCTGAAAAACATGGAAACAATTTTACATAATGATCCACTTATAGCAGCTATAATTTCTTGGTTTTTAGCACAGTTAACGAAAGTCGTTTTTAAATTAATAAAAACAGGCGAGTTTGATTTTGCTAAGTTCTTTGCTTCAGGTGGAATGCCAAGTTCGCATGCTTCGACTGTTACTGCACTTGCTACAGGTGTTGGAGTGGTGGAAGGTGTGGAGAGTCCAATATTTGCGGTTGCCGCTATTTTTGCCATTATTGTTATGTACGATGCTTCAGGAGTAAGGCTTGCGGTAAGTAAGCAAGCGAAAATATTGAATGATTTTTTTCATGGTAGACAAACAGAATATAAAAAGTTAAATGAGCTCGTTGGACATACACCGTATCAAGTTGTTGTTGGTGCACTATTAGGGATTGTTGTCGGGGTTGGGTATTGTTTGTAAGCAGAATGTGTGTAATACACGTTCTGTTTTTCTTTGCTTTCATACATATTTAGCTAAGTTTTCGAATATCGTATACGGACTTAGAAAGGGTGGGTGAGCGGTTTGCTACTATATGACAAAGTGCGTGAGGAGATAGAGCGGAGAACGACTGCACTTCAAACGATGCAAAGGCAAGACGGAACGTGGCAATTTTGTTTTGAAGGAGCTTTGCTAACGGATTGTCATATGATTTTTTTACTCAAATTATTAGGGCGCAATGACGAAATAGAACCGTTTGTAAAAAGGTTAGCATCTCTTCAAACAAATGAAGGGACTTGGAAATTATATGAAGATGAAAAGGAAGGGAATTTATCCGCGACGATTCAAGCATATGCTGCTTTACTTGCTTCGGAAAAATATTCGAAAGAAGATATGAATATGAGGCGAGCTGAAATGTTTATTAAGGAACACGGGGGAGTTTCTCGTGCTCATTTTATGACGAAATTTTTATTAGCGATTCATGGAGAATATGAATTTCCTGCGCTTTTTCACTTTCCAACGCCAATCTTATTTTTACAAGATGACTCCCCCCTCAGTATATTTGGGCTAAGCAGCTCAGCGCGTATACATTTAATTCCGATGATGATTTGTATGAATAAGAGATTCCGTGTAGAGAAAAAGTTATTGCCAAATTTAAATCATATTGCAGGCGGGGGTGGGCAGTGGTTTCGAGAGGAGCGGTCCCCGCTGTTTCAATCGTTTTTAGGTGATGTGAAAAAGGTAATATCTTATCCATTATCGTTACATCATAAAGGATACGAAGAAGTAGAGCGCTTTATGAAGGAGCGTATAGATGAAAATGGAACATTATATAGTTACGCGAGTGCTACGTTTTATATGATGTATGCTTTGCTTGCATTAGGGCACTCTATTCAGTCTCCAATTATTGAGAAAGCTGTGACAGGATTAAAATCTTATATATGGAAGATGGACAGAGGAAGTCATTTGCAAAATTCTCCTTCTACCGTATGGGATACCGCTTTACTTAGCTATTCATTGCAAGAAGCTAAGGTTACAAATGAAAATAAGATGATTCAAACGGCGACAGAGTATTTATTGCAAAAACAACAAACTAAAAAGGTAGATTGGAGCGTACATGCATCATCACTTGTAGCCGGCGGTTGGGGATTTTCAGATGTTAATACGACGATCCCTGATATAGACGATACTACAGCTGCCCTTAGAGCGTTAGCGCGAAGTAGAGGGAGTGATAGAGTAGATGATGCGTGGGGAAGAGGCGTGGAATGGGTAAAAGGATTGCAAAACAATGATGGAGGCTGGGGAGCTTTTGAACGAGGGGTAACGAGCAAGTTATTATCGAATTTGCCGATCGAAAATGCGAGTGATATGATAACTGATCCGTCCACACCAGATATTACAGGTAGGGTGTTAGAATTATTCGGAACGTATGCACCGAATGAATTGCTTGAAGAGCAAAAAAAGAAAGCTATCAAATGGTTAATGGATGTACAGGAACAGAATGGATCATGGTATGGAAAATGGGGGATATGTTATATATACGGGACATGGGCAACGATGACAGGCTTACGTGCATTAGGAGTGCCTTCTACTCATCCATCATTGAAAAAAGCAGCTTCATGGCTCGAACATTTGCAGCATGAAGACGGAGGGTGGGGAGAATCCTGTCAAAGTAGTGTAGAGAAAAAATTTATTTCTTTACCCTTTAGCACGCCGTCACAAACAGCGTGGGCACTTGATGCACTCATTTCTTACTATGATCAAGAAACACCGATTATTCGAAAAGGGATTTCATATTTGCTCGCGCAGCCTACAATGAATGAAAAATATCCTACTGGTACAGGGTTACCGGGTGGGTTTTATATTCGCTACCATAGTTATGGGCATATATATCCGTTACTTGCTTTAGCGCACTACGTAAAGAAATATAGAAAATAAACCGAGAGATACTCTCGGTTTATTTTGATGGGTAGTAGGTCCCTGTTGAAAAGAATAAGGAACGTTGTAGTGCCTTATTTTTCGGTTGATTGGCGTTTTTGACGTGCATCGGCGGCATTTGCACGTGCGTTTGCTTCTAAGTCATTGTGGTCAGCGAATTCGCGAGCGAACTCAACATCAATGCCATCGGCAGCTTTGTTTCGATTTACATTCTTTTTTTTCATTCGACACAATCTCCTTGTGTTTTATCCCGCATAAACGGTTAGTAAAACTCCCATCTCAAAATTCAGATGGAACAAAGAAGCTAGGTGGGAGATTAACTGCCCGTAAATGCCCGATTGGTGAGGGCTAATAATCAGTAGGGGATGAACAAAATCCCCACTGATTAAAGTTTCACTTTATGCGGCGTTGCAAAGTTAGTTTGACACAAATAGACTTTTTTATACAAAGAGGATTTGGAAAGCATAGAGCCGAAATATACAATATAACTAATAGAAATGGGGGATAGGGATGGACTTATTGAATGGGAAAACAGCTGTTGTAACGGGTGCTGCGCAGGGAATTGGAAAAGAAATCGCACGTGTTTTTGCAAAGCTAGGGGCTAAAGTATTAATTAGTGATGTAAATGAAGAGAAGCTACAAGAAACGACACGTGAATTATCAGATGAAGGGTATGATGTGAGCTTATATCGATGTGATGTGAGTAATCAAAATGAAGCGAAGTCGTTAATTGAATATGCGGTGCAAAAATTTGGTACATTACATATTTTAGTGAATAACGCTGGGATTACAAGAGATGCAATGTTACATAAGATGGAGAAGTCTGCTTGGGAACAAGTATTACAAGTGAACTTAACTGGCGTTTTTTATTGTATGCAGCCAGCACTTCTTTATATGAGACAACAACAGTATGGACGGATTATTAATATTTCTTCTATTAGTAGGGAAGGAAATATTGGACAAGCAAATTATGCGGCTACAAAAGCAGGGGTTGTGGGCTTAACAAAAACAGCAGCGAAAGAGGTTGGAAGTTTTGGTATTACGTGTAATGCGATTTGTCCAGGATTTATGGATACTGATATGACAAAAACAATACCGGATAAAGTAAAAGAGAAAATGGTTGGAGCGATTCCAGTTGGAAGAATCGGAACACCGGAAGATATTGCAAACGCAGCTGCCTTTTTAGCATCAGAGTATGCGTCTTATATTACAGGAGAGGTATTAAATGTGAGCGGTGGGTTGCAAGTGTAAATGAATACATAATGAAAAGAACCTGACCGAGTAGGTCAGGTTCTTTCTCGTTAATTTAAGTTAATCCAAACGCTCTTCACTTCTGTATAGTTGTTCAGCGCGTAAGATCCCATTTCGCGGCCAAGGCCAGATTGTTTAAATCCTCCAAATGGAGATGCTGCATCAAAGACGTTATAACAGTTTACCCATACTGTACCTGCACGTACTTTGCTTGCAATATAATGTGCCGTTTTTACGTTCTCTGTCCATACACCAGCCGCTAAGCCGAATTGTGATTTATTCGCACGATCAATTACTTCATCA
Source organism: Bacillus sp. NP247 (assembly GCF_018966865.1). Lineage (NCBI taxonomy): Bacteria > Bacillati > Bacillota > Bacilli > Caryophanales > Bacillaceae > Bacillus > Bacillus sp. NP247. The sequence goes on along the minus strand of NZ_CP076653.1, from coordinate 791,609 downwards.
ATATCGTTAAACGGTAATGCGGAAATAACTGGACCGAAAATTTCTTCTTTAGCGATTGTCATCTCATCATTTACATCAGCGAATACTGTAGGAGAAACGAAGTAACCTTGGTCGAATGGTTTGTTTCCTCCGCAAAGTACTTCAGCACCTTCTGCAATCCCTTTCTCAATATAACCCATTACACGTTTTTGTTGTTCTTCGGAAACGAGAGGTCCGATTGTAGTTTCTGGATTTAGACCAGCACCTTGATTTAATTTTTTTGAATATAGAACGAGATCAGCCATGACATTATCGTACATTTTCTTTGGAATAAATAAGCGTGACCCAGCACAGCACACTTGTCCTTGGTTAAACATAACACCAGAAAGCGCAGCTGGAATCGCTCGAGATAAGTCAGCGTCTGGTAAAATAATGTTTGGCGACTTACCACCAAGTTCTAATGTAACGCGTTTTAACGATTCAGATGCTTGTCTCATAATTTGTTTGCCGACTGGAGTAGAACCTGTAAATGCAATTTTATCTACGAGTGGATGATTAACGAGAGCTTGTCCAGCTGTTTCACCGAATCCAGGAACGATGTTAACAACGCCTTTCGGGAATCCAGCTTCTTCAATTAATTCAGCTAAGTATAGAGCGGATAGTGGAGTTTGTTCTGCAGGTTTTAAAACGATTGTACAACCTGTTGCAAGGGCTGCTCCCATTTTCCACATTGCCATAAGAAGTGGGAAGTTCCATGGGATAATTTGACCGACAACACCAACAGCTTCATGGCGTGTATAGTTAAAATATTCACCAGAAACAGGGATTGTTTGCCCAACGATTTTTGTAGCCCATCCAGCATAATAGCGCATATGTTCAATTGCAAGAGGAACGTCTGCTGCTAAAGTTTCGCGGATTGGTTTTCCATTATCTAAAGTTTCGAGCTGTGCCAGCTCTTCTTTATGTTCTTCCATTAAATCAGCGAGCTTGTACATAAGACGGCTTCGTTCAGCAGTGCTCATGCGTGACCAAGGACCTTCATCGAAAGCCATTCGGGCAGCTACAACAGCTTTATGAATGTCTTCGCGACCAGCTTCAGCAACGATAGCGAGTGTTTCACCAGTTGCTGGGTTAGGAGTTTTAAACGTTTTTCCAGAAGCGCTTTCGATGAACGCTCCGTTCACATATAGTTTCTTTGTGCCTTGAAGAAATTTCTCTACCTTTTCATGAAGATTTACAGCTAGTTGACTCATTGTATAACCCCCTTGAAAATATAATTTAAACGCAGTACGAGACGGCGTTTATTCCGAAATCAAGGATGTAGGAACTAGATGAAAAGCCTCTACTTAAAATCATAAATAACAAATACTGAAAATTCAAATTTCATTTGTGTTACAATTGTAAAAAATATGTAATGTAAGAGAATCTTCTATATGATTATAAAAATTCCTGCTTGTTTTTGCTTTCTAGTAGGAAAAACTAGAAGAACAGTGGTACAATAATACATCGTGAGAGGAGGAAGAAAATGAAGGATTATCATGATGATCCACGCTTTCGAGTTGCCCATAGAGAAGCACTAATTGGTCTTGGACTTGCTATTATTAATTTTATAATATGGTACGGATTTGCTTATGGGCTTGGAAGTAAGGATCCGAGTGAATATACATATGTGTTAGGATTTCCAGCATGGTTTTTTTATAGCTGTATCGTTGGATTTATCGTAATGGTTATTTTGCTTAGTTTAGTTGTTCGTTTTGTATTTAAAGATATTTCACTCGATGAGGAAGAAAAAAGTGAGGAATAAGAGATGAATTGGTATGTAATCATTCCAATGATAATTTCGTTTATCGTTGTGTTTTTAATTGGTGTATATGCATCAAGGCGTGTACAAGCAACTGCTAATAATAAATTTTTACAAGAATATTTTCTTGGTGGACGTGAGCTTGGTGGCTTATTATTAGCTATGACTATGATAGCTACGTACGGTAGTGCAAGTAGCTTTATTGGTGGACCTGGTATTGCATACAATATGGGTCTTGGATGGGTACTATTATCAGCGATTCAAGTTGTAACGGGATATATCGTTTTAACGGTTATCGGTAAAAAATTTGCGATTATCGCAAGGAAGATGGAAGCGATTACGCTTATTGATTATTTAAAGGGAAGGTACAATAATAAAGCAGTTGTTATACTTTCTGCGTTATGTATAATTATCTTTTTATTTTCGGCAACAGTAGCCCAGTGGGTCGGCGGTGGACGATTAATTGAGTCGTTAACGGGTCTATCTTATACAACAGCACTATTTTTATTTACTTTTTCTGTACTTGTGTATGTGTTAATTGGTGGATTTCGTGCAGTCGCTTTATCAGATACGTTATTAGGCATCATTATGCTAGTTGGAACGACAATCATTTTAGTTGCAACTGTCATTGCTGGTGGTGGGATTGAAAAGATTATGCATGAACTCGTTCAAATTAATCCGAATTTAATAACACCATTCGGAGCAGATGGCAGTTTAACGAAATCATATGTTACATCATTTTGGATTTTAATTGGAATTGGTGTTGTTGGTTTACCGCAAATTAGCGTACGTGCAATGTCATATAAAAATTCAAAAGCTATGCACCAAGCTCTAATTATTGGAACGGTTGTCGTTGGTACAATTATGATTGGTATGCATTTAACGGGCGTATTTGCACGAGTAGTACTTCCAGGTATAACGGTACCAGATAAAGTAATGCCGCTACTCGCGATGGAAGTGTTGCCACCTTGGCTAGCTGGAGTTTTCTTAGCTGCACCAATGGCAGCAATCATGTCCACTGTAAACTCATTACTATTACTTGTAAGCTCGTCAATTATTAAGGACATATATGTGAATTACATAAATAAAGATGCAGCGGATAGTACGATAAAGAAAGGTAGTCTATGGATTACTGGTATCGTAGGATTATTCGTATATGCTGCCGCTATTAAGCCACCAGACTTTTTAATTTGGTTAAATTTATTTTCTTTCGGTGGTTTAGAAGCAGCGTTCATTTGGCCGATTGTGTTAGGTTTATATTGGAAAAAAGGAAATGCAGCTGGAGCTCTCGCATCTATTTTAGTTGGAGTAGGTTCCTATATGTTTATTCACCTTTGCTACCCTAATCCATTCGGTATACATACAGTTGTTTTCCCGATTTGCTTTGCATTTATTTCTTATATAATTGGTAGTATGGCTACGATGAAAAAAGTAGCATAAAAATATAGAAAAACGTAGGGACTTCTAATATGAAGTTCCTACGTTTTTTGTTTATACAAAATTTATCTTTTTCATTCTGTATTCCGTCATGTATTCATAAAGTAATAACAATTGATGGGATGGAGTTGAGGTCTATGAAAAAAATATTATTTTTAGGAGACCCAGGAATTGATGACTCTTTAGCAATAATGTATGGATTGTTGCATCCTGATATTGATATCGTTGGAGTCGTAACTGGATATGGGAATGTAACGCAGGAAAAGGCGACAAGTAACGCAGCGTATTTGCTGCAACTGGCAGGACGGGAAGATATACCTGTTATTAATGGGGCCAAAATACCTTTTTCTGGGGATTTTGTGACGTATTATCCAGAGATTCACGGCGCAGATGGCTTAGGACCTATTAAACCCCCAAAAGCTTTTTCACCAAATATAAAACCCTTTTGTGCATTTTTCGATATTCTTGAAAAGTATAAAGGAGAATTAATTATTGTTGATGCTGGCAGGTCAACAACATTGGCAACAGCTTTTATTTTAGAAAAACCGATGATGAAGTATGTGAAAGAATATTATATAATGGGCGGTGCATTTTTAATGCCAGGCAATGTTACACCAGTCGCAGAGGCGAATTTTCATGGTGATCCTATTGCGTCACATTTAGTTATGCAAAATGCTAAAAATGTGACATTAGTGCCGCTTAACGTTACATCTGAAGCTCTTATTACGCCAGAGATGGTAAAATATATTACGAAACATTCTAAAACGAGTTTTAATAAATTAATTGAACCAATTTTCACGTATTATTATAAAGCTTATAAAAAGTTAAATCCGAAAATAACAGGAAGTCCAGTACATGACGTTGTAACAATGATGGTCGCGGCGAATCCATCTCTTTTAGATTACGTGTATCGTCGTGTGGATGTAGATACGCTTGGAATTGCAAAAGGAGAAAGTATTGCTGATTTTCGTCCTCAGCCTGATTCGAAGGCATTGAAAAATTGGGTGAGAATCGGTTGGTCATTACATTATAAAAAATTTCTTGAGGATTTTGTGAAAATTATGACGTAGACATAATAGGAGCATACAAGTTAAAATAATGGAGATGGTTATGTAAATAACCATCTCCATTATTTTATTTTTTAAAAGATAAAGAGAGAAGAGTTACACAATAGGAGAGGAATTTTACTTGAAAAAAACTATAGTATGCGCAGTGATTGTGGGTATTTTTGTTTTACTAATATCGGGTAACTTTTTAGTGAAAAAAGTGTGGAGTTCAAATAATGATGATGCGCAGTATATAGCATCTTTTATTGAAGAACATAAAGATGAAAAAAATAGTGCGCTTCTAGTAAAAAGAAATGATAAAGTTGTGTATTCTGTAAATCCAAATGTTGTTTTGCCAGTTGCTAGTACGATGAAGTTAATTGTGGCGCTTGAATATACGAAACAAGTTACAGAGGGGAAAATTGATCCGTCTAGTTTCGTTTCAATTAATGATGTGAATCGTTATTATGTACCGAATACAGATGGTGGTGCACAAGATAGATGGCAAAATTATTTACAGAAAACCGGGAAGTTAACTGAAGGAGCAGTTTCTTTAGAAGAAGTTGCAAAAGGGATGGTTAAGTTCAGTTCAAATGCAAATACTGAATATTTAATGGAAGTATTAGGGCTAGATAACATTAATCGAAATTTACAAAGCTTAGCACTACCTGCACACCAACCACTATTTCCGATTGTTTCATCTTTATATATTCCAGGATATTTGCATAAAGAATTACATGTTCCAAAATATAAAATAGAGAAAAAGTTAAAAGAAATGTCTCAAGAGCAATATCGTGAATATGCTATGATTATTCATGAACGCTTGAAAAAGAAGGGGCCATTATTACAGAAGGAAATTCCTCTTTATTTAGAGGAACGATACGATAAAATTTGGTCGGATAGATTGCCTGCTGCTTCCGCAAACGATTATATGGTACTGCTTCAAAAGGCAAATCATAAAGGTGGCCTTACAGAAGCTGAAGAAAAAGTGTGGGCGAATATCGTTGAAACAGATATGACTGCAAAGAAATATCGTAAAACATTCAGACATGCTGGACAAAAGAATGGCTATACACAATGGACGGTAACTAAAGCAGTTTATGCAATGGATAAACACGGAAACTGTACGGAAATTGTTTTCTTAGCAAATAATTTAAATGAAGATGACAGTGCTGAAATACGTAAACACTTAGCAAATTTACACTTCCAAGTATTGCAAAGTGATAAGTATGATGCGACTTTTATTAAATAAACTCGGTGCTATGAGCGCCGAGTTTATTTTTACGTACAAGCACTTTTTTGCCATCCCTGGGTATGATGGGTAGTAATACTTGGGTGAAAGGGGAAAAGGTGATGAAACAGAGTAAAGAAGAGTTTATTAAGAATGAAGGCGCTGATTTCCCTGGGAAAACATATGTGGATTGTGTATTACAGCATGTATTTGATTTTCAACGCAATTATTTATTGAAAGATATGTTTCAAGTGCATAGGGCACATATTATTATGTTAACTGAAGAAAAGCTGATGAAAAAAGCAGAAGCTAAAGTTATATTAACAGCACTTAAAAAGGTAGAGGAAATTCCCAAGGATCAATTGTTATATACGGAGCAGCATGAAGATCTTTTTTTCTTAGTTGAACATTTACTTTCTCAAGAAGCGAAGTGTGAATTTGTCAGTAATATGCATATCGGTAGAAGTAGAAATGATATGGGTGTAACGATGTATCGTATGAGTTTACGGCAATATGTATTACGGTTAATGGAGCCCCATTTATTACTGCAAGAAAGTATGCTGGAGCTCGCCGGTGAACACATGGAAACAATTATGCCTGCGTATACACATACACAACCAGCGCAACCAACAACATTTGGTCATTATGTTTTGGCAATTTACGATACGATGCAAAGAGACTTAGAACGAACGAGAAAAGCGTATCATCTTGTAAATCATTCTCCAATGGGGGCAGCTGCCCTTTCTACAACAAGCTTCCCAATTAAGAGAAAACGAGTTGCGCAGTTACTTGGGTTTACAAACGTAATTGAGAACTCATATGATGCTGTCGCTGGAGCGGATTATTTATTAGAAGTTAGCTCGTTACTAATGGTTATTATGACGAATACGAGTAGATGGATTCATGATTTTTTACTATTAGCAACGAAAGAATATGATGGGATTACTGTAGCGAAGCCATATGTGCAAATAAGTAGTATTATGCCGCAAAAACGAAATCCTGTTTCAATAGAACATGCCCGTGCTATTACGAGTAGTGCCTTAGGGGAAGCATTTACTGTATTTCAAATGATTCATAATACACCATTTGGCGATATTGTCGATACGGAGGATGACTTGCAGCCATATTTATATAAAGGAATCGAAAAGGCGATTCGTGTTTTTTGTATTATGAACGCAGTTATTCGAACGATGAAAGTAGAAGAGGAAACGTTAAAAAGTCGTTCATATAAACACGCGATTACGATTACAGATTTCGCAGATGTTTTAACAAAAAACTATGAAATACCATTTCGGCATGCGCATCATGCAGCTAGTGCGATTGCGAATATGTCATTGGAGAAGAAAAAGGAGTTACATGAATTAAATCTCAAAGACATAAATGTATACTTACAAGAAAATTTGAAAGTAAATTTATTAGAAGAAGAGTGGAAAGAAATTATATCACCAGAAGCTTTTATTCAAAAAAGAAATGTATATGGTGGACCGAGTAAAAAAGAGATGGAGCGTATGATTAATAAGCGTAAGGAATCGTTTCGAAAAGAAGAAGAGCTATTTGTGAAGGAAAAGAAGAGAGTTTTGCATGCTGAAAATGATTTGAACACATTAGTTTCAAATATTATCGAATCGTAAAAGAAGGATTTAATGAATTAATCGCCAATACCTTATTTAAATATAAATTGAGGGAAGAGATTGTCGATGATTCAATTACAAGTATATGGAAATGTTATTCATTTCAAAAAGGATGTTATACCATTTTTAGAAAAGAATGAGCAGGAGAATAATTTGCTATTAGGTGTATTACAAGTTGCTGAAGAGCCGATGTTTATGGCGGCAGCGAAACAAGGGGAAGAAGTTACGATTGTATTTCTTCAAACAGTGGAGAAACAAGTTATTGTAGCCATATCTGAAATTTCGGAAGAGGCTATAGTGGAACTTGCAAAAGAGTTATCGAAAGCATATCCGGACATTCCTGGGTTGATCGGTAATAAGAAAATTGCACAGAAATTAGCCGAAGAGATTGCGATGTTAGAAAATAAGAAAACGAATGTTGTAATGGAACAAGGTGTATATGCATTACAACAAATTAAGAAGAAGTGGAACGAGGATGGAATTTTTCGAGAAATAACTAATGATGAGTTGCCATTAATAGAAAAATGGATATATCAATTTTGTGAAGATGTGAAGCTCCCAACTACGAAAGAAGAAGCAACACAAACCGCACATACATTAATCACTAATAATCGTCTATTTGGTTTGGAAGTGGAAGGAAGGTTAGTTTCCGTAGCTGCAAAAACACGACCAACTAAAAATAATATAACAGTTAATTTTGTATATACGCCGAAAGAAGCAAGGAAAAAAGGATATGCATCCAAATGCGTAGCCGCACTCAGTCAACGTATGTTAGACGAAGGGTACAAGACGACTACACTATATACTGATTTAGCCAATCCGACATCTAATAAAATTTATCAAGAAATTGGTTATGAACAAATTGCGGAGTCTGTCCTCATATTTTTAGAGAAGTAGAATAAAAAGGCGTGCTATTTTAGCACGCCTTTTTATTATTCATCAATTCTAATGACCTCGCCTTGCGGAAAGTCTGCAGTTTCTAGTAAGTTACGAATAGCTTTCGCAACATATTCAGGTGACAGTAGTTTTCCTTCTTCTTTTAATGCGGTGAATCGTTCTAAGTTAATAAAGTCTTCTTTATTTGTATCACGAATTTGTGCTTGCATATTTGTATCAACAACACCTGGTGCAAAAGCGACGATTTTTACAGGAAATTCTTTTTCCGCTTCTTCAGTAGCTATGCACTGTGTAAACATATTTACACCAGCTTTCGTTGTACAATAAGCACCCCAGCCAAAGTAAGGATTTTTTCCTGCACCAGATGAAATGTTTATAACACGTTTATCTACTTTCCAGCCTTTCGTATGTTTCATGAAAGTGGATGTAAGAATCATAGGTGCGATTAAATTAATTTGAACGTTCGTAATCAATAGTTCGCTTTCTGACTTTTCAATGGGCTTTATTGGTGCAACTGTGCCCGCATTATTAATTAAATGAATAGATGAGACAGTGCCTTCGTCAATAGAAGAAAGAATGTCATTAAAATGAATTTCTAAATTATGTACATCTTTAAGGTCTACGGAATGGAAAATACAATTGCTGTTATTCTGCTCTGCAAGTTTAGTAAGCTCTTTATTTTCTCTTCTAGAAATAGAGATGACCGTTGTATTTTCTTCTAACAATTGCGTGGCAATTGCCTCACCTAAACCTTGTGAAGTTCCTGTTACGATAACGTAGCGCATAGTTTTATAAACCCCTCTCGTATGTGCGGAATTTTGTTGGACAACGTACACTCTATAGTTTGTCTACATTTTATAGTATAGAGCACTTTTTACTATAAATGAAATGAGATGATTATGTGCCTTTTATGAATCGCTTTACAACGACAGTAACTGGTGCCGTCACGTTCACTGGGAACACGTTGGGACTCAGTCCTACATCTCCTGCACCAGGCAATAACTTCGGTACGATTGATGTATTTACTACAGTAAATACATCGCTTCAAGTGCCAGGGTTCCCAGCAGGAACGACAAATGATTGGCCATTAAATTCTTCAAGTGCAATTTTAAACCTTCCAGCAGGGAGTAGTGTTTTATACGCAGAACTAGTGTGGGCTGGCACATACAGGACTGATACTGAGGATGTTACTGCATTTTTAAATGATAATATTTCGTTTACAACACCAGCGGGAACATTTTCAGTTGCACCAGATCCTGCAACTGCTCAACAAGGATCAGTTGGGAATCAGTTTTATTACGTTAGATCTGCCAATGTAACAAACTTTGTTAATGGAGGAGGAGCGGGGACATATACAACTGGGAGTGTTCCTGCTGCGAGAACTGCTGCCAATTCAACTATTAGTCGATCGGTAGGCTGGACACTTGAGGTAGTTTATCAAAATGCGAGTTTACCACTTCGAAATTTATCAGTGTATGCAGGTCAAGAAATCATCGATGCTTCATCGCCACCAGTTGATGCTATTATTTCAGGTTTTGCAACGCCGTCTACGGGGACAGTTACAGGAAGAGTACTTGTAACTGCTCAAGAAGGTGATTCTAACATTGTTGGAGATCAACTTCGTTTTGGGCCGAACGCGAATGCTACAGTTGCATTATTCGGGCCGAGAAATCCCGCAAATAATTTCTTTCAATCACAAATTTGTAATGACAATGGGAATTTAGATACGAGCGGCACGTTTGGGAATTTGAATCAGCCGTTAGGGGCAGCCTTGGCTGTCAGAAGACAAGGGTGGGATATTACGAATGTAGATGCTTCATCATCATTAGTAAATAATCAAACGTCAGCGACAGTTCGCTTCATTACAAATGGAGATGGGTATGCAGCGGCAGGTTTTGGTGTTCAAATTGATGCAACGGGGCCAATTATAAATCCTGTTAAATCGGTGGATAAAACAGTTGCAGCAGTTGGCGATATTCTTACCTATACGATTACCGTTCCGAATACAGGGACGGGAAGTGCAGATAACGTTGTATTACAAGACATTATTCCGAATGGAACGACATTTATAGCCGGCAGTGTGACAGTAGGAGGAGTAACGCAGCCGAGTGCAAATCCAGCTAGTGGAATAAATTTAGGGACAATACCTAATAATGCTCAAAGAATCGTTACATTTCAAGTGAGAGTAACGTCATTCCCAAGTCCAAATCCAATTTCCAATCGTGCAATGGTTTCTTACCAATTCCGTCCTTTCGTTGGAAGTCCTCCTATCACGAGCACAGCATCTTCAAATACAGTACAGACGACGGTAAATCGTGCAAATCTAAGTTTGCAAAAATCTGTAGATCTACAGACGGCAACACTTAATGACGTACTAACCTACACAGTGAATGTCACGAACAATGGGAATGTCGCTGCAAATAATGTTATTTTTGTTGATAGTATACCTGCTGGAACAACGTTTGTAACAAATAGTGTTACGGTAAATGGAGTAGCGCGTCCAGGAGCGAATCCAGCAAGTAGTATTAATCTTGGAAGCATTAATGCTTCGCAAACGACTGTAGTACGCTTTCAAGTTCGAGTGACATCTAATCCTCTTGTAAATCCAATTCCGAACCGTGCAAGTGCAACGTTTAACTTTATTCCGGTTCCTGGTCAACAACCAGTTTCAGGCCAAGCGACGAGTAATACAGTATTTACTACAATAAATATAGCTGATATAAGAACGAGAAAAACAGTAGATAGAGCTTTTGCGACAGTTAATGACGTTCTTACGTATACCGTTACAATTGAAAATACAGGAAATGTACTGGCGACGAACGTTATTTTTCAAGATCCAATCCCAATTGGAACGACTTTTATACCAAATAGTGTAACTGTTGATGGAGTTTCGCAACCTGGGGCAAATCCAGCGACTGGGTTTACAGTAGCGAATATATCTCCAGGTGGAAGTAGAACGGTGACTTTTCAAGTACGAGTTACATCTACCCCATCAGGAGGTACGATTGCGAATCGCGGTAATGTATCTGCTAATTTCGTCGTTATTCCGAATCAACCGCCAGTAACGATTAATAGGCAAACGAATACCGTTGTAACACAAGTTAATACAGGTGGTTTAAATGTAATAAAAGAAGTAAATACAGCTCAAGCGGCAGTAGGTGATACTTTAACATACACGATTGCCGTCCAAAATACAGGTAACGTTCCGTTAACAAACGTATTTTTCCAAGACACTACTTCTTCAGCGGTTTCTTTCGTTGCAAACTCTGTAACAATTAATGGAGTACCGCAAAGTGGATTGAATCCAAATACAGGATTTTCTCTTCCAAATATTCCTGCGGCTCAAACAGTTGTAGTCACATTTGATGTATTAATTGTACAGGATCCAGAAAATGAAGATATTTTAAATCAAGCAAATGTAACAGCAAGTTTTCAAGTGAATCCGAGCGAACCGCCAGTAACAATCAATGTTCCTAGTAATATTGTGAATACAACTGTACAATCAGGGAATTTTGAAGTTGTGAAATCAGTGAATACGGATGTTGCAACGGTAGGTGATGTTTTAGTATATACAATCGAAGTCATAAATGCAGGTAGTGTACCAGCTACAAATGTATTTTTCCAAGATTCAATTCCACAAGGGACATTATTTATTGAAAACAGTGTATTTGTTAATGGTGTTTTACAAGAAGGGGCAGATCCAGAACTTGGATTCCCATTAAATAATTTGCCTACTGGCGCGAGTGTAATTATTTCATTTGAGGTATTAATTGATGAAATTCCGCCAGGGAATAATGTTGTAAATAACGCGAATGTAACTGGAGATTTTCTTGTAAATCCAACAGAACCACCAATTACTGTGACGGTACCAAGTAATACCGTAATGACAGTCGTAAATTCTGCAGGATTAAATGTGATGAAAATTGTAAATGCAAGTGAAGCAGGTGTAGGAGATACGTTAACGTATACAGTTACTATACAAAATAGCGGCACGGTAGTAGCGACAAATGTATCATTTCTCGATCCGATACCAGCTGGCACAACATTCGTAGCAAATAGTGTAACGATTAACGGAACCCCGCAACCAGGATTAGATCCGACTATTGGTTTTTCGCTTGCTAATATTCCGGTTGGATCGATGGTAACAGTCATTTTTCAAGTGTTGGTAACAAGTGTACCGACGAATAGAGTACTTCCGAATAATGCAAATGTCACTGCTGATTTTCAAGTAAGCCCTCTGCAGCCACCGATTACAATTATAACGATTAGTAATATCGTTGTGACACGAGTAAATGTAGGATCAATTAATGTAATAAAAAGTGTAAATACGCCGCAAGCAGGTGTAGGAGATACGTTAACATATACGATTCTTATTCAAAATACAGGAACTGTTCCTGCAACAAATATCATTTTTCAAGATCCAATCCCATCTGGAGCTACATTTGTAGCGAATAGTGTAACGATAAATGGAGTTGTTCAGCAAGGTGCAGACCCTATAGCAGGTTTTCCGGTTACAAATATTCCAGTCGGGCAAACCGCTACAATTACGTTTCAAGTTACAGTGACTAGTGTTCCAAGTGGTGGAAATATAAGAAATCAATCAAACGTGACGGCAAGTTTTCTTATAAATCCAGCAGGTCCTCCTATAACGACTGTTACGAATAGTAATTTTGTAGTGACACAAGTAAATACAGCACAGTTAAATATACAAAAATCTTCATCTGTACAACAAGCAGCACTTGGAGAAACTTACACGTATTCTGTTGTCATTCGAAATAACGGAACAGTTACAGCAACGAATGTTTCCTTCATTGATACAGTTGCTCCAGAAACAACATTTGTCGCAAATAGTGTAACGATAAATGGAACTTCTCAACCTGGATTTGATCCAAATTTAGGTTTTGCGCTTCCTAATATTGCAGCTGGGGCACCATTGACAGTAACGTTCCAAGTTACAGTTGTTGCACCGTCTACACGCGGAGCTGTTTTGAATACAGCATCTGCTACAGCCACTTTCTTATTAAATCCTTTACAACCACCTGTAACAACGACAAATTCTAGTAATACGACGGTAGTGACTATACCGTTACCACCTCCAGGGGAAGTGACCGCTACAAAAACAGTTAATGTTGCTGCTGGAGCTGTTGGAGATGTATTAACGTATACTGTGCTAATAACGAATGTAGGAATTATACCTGTTACAGATGTACTCTTCCAAGATGTCATTCCAGAAGGAACAACATTTGTAGAAAATAGTGTAACGATAGGTGGAATACAGCAACTTGGTGTAAATCCTGAAATAGGATTTACAGTTACTCCGTTATTAAATGCTGGTGGAAGTATTACGGTAACGTTCCAAGTGACGATTACTGAGATTCCAGATAATGAAGTTATATTAAACGATGCTGACGTTACATTTACTTCACAACCAAATCCGCAGGAACCACCGATTACACAAACGATATTAACAAATTTAGTCGTTACGACGATTAATATAGCGTCTATTTTCCCATTAAAACTAGTAGATAAAGAGGCAGCGACGGTTGGAGAAATATTAACCTACGATGTACTAATTTTTAACTTTGGAACAGTGACAGCGACAAATGTTCAATTTCTTGATTCTAGTACGAGTGGTGTAGCATTTGTTCCAGGAAGTGTGAGTATAAACGGGATACCAGAACCAGGATTAGATCCGTTCATAGGCTTTACAGTTCCAGATATACCTGTAGGTGATTTTGTACTTGTCACATACCAAGAGATGGTAACGAGCATACCTCAAGGTGGAACAGTTGTTAACTTTGTGGACGTTACGGCTACATTTGCTGTAAGTGAAACAGAGCCGCCTATTACTGAAACGACGACAAGTAACACGACATTAACTGAAATAAATGAATCTGGTTTGAATGTTTTAAAATCAGTAAGTCAGCCAATCGTTGCAGTAGGCGATACAATCACATATACAACAGTAGTTCAAAATACAGGGACAGTGACAGCGACGAATGTTCAATATAGTGATGTATTACCGTCCTCTATAACATTCGTACCGAACAGTGTAACGATAGGCGGTGTGTTACAACCTGGGTTCAATCCTAATAATGGATTCCCACTTCCAGATATAAATCCAGGTGGAAGTGTAGAAGTCACATTCCAAGTAACTGTTGTCAGCGTTCCATCAAATGGAACGATTGCCAATACGGCAAATGTTACTGGGAGCTTTATATTAGTGCCAGGAGAACCACCGGTTACAGTAAATCAGCCAAGTAATACAACACTCACAACTGTAAATAGAGGGCGCTTTAATGTTATTAAACAAGTAAATAGAGCTGCTACCCTAGTTGGAGATGTATTAACGTATACAGTGCAAATAACGAATACAGGAACAGTAACAGCTAACAATGTTCAGTTTATTGATACGATTTCAGCAGGAGCATCATTTGTACTAAATAGTGTCACGGTAAATGGAGCCCCGCAACCAAACTTAAATCCGATTACTGGATTTGGAGTTGGAGATATACTCGTTGGCGAAACTGTTATAGTGACGTTTCAAGCGACAGTTACGACCATCCCTTCATCAGGAACAATTACGAACGTTGCAAATATAACGGGAAGCTTTATTTTAGTGCCAGGAGAACCACCAGTTATAGTAAATCAGCCAAGTAATACGACAATAACGAGGGTAAATAGAGGGCGCTTCAATATAATAAAAACAGTAAATAAACAAGCAACGCGATTAGGAGATACGTTAACTTATAGTGTGCAAGTTACAAATACGGGAACGGTAACTGCGACAAATGTTCAGTTTATTGACGTTCCATCGCCTAGTTTAGAATTCGTTCCAGGAAGTGTACAAATAAATGGGATCCCGCAAGTAGGTTTAGATCCTTTTGTAGGTTTTTCATTACCGGATCTTGCAGTAGGTAATAGCGTATTAATTACATTTGAAGTAAATGTAATCGCAATACCACCTTCTAATAGTATTATGAATTCGGCGAGTGTAACGGGTGATTTTGTATTGATTCCAGGAGAACCTCCGTTTACAATTACGAATTCAAGTAATACGACAGTCACACCAGTAAATAGAGGCAGTTTAGATATGCTGAAAGAAGTAGATCATTCAATTGTTGGAGTAGGAGAAATGGTAACGTACCGTGTTCGCATATTAAATACTGGTACGGCTGATGCGATGAATGTTCAATTTATTGATGTGCTATCTCCGGAAGCTGCTTTTGTACCAAATAGTGTAACAATTAATGGCGTTCCGCAGCCAGGGTTAAATCCACAGGCCGGATTTGCGATACCAGATATTCCAGTCGGTGAGACGGCGATTGTAACATATGAAGCTACGATTACAAGTTTTCCAGACGGTGGTACAGTAGTGAACGTTGCTGGGGCATTAGCAGAATATATTTTAGTACCAGGGGAACCGCCAGTTACAGTGATGGACACGAGTAATACAGTTATTGTGACAGTAAATACTGCAATCTTATTTGTTGCAAAAGGAGCAAATCTTGAAGTAGCAATGGTAGGAGATGTTGTCACTTACGGAATTGCCGTTATAAATGATAGTACAGTTCCTGTGACGAATATTGTTTTAACAGATATCATTGATCCAAATACGTTATTTATAAATGGCACGGTAACGGTAAATGATGTACCTCTTCCATTTGCCAATCCGAATACTGGTATTCCGTTAGGTGATTTTCAGCCAAATGATGCGGCAATTATTAATTTCCAAGTTGTAATAACAGGAGGACAAATAAATAATTTAGTTACAAATACTGCTACAGCGACTGGACTCGCAACTGTAAATCCGAATGAGCCGCCTGTAGTAGTTGAAGGCGATAGCAATACAGTTGTTATCCCGTTTATCCCTCAAAATGTCTCAACGACAGTCGTAAAAACGGCAGATCTTCAAACAGCAACAATTGGAGATGTCATTACGTTTACGACAGTCATTACAAATACAGGTGATACTGTCATGCAAAATATTCGTTTTCAAGACATGTTAGATAGTAGTGTTCGATTTATCCCTGGAAGCGTAATAGTCGATAGTGTTCCATTACGAAATGTAAGTCCAGTATCGGGGTTTCTCATAGGGAGTTTAAATCCGGGTGAAGCGCGGACAGTTTCGTTTCAAGTAGCAGTTCAGAGCGCACCAAGTGGTTCAGGGAATTATATTAATCAAGCGAGTATCCGCTTCGAACATCAAGTAGGCACAGTATTGCCACCTGTTACACAAACAATAGATAGTAACATAGTTGTCATTCCATTTGTTCCAACGATAGAACAAATTTGCGAAACGAACTTTAATTGCTTAGATAAAATTCCATTTCAATGTTCTCCATGTAATCACTTGCAAATAAATAAAAAATAAATACAAAAAGAGCATCTTGTAAGAATAGGATGCTCTTTTTTATGTGTATCAATCATGTAGATTCTTTTTCGGGTGAGGTGAAAAATTCGTTGGTTTTGTTGGAGAGTAGAAATGGAATAGCTCCTTTTATGACAGAAATATCCCAGTCCCACCATGCAAGTTTTTCTAGTTTTTCAATGGTTTCTTGTGGGAAACGATATCGAACTAGTTTGGCAGGGTTCCCAGCCACAATTGCATATGGAGGTACGTCTTTTGTAACAACACTCTTCGCACCAATAATGGCCCCGTTACCAATTGTAACTCCAGATAAAATACAGGATTGATAACCAATCCATACATCGTTACCGACTACGATATCACCTTTTGACGAAGGGTGACCAGTAATATGTGCTCCTTCATCGAAAAGAGCATTAAATGGGTAAGTCGTTATCCAATCAGCGCGATGTTCACCGCCAAGTATGAAAACGATTTCTTCTGCTAATGAACAAAACTTGCCTATTTTTAATTTTGTTTCATCATTCCACGAAAAAATAGTAGGACCTACTTTGCTATAGGTATAATCACCAATATCATATTGGGCGTATTCAGGTTTTTGATTTAAATATAACATGATTAATTTAGCATCCTTTCTGTAGCAAGTAATGGATATGGAACAGTATATGCAAGTTGGAAGGAAGGTGGATATTCTTGCAAGAGAAAAAACATGCAAGTTCTCGTACAATATAGGCTGTATGTTAAACTAATTATAAGGAGGGGGAAAATATGAGACACCAAATGGGGCTATATAACGGACCTTTTCAATCAATTTGTTCGGGTAAAAAAGTATATGAAGTTAGATTGTATGATAAAAAGCGTCAACAAATAAAACAAGGTGATGAAATTGTATTTACTAACCTTGTGACGGCAGAAATAATTGTTGTAAAGGTAACAGAGGTAAGGGGATACGAGAGCTTTAAAGAAATGTATGAACAAATTGATGGGAAATTATTTGATTGTGAAAATGTTAGTTTAGAGGAAAAGTTAGAAAGTACATACAAAATATATACGAAAGAACAAGAGCAAGAGTGGGGAACAGTTGCAATTGGCATTAAGGTAATAATATGAGAAGAAATCGCGGTGCAGCCATAATTATACAGGATGGTAAAATCGCTCTTATAAAACGTGTTCGAGAAGGTGAGGTATATTTTGTTTTTCCGGGCGGGGGAATTGAAGAAGGAGAAACACCTGAAGAAGCAACGAAGCGAGAGGTTTACGAAGAATTAGGGGTACATATACAGATGGGGCACCTTATTGCAACGGTGGAGTATAACGGTACCGAGTATTATTATGATGCCCATATTATAGATGGAATTTTTGGAAGTGGTAAAGGTGAGGAATTCAAACGGAAAGATAGAGGCAGCTATATTCCTTTATGGATGCCGGTAAATGAATTGGAAAATGTAAATATAAAACCTTATGAAGTGGTTGGAAGTATCTTCGATTATTATATAAGATAAGGTCTGACAACATACAAAAAAAACCATTGACATAGCCTTCTGATTTAAGTATTGTATTCGAGTATGTTTATAATCAGGAGGTTTATATGAGCAATCAAACTACTACACATCATGTGAAAATGACAACAGCAGATCCATCTGGAATCGGTCTATTTGGATTAGCGATGGTAACACTTGTAGCATCATCTCAAAAGTTAGGCTTAACAGATGGCGTTTCACTTGTATTACCATGGGCAATCTTTTTAGGAGGATTTGCACAAATCTTTGCATGCATTCACGATGCAAAGCATAACAATACGTTCGGTACAACAGCATTTGGTGCGTACGGCCTATTTTGGTTAGGTGTTGGAATGACTTGGTTAATTCAACTTGGAGTATTTGGCGAAAAATTAGCCCAAACTGCAGATTCAAAACAGCTTGGTGTAGCCTTTATCGGATACTTGATTTTCACGACCTTTATGACAATTGGTGCAATGGAAACACATAAAGTATTATTTATGATTTTCGTCCTTATTGATTTCTTATTTATCGGTCTTTCATTAAGTACTTTAGGTGTTATGCCGCACGCAATGCATAATTTAGCAGCGTATTCTGAACTATGTATTTCATTGTTATCTTTCTATGGTTCAGCAGCAGCCGTGTTAAATACACACTTCGGAAAAGTTGTATTACCAGTTGGAAAACCATTTGGTATTTTTAAAAAGTAATAAAAAAGAACGGATGATTGTATAGTCATCTGTTCTTTTTTATTTATTTATTGATAGCTACAGTAGTAGATCCTGTCATTTCGGAAATCTTTTGAGAGCTTGCGGGGTTGCCGTCTATTGTTACATGAACTTGTTGCTTAGGGTTTGCGGTAACAACCCAGGCGTTTGGTAAATAGCGTGATTTATGAGATAAGGTTGAAGGGATGTTTAAAATGTCTCCCATTGCGTACAATGTCGCTGACGAGCCCCCGTCCATTGCCATTGCATTTATGGCCCCTTTTTCATAAAGAATATCTTGGCAGTCTCTTAAAGAAGCTCCGATACTATGAGGCTGTCTTCCATCAATGATGAAAAACATAATTGATCCATCTTTTTTCTGAGCCATAATACTTCGGGGACCATAGCCCCATCCGCCATCATTTGTAATCATTTTTTCGCCATTTACAATTAGTTGAGGCATAAAGCCAGCAGCGGAAACGACATTCTTATTTAACAGTTGATTAGCAGAAAACTCTCCTGAAACCATTTGTCCGTATTTTGTAAGTCCACTGACGAGAGTAGGGGTATTAATGTCTTGCGGTGTGTTTATGACCTTCCCGTTTTCCATAACAATACCGATGCCTGTTTTACCACCACCATGCCCCGTTTCATCCCAGAACCCACTAGCATTTACAGCAGCAAGTGCATGGTTTCGTTTTGCCATGACATATATTTTTTCCCCAACGTCTTTTCCTTGTGAACCTTGTTGTGTAACGAGTTTTACATTTAATGGATTACTAATAGTCATTAATTTACCTTCGAAAAAATGGTCGTTATATTTTTTCTTAACTGTTTCAATCGAAACAGTTAGTGGTAAATCTTTCTTTCGCTCTAATTCTTGTTTTGAAAGCTTTGTATTGGCAAACTCGCTATTTTTCCACTTTGGATTTGTAATGGATTGAGAAATATCATTTAACTCGTTATCAGACAGTAATGTAATTTTTGCGTATTGCGGATGTTGAGACGTTAAAATACTTTCCGCTGCGATGACACGTAAATTATGGCCGTATGAAGTGCCAAATAGAATAATGGCACCCACTGTTAATAATAGTGCTGTCAAAAGGGATGATATTTTTAAAAGTCTAATAAAAATTTTTTTCATTATAAAGACTCCTCTTTTTGTAAAATCGAAATTGTTTGTTACCTGAAAAAAATGAAATGTGTAAATGGCCTTTCGCATTATATATGCAACATATGAAATGTGAAAGGATGTATATACAATAAGTTGAGAAACTAGATTTGGCAATAGACGAATATGAATGTTAATACTCAAAATGAAAAAGTAATAGTCAGATGTACGATTTCTTTTAACATAAATGAAAAGGATATAAATCGGATGAAAATAATAATTGAAATTGATTCTCATTATTAATATAATGAGAATGAGAATCATTTATTGTAAGAGGGGGATGCCAAAGTGGCGAAAATTTTAATAGCGTATGCAAGTATGTCAGGGAATACAGAGAGTATTGCTGATTTAATTAAAGTAAGTTTAGATGCCTTTGATCATGAAGTAGTATTGCAAGAGATGGAAGGTATAGATGCTGAAGAATTATTAGCTTATGATGGAATCATTTTAGGATCTTATACGTGGGGTGATGGTGAATTACCATTTGAAGCGGAAGATTTCCATGATGAGTTAGAAAATATAGATTTAACGGGTAAAAAAGTGGCTGTTTTTGGATCAGGTGATACGGCGTATGAACTGTTTTGTGAAGCGGTAACGATATTTGAAGAACGTCTTGTAAAATGCGGGGCAGAACTCGTACAAGAAGGATTGAAAATTGAATTAGCTCCAGAAGATAAAGAAGACGTTGAAAAATGCAGTGATTTTGCAATTGCTTTTGCCGAGAAGTTCTAGGAATGGGAGTGTCAACGTGGAAACAATGTTAAGTGCAACTGCTATTACAAAGTTAAGAAATGGAAAGCTTTTGTTAGCTACTACATATAATGGTTTATTCATTGAAAAAGATGGAGAATGGAAACAGGTTTTAACTGGTTTCCAAAAACGAATTCGAGATTTATATAGTGAAGATAACGTAGTTTACGGAGTAGGAGACGAAGGAGTTTTTATTCGTAGTATGAATGGTGGAGAAACGTGGACGGTCCAGCGCTTTCCAACGAAAGCAACGAGCTGGAATGTACGTAGTAATGAGAATGGAACAGTAATTGCTCATGGAGATAAAACACTGTATCATTCTAATAATTTTGGTTCCACATGGGAGACTATTCAGCCATTTCTTAATTACGGTAGTGAGGCACCATCTATTCGATCATTATTTTTATATAAACATTACTTATTTATCGGTACGAAAATACATACTAAATATGGTGGTGTTTGGCTTTTTGATTTAGAGACACGTAAATTAAAAAGGATTAAAATAGCGATGAATCAGATGATTTCTGCGTTGACTATACATAATTCCTATTTAGTAGCGGCAAGTGGATCATGCAAGGGAATTAGCGGGAATATTACTTTTTGTAGAATAGATGAGAGTATCGAAAGTGATAAAATATGTTGGCATACATGTCAAAGTGAACAAAAAGCTAGTAGCTATTTAGATTTAAGTGTAGATCAACATGTGTTATATACAACGTCAACGCAAAATAAGGCGGGAATTAGCACTGTTTGCCGTGTGCTTCTTAAAGAAGGAATTGTTACAGTATGTGACTCGGTTAAAGGGCATGGTTGGCGCATTGTTAATGAAAAAGAAGGCTATGTTGTAGCTGGATCAGGTGAATTAAAAGCGATGCAGTGGAAGGAAAAAGCTGTATAGCTTAAAAAAAACTTTACTTTTATTATATTGATATGATATAGTTACTTTAAACCATTTTACTTTTAATAATATAGAGATTTAAATGAGCTGTAACTTCCGAGGAGGATAGCAATATTAAATCTCCTCTGGGGGTTGCAGTTTTTTAATATATGAAGTATTATTGTAAAGTGGTTGAAAATGAATATGTACATATAGGTACATTGTAGGAGGATTTTTTAAATGCAAAACGGTAAAGTAAAATGGTTTAACGCAGAAAAAGGTTTCGGTTTCATCGAGGTTGAAGGCGGAGAAGACGTATTCGTTCATTTCTCAGCTATCCAAGGCGACGGCTTCAAATCTTTAGAAGAAGGTCAAGAAGTTACTTTCGAAGTAGAACAAGGTAACCGTGGACCTCAAGCTACAAACGTAAACAAGAAGTAATTATGAAAAAAAGAAGGGCTTGCCCTTCTTTTTTTTGCGTTTTTATTGAATATCCTCCTATGTACATGTAATAATAAGACTGAATTTTTGATTTTTGTGTGAAGTTTTTCATGCATAAAGTGCATTAATAAATACTGAAAATAAAGTATGTGTGTGAAAAGGAATTTAGAAAGAGGTAAATAAATTGAAAAACGCTACACATTTCATTGTGTTTGATATTGAAAGGAATTTTAGGCCATATAAATCAGAAGATCCGTCAGAAATAGTTGATATTGGAGCTATAAAAATAGATGTGAGTACAATGAAGGTTATTGGAGAATTTTCAGAGTTAGTAAAACCAAGTGCCCCATTAACTCGTCATACAACAAAATTAACTGGAATTACAAAGAAAGATTTAATTGGTGTAGAGAAATTCCCTCGAATTATAGAGGAATTTATTCAGTTCATTGGAGAAGATTCTATATTTATTTCATGGGGAAAAGAAGATTATCATTTTCTATCTCATGATTGTACATTACATGGCCTAGAATGCCCATGTATGGAAAAAGACAGTAGATTTGATTTGCAAAAGTTCGTTTTCCAAGCGTATGAAGAATTGTTTGAACATACACCAAGTCTACAGTTCGCAGTAGAACAGATCGGTTTAACATGGCAAGGAAAGCAACACCGAGCTTTAGCAGATGCTGAGAATACAGCAAATATATTTCTTAAAGTATATGGCGAGAGAGATATTAACAAACGATATAAAAGACATGGTGAGCTTGAACTTGTAAAGAACGGGAAATTAACAGAAAAAGCGAAAAAAAAGATGCGGAAATGGGTATTTAAAGAAATGAGAAAAAATACAGAGCGTCCTTTTGTATGGAATGCATTCGAAAGTAGTGACACGTGGGAAAGTATAACGGAAAGATATTATATAAGTGAATCTGCAGTAGAACTTCTGAAAAAACACTTTCCTACGGCGGTGAGAAAAGCGGAGCGGCAGCTTAGGTATTTGGCTGAGATGGAGAAAGTAGTAGAAGAAAGTTAGTAATAAAATTTATTTTATTCATATGTACAACTAGACTTCAGTATTAAGTTGCTGAAGTTTAGTTGGAAAATTCACGGCTTGTCCTGTATTGTTAATGGAATATTTTGTTGTTTTTAGTACGGATATACATAGAAAAGAGTGTAGTTTAATGGAAGCAATCTTTAACATGTTAACCGTTTTAGTTTTTTGATAATATTTACCACACTATTTGCACTAATTACACTTCCTTTCATAGCAAAGAAGAAGAATTGGAAAAGGCTTAATATATCTTTAACTCGTGGTGTATTAAAGATTAAAATCGAAGAGTAAGGTAAGAGTCTTATACAAGGGAGGTGTGATAGTGATAAACTTGGAAATCAAAGATGTCACCGTACAGATGGAATTAAATGGTGTCTTTTGGAATGAGGATGGAATTGCTGAAATGATGGTGACTACAAAAGCGGAGCATTCTCTTATTCTTCGTCTAGTAGTTGACTTAGAAAGTAAAACGATTCGTGCGATGAATGCCGAGATAGTGGGTGGGTTCTGTCCTCTGTGTAAACAGAAAAGGAACGAATGTAGTGAACTTAATGACGTGCAAAATAAAATGGATATTTTAGAAGAAGCCTACGATTGGGTGAGAGAGCATCCGGAATATCGTTTTCAATTATCTTTTTACGACTACAATAAATTTGAGGTAGTAAAGTGAAATTTTCATTTTAACAACATACATAATGACTAAAAGGAAAAACACCAACAACTTATAGAAGGACTTGGTCAACTAGAAATATTGAAGCAGATGTCTCTCATGGAAATACGCTTGATTCTACAAGAAATGTCATCTTGGAGCAAAAATAATTTTTAAAAATAAGCATATTTGTTATAAAGAAGAAAAACCGATTCTTAGTAGAATCGGTTTTTAATATAAATGTCAACTATGTCCCAAATAAAAGAGCGCTTGTTAATAGAGCTCAGTAAAAATAGGTATATGGAAGCATTTATTCAATTCCATTTGGATCATAAGAATACTGCTGCTTATTCTCAATCCGCTCAATCACATCTTGCAATTCATCTGGCTTCAGAAACTCAATCGGAGAGAAGCCTTTCTCAAACGTAAGTGTATCAGCCTCAATCATTAATACGTATCGGTCATTTACCTTTGCGATATGTATTAGGTCTCCGAAATCAGCAAGCAGGGCCTTCACAGAGATATGATCTGCTTTTAGCTTTAATTCTACTTCAGGAGCGTGCTCGACAATTTGAGCAGTTGCTTCCATTACTTCCTCTGTTGAAAACTGTTCCATAATTTCGCGTTTTGGACTGGCAGCCCATACTTCCATCGCTTGGTCAAATTGTTCGCGTTCTTCAGTACCTTCTTCAAATACATCTTCAATTTGGTCGTATACCATGTCCATTACTTGTGTTTTCATAATTTCAGGCATAGAGCGTTCGTACTCGACGAATTTTAAGAAGTCTTCAAAGTAGCGGGCGTGTGATGCCTGATGTATTTTTAGTTCGCCAGGCTCGACCATACCTTCTTCAGGCATGTACGGGTATTGGATAGATTTCATATTTTTTGTTGTGATGGCCATTTCGACGTTACGAATCAGTGTTGATTCATCTGAAATAGAAGCAACTTTCGGTTCGAAGTCACATTTCATAACGAAAACGAATGGATCATCAAAATATTTGCGTAGTTTTGCTTGAGCGATCAAAAATACACCACCGCGTACAGCGCTTGTGTCAAGATATGTATAAACGAGAGGTTCGCTCATATCTTTAAAGTTTTCTTTAGTTTCTGCAAAGCGAATACGATTAAATAAGTTGTAATGAGGGTTTGAATCAAATTCGTGCCCTTCTTCTACAATAAAGCGACCAATCTTTGTTGGGGCTTGTTCTGTTTTTGCGTGACGTTCTACTTTTCGCTTTGAAATTTTTAATAATTCACCATTCAAAAATTCTTTTAAAGAGCTATCTTCATACTCTTCAGCGTCTAATGTTTGAAAATGTTTATAGCGTTTATCAACTGCTTCACCTTTTCCTTCTACTTGTACTACATAAAAGGAAAGAAAATTTATTTCAAAATCCATATTTATCACCTTGTTTCATTTCATTAACTCTTATCAGTATAGAGATGGAAAAAACTTTCGTCAATTTATATAAGGAAGGGGGAGTCCCTTCCTTATATATTTGTTATTTTTCGAAATTAAAAACCATCTTCTAATGCTGAAAATGGAATGTTTAGTCTATTTTCTACTGTACGTAAACGCTGATTTAAGCGGTTTAATCTACGTGTATGACGCTCAACTGTGTTTTCTAGTTGGCGTACTCTTTGCTCAAGCTCATTTACTCGTCGTTCTAGTTGACGGTTTCCAGTGCCAGGAAAAGAGATTGGAAGTTGAAATTGTCGATTTTGATCATATGGATTAACTTCTTCTGTTTGGTCAATATATTGTTGGTATTGTGCCTGTAAATCATATTGAGGTTGGTAACCATATTGGTTATATGGATCATAAGGATTGTAGGGATACATAAAAACATCCTCCATTTCTTTATAATAGGTTAAATTCATCATAATGTATGAGCAAAAGCGGAGTAGTGGCACGGCAAATACCTAATTATGTTTACAGGATTTTTCTTTATAAATAAGAATATGGAGTTTTTACATTTGTATTTATTTCGATTGATGGTATATACTGGATAAAAGGGTTAAGGTTACATAAAGGTTACAATTCTATCAAACTAAAATTTTTATATAAATATGTATAGACATTTACAAAAGAAAAGAGTAATTTTAATAGAGTAAAAAACAACTTGTAACATTTTCTAAATATATTGTAAAATGATTGTAACAAAACATACATAAAATGAAATAATACATAAGAAATAGTGTTGGGGAAAAGGAGAGAGTATATTGTTCCGAAAAATAAAGGGTATATTAGTAGGGGTGCTATGCGTAGCTGTAGTAAGTGGTTGTGGTACAAAAGTAAGTGATGTGGCATTAGTAAGTGATATTGGCGGGAACGTTGTAGAGGCTAAGGCTGATGTACAGGATTCAATTAGCTTAGTGGATGGGCGTACTGGTACTGAAGTGAAAAAAATAGACTTATCGAGTTTAGGTTATTTTGAAGATGAGGCAAAATTCAAAGCAGCGGTAACGAAGGTTGCTAGTGAAGTTGGTAAAAGTGTCGATAAAAAGATGGTACCTTCACGTTTGGCACCTGATGGAACGTGGCAAGAAGGAAAGCCTGCTTATGAGTTAATGGAAAAAGAATTAGTGGCTAAATTATTAAATGTAGGTATGTGGGATTCTTCTTATCAGTTACCAATTGTGGAGAAAAAACCGGTTGCAACACTTAGTGATGCTCAAGGAAGTGGTACTGTAATTGGTAGATATGAAACGAATTTAGGTGGCTCAGCAGGTGGTAGAGTTGAAAATATTCGTTTGTCTGCGGCGAGCATAAATGGGGTTGTTTTAGCGAAGGGAGACCGTTTCTCTTTCAATGCATTAATCGGTGATACAACACCAGATAAAGGGTACCAACTAGGAAAAGAAATTGTGGATGGTAAATTAGTAGATGGTTATGGTGGTGGTGTTTGTCAAACATCATCAACGCTATACAATGCAGCAGATCAAGCTGGTTTGAAAATGGTAGATAGAACTACACATTCTAAAACAGTAGGTTATGTCCCGCAGGGAAGAGATGCTACAATTGCTTATCCATATTTAGACTTAGTATTTGAAAATACGAATGATGCTCCTGTTAAGCTTTATATGGGCATACAAGGCGGAAAGTTAGTTGCTGAAGTACATAAGATGAAATAAATATCATAAGTTATAAGAATAAAAGATTGGAAGCCATTATTTCTAAGTTTATTAGAGGTGATGGCTTTTTGTGTGCAGTTTATCCTGTATTTTAATAATGAGTGAGGAAAAGTTTCACTGTATTAAGATTAGTAATTTTGATGGCATATTGTTTGTATGTACGAAATAAGTATAAATTTAATTCTTAGTTTTCCTATTGACATTGTTTTAATTTGGCTGTATTCTTCATAATAACAACTAAATAAATGGAAAAATTTATTAGTTTTTTTATCGAGAGAGATGGAGGGACTGGCCCGGTGAAATCTCAGCAACAGGCTACAAAAGTACTGTGCTAATTCCAGCAAACGTATGAGGCGTTTGAAAGATGGGGGAAATGGATTAACATTCAACTCTTCTTATATGTGTAAGAAGAGTTTTTTGTTTAGAGAGGGGGATAGAGTGAAATTTGATGTAACGTATTTTTTAGAAAGTTTTCCGCAATTATTTAAATATGTATACATAACTTTAGGGATTACTGTAGTTTCAATGATTATTTCTTTCTTTATAGGGATTGGCTTGGCGATCATTACAAAAAACAAAACGAAATTTTTATATCCAATTGCAAGGGTGTATATCTCTTTCTTTAGAGGGACACCGTTATTAGTTCAATTGTTTGTGTTGTATTTCGGATTGCCACAAATATCTCCGGCTTTTACAGTACTTACAGCTATGCAAGCAACTTTAATTGGTCTCAGTTTAAATAATGCTGCTTATTTGTCAGAGATAATTCGAGGTTCATTAAATGCTGTGGAATCAGGGCAAATGGATGCTTGTTTATCAGTTGGAATGACAAAGGCACAAGCAATGCGACAAATTATTTTTCCACAGGCTATTCGTGTAGCTGTACCATCACTTGGAAATAATTTTGTCGGATTGTTAAAAGAATCTTCACTATCTTTTGCACTTGGGGTGGCTGAAATTTTAGCACAAGCGAAAATGCTAGCGGCACAATCCTATCGTTATATGGAAAGTTATTTAGCGGTAGCGATTGTGTATTGGATTATTACAATCGTAATTAGCTGGGGACAGAAAAAGTTGGAGAAGAAACTTGATGCACCGTATTTATAAGAGAAATGAGGTGATATATGTGATTGAGCTAAAAGATTTGTATAAGTCTTACAAACATAATGAAGTGCTGAAAGGAATTTCACTTACTGTCAAAAAAGGGGAAGTGGTAGTAATCATTGGACCTTCTGGTTCAGGGAAATCGACATTACTACGATGTTTAAATTTATTAGAACAACCGGATGATGGCAGTATTAGAATTGAAGATTTAGAGATTCATACGAAAAAACTTTATCAAAAAGAAATAATAAAATTACGCAAAAAAACAGCAATGGTTTTTCAAAACTATAATTTATTTAAAAATAAAACAGCGTTGCAAAATATTACAACACCATTAACGGTTGTGCAGAAAAAGAGTGACGAAGAGGCAAAGAGAATAGCGAGAGAAATATTAAAGCAAGTAGGCTTAGCTGATAAAGAAAATTTTTATCCGACAATGTTATCAGGTGGGCAACAGCAAAGAATTGGGATAGCTAGAGCAATGGCTTTAAATCCTGCTGTATTACTATTTGATGAACCGACTTCTGCGCTTGATCCAGAATTAGTTAATGAAGTACTACAAGTTATTAAAGATTTGGCAAGGCAACATATAACGATGGTTATTGTTACACATGAAATGAATTTTGCGAAAGAGGTGGCAGATCGCATTATATTTATGGCTGATGGCATTGTCGTAGAGCAGGGAACACCAGAAGAAATTTTTCGGAATCCCAAAAATGAACGTACGAAAAAGTTTTTACGACAATTAAATGCATCTGAAGAAGGAAATCATTTCGTTATTTAGGAGGAAGAGTTATGAGAAAATCGTCATTATTACTAACAATAGCATTAACACTATCAGTTGGAGCTTTGTCTGCATGTGGTTCTAATGTATCAAGTGAAAAAACAAATGAAAAAGTAGTGAAAGTTGGGACTTCTGCAGGTCGTAGTCCATTTGTTTTTAAAGAGGGTGAGAAAGTAACAGGTTTTGATGCTGAAATTATTGAAGCGGCTGCTAAAAAAGCTGGATATAAAGTAGAATGGAATGTTTCTGATTTTGAAGGATTATTCGGTTTATTAGATTCAGGTCGTATCGATACGATTGCAAATGAATTATCCGTTTCTCCGGAAAGAAAAAAGAAATATGATTTTTCGATCCCGTATGTGTATTCAGGTTCTGTTTTTGCGGTGAAGAAAGATAATAATACAATTAAATCGATAGAGGATTTAAAAGGAAAGACTGTAGGCGTTGGACTTGGTACAGCAGGCGAGCAAGAGTTAAAAGCTTTAAATAAAAATAATGCTTTTACGATTAAAACGTATTCAGAGGATCCAACGGCGGAATTGAACGAAGTAGGATTTGGACGCGTCGATGCTTATTATAATGATAAAGTTCAAGTGGAAACAACAATAACGAAGGCGAAACTAGATAATGTGAAAGTGGGATTTGGTCCACTTGAATGGGGAGAGATTGCATTTCCATTTGCAAAAAAGAGTGAAAAGTTAGAAGATATAAATAAGGCGTTAAAAGAATTAGAACAAGATGGAACATTAAGCGATATATCGAAAAAATGGCTAAAAGTTGATGCTACGAAAAAACAAAATTGAGGTGTATTCGTTGAATGGGGTTATTGCCCATCAACTAATATAAAAAACTAAAGGGAATAAGAGAGGAAGTTATCCATGGTACAAATTCATCCGCAAACACGCATTGGTCATGTTGAATTTAAAGTGAAAGATTTAGAGCGTCAAATTGATTTTTATAAGAATGTAGTAGGCTTAGAAGTAATAAAGAAAGAGGGGAATAAAGCACATTTAGCTGGAAAAGGTGGTAATAATACATTACTTGTTCTTGAAAAATTAGAGGACGGGGTACTGCAAGAACCACGTACAACGGGAATATACCATGTTGCCTTTTTAGTTCCGACTCGTGAGGCTTTTGCTTCGGCATTATTTGGTGTGCTTCGTAATAAGAACGTAATTGATAGTCCAGCTGAGCAAGAAGGGCGTTATACATATTCAAATGAAATTTTACCAATTTCAAGGTTTAATAGCGCAAGTGATCATACGTATAGTGAGGCGTTTTATTTACAAGACTTAGAGGGTAATGGTATCGAAATATATGCAGACCGTCCGCGAGATCAGTGGGGAGAAGGGCCAGGAGGAAGTACGCCACTTGATTTAAAAGAACTAGCAACGCTCGTTGATTATGAGTTTGATGGTTTACCAGCCGAGACGGTGGTTGGACATGTACATTTACGAATAGCTGATGTAGATAAGTCACATGAATTTTATGTAGATACAGTAGGTTTTGAAGTGCAACAGCGTGAAGATGATTGCTTATTTATTTCAGCAGGAGGATATCATCACCATATTGGTGCAAATACGTGGAATGGGGTAAATAACCCGCATCCATCAGTACATGCAACTGGACTGAAGGTGTATACGATCGTATTACCTTATAAAGAAGCGTTAGATGAAGTGAAGGAAAGATTAATAGACAAACAACATGAAATAAATGAAACTACACTTGGATTTACAGTAGTAGATCCAAGTGGTATTACAGTCCAGTTT
The DNA here is from genome assembly GCF_018966865.1 of Bacillus sp. NP247. Taxonomy (NCBI): domain Bacteria; kingdom Bacillati; phylum Bacillota; class Bacilli; order Caryophanales; family Bacillaceae; genus Bacillus; species Bacillus sp. NP247. The sequence goes on along the minus strand of NZ_CP076653.1, from coordinate 761,282 downwards.
GAAATAGAAGTAGTATAAAAGGGGCCAGAAAGTGTGTAATCACTTTCTGGCTTGCTTTTGCTTATTTAGAGTTCAATCCAATACCTTCTCACAACATTACCATCTTTTTCAGTGAAATCATCATCACGGAGACCGCCGTTATGTAAAATCGTTTTCTCAGAAGCCGTATTCACTTCGTCACAAACGACAAGTACTTTCGTGATGTTTAATTCTTTCGTTTTTTCTAATGATAACTCTAGTAACTTTGTAGCATAACCTTTTCTTCTTTCAGAAGGACGAATGCCATAACCGATATGACCACCAGCGTTAAATAGATGATCAGTTAAACTATGACGTATATTAACAACTCCTAGAACTCTATTTTCATCTGTCACGAGCCAATAAGTAGAATCTGGTACCCAAGTTTCAGGAATATTTATTCCGTTATGTGCGTCGTGTAATTCTTGAATCATTGCCGTGAAATTAGAAGGTTTTTTTGAAATAACCCATGGAATCATCGTTTCACCGCTATCTTTCCATTCGTTATAAAAATCTAAATATTCTTCTTGTAAATCAGTAGTAGGTGTAAGTAAAGAGACGTTCATTGTTAGTAAGCTCCTTTTATTTATGTTTATTTCACAAAAATTATGATATAAAATGAAAGCGCTTCCTGATTTTCTCAACCTCATTTCATGCAACTCATATGCCATTTTTAACTGAAAATAAGTTAGACGTTGAACTTTAAAGTTTTTTGTATGAGAAGTAGGTTGTTTTATTTATGTTAATATTTAAAATATTAACATAAAATCACTGGGATATTAAATGTATTTTAATAAAATGCTTTTATATCGATGGATAGATGCATGTGATAATTTTTGTTTTATCTCTCTATAATGAATAAAAGGGGGAAGTGCTCGTGAGCTTACATATTGATTTTATTATACGAATCGGTGTTGCTGGTTTGTTAGGGGCGATAATCGGTATTGAAAGGGAAATTCGCTCAAAAGAAGCTGGATTAAAAACACATTTCCTAGTAGCCGTAGGGAGTGCTTTAATAATGGTCGTTTCGAAATATGCTTTTTCGGATATTATGTTTGAAGAACATATGGCTCTTGATCCGAGCCGGATTGCAGCGCAAGTTGTTAGTGGAGTTGGATTTTTAGGTGCAGGTACAATCATTATTCAAAAGCAGGCAGTGAAAGGATTAACGACAGCGGCTGGTTTATGGGCCACAGCAGGAATAGGGTTAGCAATTGGAGCAGGTATGTATGTTGTAGGGATCGGAGCGATGATTCTCGTTTTGATTGGTTTAGAGATTGTAAGTCGTATTTTTAAGGTGCAATTTTTATTTCCGCAAAATATAACAGTGCAAATGTGTATAAATAAACAGGAAGCGGTACAACAAATAGTAGAGACGCTACAAGTGAAAGGTATTCCAATACTTTCATATGAAGTGGAATCTTTACAGCAAGATACAGGTGTAGTTTATAAGGTAGGAATGCAGCTGAAAAATATATCACCTGAAGAAAAGAATGCATTAATTCAGTATATGCAAACATTACCGGAAATCACGTTTATAAAGTTAAAATCATAGCGTTGAAAAAGGGGTTAGATGTAGCAGGAATTTCGCTATTATCTATCCTTTTTTGACATAAATCACATGTGAAGTCAAGTGTTAATTTCACTTTGAATGGATACATGTGTGAACGTTCCCTTCTTTTTTCTCAATACAGAATAAATAGTCAGAATAGTAAAATAATGGTGCGGGACATTAAAAAATGTAAGGTAGGGGAGAGCATGAAAGGCTATTCAACAAAAGTTTTAGTGGGGGTAAGTTTTGCTAGTTTAATGTTAGGGAGTTTTCAAGGAAGCATATTGGCGGAAGATAATAAGGGAGAGCAAGTTTCATATCGAAATGTGCTAAAAATGGAGCCGGTTGGTGTACAACTGCCAGTGGAAGAATTAGCTCATTCATCGAAAGTATTAGAAAGCAAGTCTTTTGAGAAAAGGCTACAATTTGCTGATTTATCGCAAAGACCGCCTGAAGTAAAAAAGGAAAGTAAGCAATTAGCTGTAGCGAAAACTTATACAATTGCTGAATTAAATCAATTAAGCAATCAACAATTAGTAGATTTACTTGTAACAATCGATTGGGAGCAAATTACGGGGCTATTTCAGTTTAATAAGGACAGCCTTGCATTCTATCAAAATGATAGTAGGATGCAGGCGATTATTGATAAATTGAAGCAGCAAGGACAAGCTTATACGAAGGATGATTCAAAAGGGATTGAGACATTAGTAGAGGTATTGCGCTCTGGATTTTATTTAGGTTTTTATAATGCAGAATTAAGTAAACTTAATGAGCGGGGCTATCATGACAAGTGCTTGCCGGCGTTAAAAACGATTGCGAACAATCCAAATTTCAAACTCGGTACATTGGAACAAAATAGAGTTGTATCATCATACGGAAAATTAATAGGAAATGCTTCGAGTGATGTGGAAACGGTAACATCGGCTGCAAAGATTTTTAAGCAATATAATGATAATTTTTCTACATTGGTAGATAATCTTTCAGCTGGAAATGCGATTTACGATATTATGCAAGGTGTTGATTACGATATTCAATCGTATTTATACGATACGAGAAAAGCACCGAAAGATACAGTATGGTATCAGAAAATAGATAGTTATATTAATGAGTTAAGTAGATTTGCGTTAATGGGAACGATTACAGAGAAAAACGGATGGCTTATTAATAATGGCATTTATTATACGGGTAGACTCGGTACATTCCATAGTACAGGGACAAAAGGATTACAAGTTGTAACGGATGCGATGAAAATCTACCCTTATTTAGGTGAGCAATATTTCGTAGCAGCTGAGCAAATTACGACGAATTATGGCGGGAAAGATGCAAATGGTAAAGTGGTTGATTTAGATCAAATACGAGAAGATGGTAAGAAAAAATATTTGCCAAAAACGTATACGTTTGATGATGGGGCAATTGTTTTAAAAGCCGGAGATAAAGTGACTGAAGAGAAAGTGAAACGTTTATATTGGGCAGCAAAAGAAGTGAAGGCACAATTCCATCGTACGGTTGAAAGTGACCAACCTTTAGAAAAAGGAAATCCAGATGATGTATTAACGATGGTTATTTATAATAGCCCAGCTGAGTATCAATTTAATCGTCAATTATACGGATATGAAACAAATAATGGTGGTATGTATATAGAAGGAACAGGAACGTTCTTTACTTATGAACGTACACCAGAAGAGAGTATATATAGTTTAGAAGAGTTATTCCGACATGAGTTCACGCATTATTTACAAGGTAGATATGAAGTGCCAGGACTTTGGGGACAAGGTAAGTTTTATGAAAATGAGAGATTATCTTGGTTTGAAGAAGGGAATGCTGAGTTTTTTGCAGGTGCAACGAGAACGGATAATGTTGTACCGAGAAAGAGCATTATAGGAGGGCTATCTTCAAATCCAGCCGAACGTTATACGGCAGAGCGGACGTTAAATGCAAAGTATGGAACGTGGGATTTCTATAATTATTCCTTCGCTTTACAATCGTATATGTACAATAAGAGATATGATATGTTTGATAAAATTCATGATCTTATTAGGAAAAATGATGTGACAGCATATGATGCATATCGCTCTGCTTTAAGTAAAGATGCCAATTTAAACAAAGAGTATCAAGACTATATGCAAATGCTTGTTGATAACCGTGAGAAATATAATGTTCCATTAGTATCAGATGATTATTTAGCAACTCATGCACCGAAACCAGTTTCGGATATTGCGGCAGAAATTACAGCGGAAGCGAAATTAAATAATGTATCGGTAAAGAAAAATAAATCACAGTTCTTTAATACATTTACACTGCAAGGAACGTATACAGGTACTGCTGCAAAAGGAGAATATGAAGACTGGAAAACAATTACGCAAAACGTTAATGATACGTTAAAACGTTTAAGTGCAAAAGAATGGACAGGCTATAAAACTGTAACAGCTTACTTTGTGAATTATCGTGTGAATGCATCAGGGCAATTTGAATATGATGTTGTGTTCCACGGTATTAATACAGAAGAAGGTGCTGTGAATAAAGCGCCGGTCGCGGTTATTAATGGTCCGTATAGCGGAAATGTGAATGAAGCAATCTCGTTTAAAAGTGATGGATCAAAAGATGAAGATGGGAAAATTACTTCTTATAAATGGGAGTTTGGCGATGGTACTGTAAGTAATGAACAAAATCCAACTCACGTATATACAAAAGAAGGAACATATACGGCAAAATTAACAGTAACAGACGATAAAGGAGCAGCTAATACTAATACAACGAGCGTAACAGTTAAAAAGAAAGAAGATAACAGTGTAGAACAAGAGCCGAATAATTCATTTCAAACAGCGAATAAACTGCAGCTAAATCAATTGTTACGGGCTAGTTTAGGAAACGGTGATACAAGTGATTACTTTGAAATAAATGTAGAAACTGCGAAAAACCTTCAAATTAACGTAACGAATGAAAATAATATCGGAATAAACTGGGTTCTTTATTCAGAAGCAGATTTAAATAATTATGTTACGTACGCCCAGCAGCAAGGTAATAAATTAGTGGGTAATTACTACACGTATCCAGGGAAGTATTATTTACATGTATATCAGTATGGCGGGGGAACAGGGAATTATACGGTAGAAGTGAAATAGTAAAAAGGTCGCCATTCATGGCGACCTTTTTATTACGCGTTATACCCAAATAATTTTAAATCTTCTCCTGAGTCTGAAATTATTTTTTTAAATCGCAATCCTACTTTTTCTAACAGATTGCCTGAAGCAGCATTATCTATAGAAGTAATTGCTACAATTCGTTTCATACCTAGCTTATGTACACCGTATTCGATTACCGCAGCAGCTGATTCATAGCCGTACCCTTTCGAACGGAATTTTTCTAAAAAGGCAAAGCCGATATCAACATCTTCTAATGAATCTCTTTTAATAAGGCCGCACATGCCAAGTGGAGTGAGATCTTCTTTTCGTTCAACTAAGTAAAGACCAAAGCCCATTTTATTATACATATCGACTGGTCCGTTTAAAATATAATTTGTTGCATCTTCTAAGTTTCTAACCCCTTTATCACCGATAAACTGAATCCATGCAGGATCATTTACTAACTCGAGAATAAACGGAGCATCTTGGATATCGAACCAACGAAGAGTGAGTCGTTCAGTTTCAAGAACTATCAATCTATTGCACCCCCATTAAAAGTTATAATAATTAGTATGGATTGTGTAACACAAAAGCGCAACATATTTTAATAGAGCCCTGCTTGTTCACATAAAGTTCGATTGTTTTGTATAAAAGGATATTTTATAATTAGGATTGACTGTAAAGAGTGAGACGCTTATACAATGGCTCCTAGGAAACTAGGAGTTTTTACTATATAACTATCATTATTACTAAATATGACGCACTACACATTCTACTTAAGGAGGTACATAATGAAGAAATTATATAACGCATCGTTTACGTATTTAATTATTGGTTTACTATCAGGAATATTCGCTAGGGAGTATGGGAAATTTAAAGGGATAATAGGATCTACACTATTAAATCTTTTGCATACACATACGTTAGTACTTGGATTTTTCTTCTTTTTAATTGCTTTAGGATTAGCAAAAGTATTCGCGTTTCATGAAGTGAAAGGATTTAATAACTGGTTTATTTTACATAATGTTGCATTAACTTTAATGCTAGGTTCGTTGGCAGCGAGAGGGCTTCTTCAACTAAATGGAGCGGACTTTAAAGGGTTAACTTATATTGTAGGGTTCTCTCATTCTATGATGGCATTTACTTTAGTTTGGTTTATGATTTTATTGAAAAAATCGTCTAAAATATAATTTTAAAAAAGAACTTGTAGGGAATACTGCAAGTTCTTTTTTGTATATAAAATTACAGGAATCTTACTATTCTGATTACTTTGTATAAAAATGGTATAATTAATGTGGCGTAAATAATATAAAAGGAGAGTACGTAATGGAAATAACAATTGAACGTTTAGTAAATGAATTAAAGGATGTACTTCCTGAAGATCAAGTAGTGGTTAATAAGACAGTTAGAGAGTTACATAGTAAAGATGAATCTTACCATACTAGTAGTTTGCCAGATGTAGTTGTGTATCCGAAAACGGCTGAGGAAGTTAGCAAGATTATGAAAGTAGCGAGTCAGCATGGAAAGGCTGTCGTTCCATTTGGAGTAGGCTCCAGTTTAGAGGGCCATATAATTCCTTATGAAAAGGGGATTACGGTTGATTTTTCATTAATGAATAAAATACTTGAAATAAGAGAGAAAGATTTTATTGTGAGAGTGCAGCCAGGAGTGACTCGTTCTCAGCTCAATAAAGAATTGAAGAAATACGGTTTGTTTTTTAGTGTAGACCCCGGAGCAGATGCAACGTTAGGTGGAATGGCTGCTACGAATGCGAGCGGAACGACAGCGGTTAAGTATGGCGTAATGCGTGATCAAGTTCGTGATTTAGAAGTGGTGCTTGCTGATGGGCAAGTGATACATACTGGCAATTTAGCGGCGAAGTCATCATCAGGTTATCATTTAAATGGTATTTTCGTAGGATCAGAGGGTACGCTTGGATGCTTTACAGAGCTAACATTAAAAGTATACGGCATACCAGAACATGTTATGGCTGCGAGAGCATCGTTTCCAACTATAAATGATGCAGTAGAAGCTGTTATTAATATACTGCAAGCTGGCATTCCAATTGCGAGAATAGAACTTGTTGATGAATTATCTATGAAACAAGTAAATCATTATAATGAAACAAATTACAGAGAAGAACCAACACTGTTTTTAGAGTTTCACGGAAATGAAGCAGGGCTAACGCAAGATATCGAGTTTACGAAGGAAATTGTTTTTGATCATAAATGTAAAGAAGTCGCTTTTGAAACTGAAACTGCGGCAAGAAATAAATTATGGGATGCAAGACATAACTTAGCTTATTCTTACGTTCATAGTTATCCTGGTAAAAAGCTAATGAGCACAGATGTATGTGTGCCAATTTCAGAGTTAGCTGGCGCGATTCAAAATGCGAAAGAGGCATTAGATAAAGTTGGTCTTGTTGGTGGTATTCTTGGCCATGTAGGAGACGGGAATTTTCACGTGCTCTTAATGATTGATCCAAATGATAAAGATGAAGTGAAAAAAGCGGACGAAATAAATGAAAGTATTGTACTGTATGCTCTTAAACGAGGGGGAACGTGTACTGGAGAACACGGCGTTGGAATTGGAAAACGAAAGTATCAAGAAGAAGAACATGGGGCGGCATTATTAGTTATGGAGAAAATAAAGAAAGCTCTTGATCCGCAAAATATTTTGAATCCGAATAAAATTTTAAAGCTAAAAGATAAGGGCTGATGAAATTTGGAGAAACGAATTATACATCTTGAAGGATTGGTCGTTTTATTAGCAACGATTTATATATACTCATTATGTGGATTTAGCTGGCTATTATTTATCGTATTACTATTTATACCTGATTTAGCAGGGATAGCGTACGCTATTAATCACCGTGTCGGTTCCAAAATTTATAATCTATTTCACACATATATCATATCCATATTACTTGTTTTAATAGGGGTCTATTTTAAGATGGATACAGTTTTAATGGTCGGTTTAATATGGACAGCACATATTGGGATGGATCGGATGCTTGGATATGGATTGAAGTATGAGACTGATTTTAAGGATACTCATATTCAGAGGTTATAAGGTATATGCAGTCTTTATAGGAATTAAGAAGGGTGATAATTTGAATCCGGTAATAATGATTGAAGAGTATGAAGCAAAATGGGAAAGTGAATTTTGTAAGCTCCAAACAGTTCTTCAACACGCAATGGGACAAAACATTTTGTCTACCGAACACGTTGGTAGTACATCCGTTAAGGGGCTTGCTTCTAAACCGATATTAGATATCGATGTCGTAATAGAAGAGTATGATATTTTTCCTAGAATAATAAAGAAACTTGAAAAGATAGGTTATTTTCATCAAGAAGAGTGGAGTATTAAGGGGAGAGAAGCCTTTGGGAGAAAGGATCAATATGTTCCGAGGGATGGAGAGAATACAATTTGGATGGAACATCATTTATATGTATGTGATAAGAATAGTGAAGAGTTAAGAAGACATGTAGCGTTTCGTGATTATCTTCGTGGGAATCCAGAAGCTACTATTGAATATGGGAAGTTAAAGAAAGAATTAGCAGAAACGGCGAAAAATCGATCAAGTTATAGCTTAGGTAAAACGGAATTCATTAGAGCGGTATTAGAAAAAGCTATGAAGGGTAGTTAAATAGTGGAGTTTGTATCAATAAAAAAATTGACTAAGGTGGCAGAAATCATATAATGCCACCTATTATTTTTGAAACAGAGGTTTCGGCCTATAAGCACTGCCCTTATAAAACAATTACAATCTGCCCCTGCCAAATAATAAATCTCGTAAATATAATGGGAAATAAGAAGATAAGAAAAGAGGGAGCTTATGTACATACCAAAACATTTCACTATACAAGATGAAGAGACGAAGTACGAAATGATTGAACAAAATAGCTTTGCAACTTTATTTTCTCAACATAACGGAGCACCGTACGCAACGCATTTACCGTTATTGTTAAATAGGGAAACACTTACTTTATATGGTCATTTTGCACGTCCAAATGAGCAATGGAAAGATAGTGGAAATCAACAAGTGTTAGCTGTTTTTCAAGGACCACATAGTTACATCTCTCCGTCATGGTATGAAACAAATAAAGCAGTACCAACATGGAACTACGTTGCGGTGCATGTATATGGAGAGCTAGAAATTGTTGAAGATGAACAGGAATTAATAGATTCTCTTCAAGATTTAGTACATAAATATGAAAATCCAAAGAGTACCTACTCACTGAATGATGTAGATCCGAATTATATGCAAGGATTAAGTAGGGGAATAGTTGGGTTTAAAATAAAGATAAATAAAATAGAAGGAAAAGCGAAGTTAAGTCAAAATCATTCTGTGGAGAGACGAGAATTAGTTATAGAAGAACTTGAGAAAGTTGGGAGTGAAGGGAGCAGGGGGATTGCGGGGTTGATGAGAGAAGCTTTTTATAATAATTGATGGAAAGATGAACGTATAAAAGAATTCATTTTGGAAAGAACTCTTCAATTTTTATAGATACGAGATCAGGTGAATTAAGGTAGGGCATCAAATTTAATCAATAGGAAAAATTTAAAGGTGTTCTTCTAGTAATATTAAATTAACCGTGAATGACTATACATTATAAATGTTTTTTAAAAATTTGGCATGGAGAACAGACTTATTACATTATGAATAATATGGTTTGTATAGTATGCCTGTTTATGTATTAAACCCACATCAATTACCTCAGGAAAAGATGACTTATGATAAAGGAAATGGGTTTAAATTGATGTTTGAAAACTTATAAAATCAATGAGTTGGAAAATATTAAAGTAGTGAGGACTAATGTTTAATAATATGAGGATTGAGTCTTTTAGTCAAAACATTTGGAGATAAATGTTATTAAATTTACTAGCACTAAAAAAGAAAGTCGTGTGTATATGACTTTCTTTTTTAGTGGAAATTTCAAAAAAAATTCACATGAAAGCTCATAAAAATCAACCGCCACCGTCACCTTCTGATAACATAACTTTAAGTATCTCAGAAGGGTTAGATGAAGTGTCATTTACTACATTAGCTGTTAAAGTTAATAGAGTGATAATTCCCATCAGACTTAATATTATTTTTTTCATTTTAATGCTCCTTTCTCAAAAGATTGTTGCCTTGCTTGTAATGCTAAATGAAAATAGTTACTTGCTTTAGAATGTTGATTTTCTTCATGAAATTTAGTTGCTAGAGCTTCATAATATTCTTGAACATTATCGTATAGTTTTTCGCTTTTAAAATAGGTAATTCCTGCTAGAGTTATTTTTTCGAATTCTTCGGCAGGTGAATTATTGTTCATTTCTCTTAAAATAAAATTACGATGTTGATATTCTTTCTGTTCCAATTCATTACAAATATTTATTCCTTTTTCAATTAGGTCATGAGCAGCGGCAGTCTGTTTTAGTTTGTAATGCTCTTTTGCTTTAACATAGATGGCCTTATAATGATTTGGAGATTTTTCAACAACTTCTGAAAGATAACGAATGGCTAAAACGGAGAGGTTTTGTGTTGCATACATCCACCCTAAGTTGTGTCGAACCATTAAAATAAATCTTTTTTCACAGATTTTTTGAAATTGATCCATTGCAGCTGTAAAGTGTTCTTCGGCTAGTTCCCATTCTTTTAAATATGTACAGGCTAGGCCTAAAATATTGTCACAAAAAGCCATGTTGATTTCATACCCAGAGTGATTAGAAAACATATCTTTAGCTTTTGTTACTTCTTTGATAGCTTGAAGTGCTTGTTGATTATCATAGTAAGAATATCCTAGTTTATAGTAGAATTCCGCCTTTTCAAGTTCATCGGGAATATATTGAAGTAAAGACTCGGCTTTATAATAATGTTCTTTTGCTAGTAGATAGTTTCCAACTGCGTCAGAATGAATTGCTTTAAAGAAATGGTAGTAATAGGATAAAAAATTATTTGTTGGGATTTCAAATGATTCAATTTTATTAAAACTTGCTTTAGATACACCTAAGTTATCAATTAAGTAGTTATATCGGAAGTTTAATAAAGAATAATAAAGTAATAGATTTTGATCTTGTACAATATCTTGAGAATTAGTTTTTAATGTATTAATTTTAATATCTAGTTGCTCTTTGAGATGAGTTGCGTTATCTATATGCCTAGATCGTATTTCAATGTACCATTCATTTAATAGTTGTGTGATTTGTTCACTTTTAGTGGGTGTAAACATAAAGGTTCCTCCTTTTTTGAATATTCTTATAAAATATAATAACAGAAATGATATTACTTGAAAGTGGAAATATTATTTCTCAACATTTGTTGAGTATGTTTATTGTTAAACCTATTGGAATAGAGTGAGTTGTTTATATTATTTTTTGAAAAAATAAAAAAAGATAAGTGGAAAAATTTATTATTAAATAGAAAAGGTATTTTGTTAGGGATACCTATTATATGTTGGAGTATAAGCCCTTCCTAATTAAGCAGCACACAAAAAAATGTGCCTTCAATAATTGAAAGCACATTAAAAATATTAAACAATCACGTCCCACAAAAAGTACGATAAGGACGATTCGTCGGCACAGGTGGAACGCAGTATTCGTCTTGCTCTGTAGAATACGCATAAGGATTTGATAAAGCTTCAAGAAGTTTATCCATTACGCTATAGTCTCCATCTTTAACAGCTGCTTCTAGTGCTTCTTCTACTTTGTGGTTTCTAGGGATGATTACTGGGTTGTTATTTTTCATTAATTTGTATGCATCATCTTTCGATTCTTTTTGTCTTTCTAACCGAGATTGCCATAGCTCGTACCATTCTTTAAATTCGGGACTTTCAAATAAAGGTGCATTTTCTAATGTAGTGTCAGTTAATGAACGGAATGTATTTGTGTAATCTGCTTTATATTTTTCCATTGCTTTTAAAAGTTTCTCAATAAGGGATTGATCTTGCTCTTCATTGCTAAATAGTCCTAATTTCTTCTTCATTCCGAGGAACCAATTGTTTTCGTACTGCACGCTAAACTTTGAAATTTCATCTTGTGCAATCTTTAGCGCTGCTTCTTCATCTTCGTGTAGAATCGGCATTAAAGATTCAGCTAATCGTGCAAGGTCCCATGCAGCCATATAGGGCTGATTTCCATATGCGTAGCGGCCTTTTACATCAATAGAGCTAAATACTGTTCCTTGGTCATAACTATCCATAAAGGCACAAGGACCGTAATCAATCGTTTCACCGCTAATCGTTATATTGTCAGTATTCATTACGCCGTGAATGAAGCCGACGATTTGCCATTTGGCGATGAGGCTGGCTTGTTTCTTAATAACTTCTTGTAGTAATGAAACGTATGGATTTTCAGTAGATTCAATTTCTGGATAATGTCTTTTTATCGTATAGTCAGCTAACGCTTTGAGATCCTCGATTGAGCCGCGAGCTGCAGCGTATTGGAATGTTCCAACGCGTATATGACTGCTTGCAATCCTTGTTAAAATAGCTCCAGGTAGCTTTGTTTCGCGATAGATTGGTTCGCCCGTTAAGACTACTGCTAAACTGCGAGTAGTTGGAATATCAAGCGCGTACATCGCTTCGCTAATAATATATTCACGTAGCATCGGACCGAGTGCAGCGCGGCCATCACCACGGCGCGAATATGGAGTTGGACCGGAACCTTTCAATTGAATATCAAACCGTTCGCCTGAAGGAGTAATTTGTTCTCCAATTAAAAGGGCACGACCATCTCCTAACATGTTGAAGTGACCAAATTGGTGCCCAGCATACGCCTGAGCTAGTGGATGAGCTCCTTCTGGGATTGCGTTACCAGCTAAAATGGCAACTTCGGCTTCCTTTTTTAATTCCTCAGGATTAAAGCCAAGAGATATTGCTAAAGAATTATTTAGTTTAATTAACTCTGGTGAGTGTACAGGAGTTGGGGGGATTTCTGTATAAAATGATTGTGGTAAAGTCGTATAACTATTATCTAAATTCCAAACAGCTTCATTATTTTTAGCCATTTGATCTCCTCCTTTTTGTATTTTTAATTATGTATTTGTACATATGTATTCTTTGTAAAGTTAACTAAAAGTATAATGTATTATTTCCCCTTGCAATCTATTGTAAGGACTTCATTGCATTGTGTCTATTTAACAGCGAATGCAAAAACCCCATTTTTGAAAAGATTCATTAAAATGGAGTTTTGTTATTATTTAATTTTTACAATTATTTTTCCTTTTGCTCTTCCGGACTCTGAATATTCCATTGCTTTTTGAGCATCTTCAAAAGGAAAAACTCGATCAATTATAGGTTTGATTTTTCCAGATTCAATATAGTTTGCAATAATACGTAATTGATCCCCACTTGGTTTCATAAACAAAAACGAATATTGAGCAGTATGCTTTTTTTCAAGTGCAGTAAGTTTTTTGCTTGATAATGAAAATAAGAGTGTTTTGAAAAATCCTGAACTAAATTCTTTACCGAATCGAGCATTCGGCATTCCTGAAATGGAAACAATTTTTCCGCCGCTTTTTATAATATCGAATGATTTTTCAAGTGTTGTACCGCCAAGTGTATCAAATACCGCATCATAATTTTTCAGTATATCTTCAAATTTTTCTGTTTTGTAATTAATAATTTCATCTGCGCCAAGAGACTTTACTAAATTTTCACCAGCTTCACTAGCAGTTGTTGCAACAGTGGCACCCATTATTTTTGCTAACTGAATTGCGAAAGTACCAACACCGCCGGATCCAGCGTGAATCAAAATCTTTTGTCCTTTTTGTAATTGCATGATGTCATGTAATGCTTGATATGATGTTAAGCCAACGAGTGGAATCGACGCCGCTTCCTCAAAACTTAAATTATTAGGTTTTAAGGCTATATCATCTTCATGAATGGCTATATATTCCGTAAAAGTACCAATCTTATTTTTTCTTGGACGTGCATATATTTCATCACCAACTTTAAATTGAGTCACCTTTGTTCCGACTTTTACAATGACACCAGAAAAGTCATTACCAAGAATAAGGGGCATTTTATATTTAAGTAACAACTTCACTTTTCCATCGCGTATTTTAAAATCAATTGGGTTAATGCTAGCTGCATGAATTTCTGCGAGCACCTCATACTCATTTATTTCAGGTGTGGGCATCTCAGTCATACGCATTGGAACTTTCCCATACTTATCAATCACCATTGCTCTCATTTCTTATACCTCCAAATTTCAATAAAAGTTTTGCAGTAGCTTCTCAATATCTAATACAAGATTTTTTAATAATCCTAATTTTGTACGTATGTCAATATAATAAAAGTTCTTTGTACCTTCTTTACGCATTAAAATAATACCAGCTTCTCGTAAAATCTTAAGGTGATGTGATACTGCTGGTCGAGAAAGGTGTGTTTGTTTCGTAATTTCTCCTACACGTAATCCGGTTTGACATTCCGTTTCCATGAGAACTAACAAAATAGCTTGCCTTGTTTCATCGCCAATTGCCAATAATACTTTTTGGGAATCAATAAAATCTTTTTTTATAACATTTAATTGTTCTTGTTTATTCATTTCAATCACTTTACCTCCAATAAATTAGTCGAAAGGTTTAAAATGATGAACCATTACATCGATACGGTAATGCTACATGATTGTTGTATGAGCTGCAATATTGGGAAAGAAAATCGAGACGAATGAAATTTTATGTGTTGAAAATGATAGGGGGATAGAAAAGGATTTTATATTTTATAATACGTTGTTTACAGATGAGAAAGGTTAAGTCATTGACCAAAAAATTAAGCGGTTGTAACCCTGTATAATTTATAGGGTTACAACCGCTTATAATGTTTTTATTATTTTGGTGTCTACTAAAGTGAGTTCTTTAATTTTACTCTTTCATACACGCATAATTCAAGCGGATTATAGATGTATGAAAAAGTAAAAGTAATTTGGGGCGTAATCTATTTATATGATAATTCAAAATGAAATATAAGTCTATATTTTTGTTGATTTTTTGATTATATTTATGTCACTGAGCTCAGAAGAACAAATGTGGAGGGAAAATATATGAAATCAAAACATGTACCAGTTTTAATTGTTGGAGGGGGATTATCAGGATTAGCGTCTGCGTTATTTCTTGGAAAACAGAACATTGAGTACTTACTTATTGAAAGGCATCCGTCTACTGCGATTCATCCGAAAGCGGGTGGAATTACATTTCGCACAATGGAATTATTTCGAGAATTAGGTCTAGAAAAACGAATTAGATTAGCTGGTAAAGCATTAGAGGATTGTCGCGGGAGAATTGCGGTTCAAACAATAGCTGAGGTAAAAAATGAAGAGTTGGAACAAATAAGGGCGGCACAGTATGAAAATAATGAAAAGTTAGTTCGTGAAGTGGAAGAGATTAGCCCATCAAAACAAACTGCTTGTTATCAAATTACTTTAGAAGAGATGATGTTACAATACGCGCAAAAGTTAGGCGGAAATCTATCTTTTAATCATGAACTGGTTTCTTATGAGCAAAATGAGAACGGAGTAATAGCAACGATTCGAAATCGTGAAACGAAAGAAGAGAGCATGATTCATTGTGATTATGTAATTGCAGCGGATGGGGCGAAAAGTAACATACGTGAAGAGTTAGGGATTTTAACCGAGGGCCGTGGCACAATCGGTGGTTATTATATGAACATATATTTTGAAGCAGATTTAAGTGAATGTATTAAAGGAGACGCATTCGGTTTTACTATGATACGACATCCAAAAGTAATTGGTGCGCTTATTCCAGTCGATAACGAAAGTAAATGGATTTATCATGTAGCTTATGATCCAGTAAAAGGGGAGCGACCAGAGGATTTCTCTATAGAACGCTGTAAACAAATTATTCAAACTGCAATTGGAAGTACGGATATTAAGTCAGAAATATTAAGTGTTTTGCCATGGGAAGCGAGTGAAAGTACAGCGGTGAAATTTCAGGAAAATCGCATCTTTTTAGTTGGTGACTCGGCACATATTATGCCGCCAACAGGAGGATTTGGTTCAAATACAGGGATACAAGATGCACATAATTTAGCTTGGAAATTAGCGGCTGTTATAAAAGGGAAAGCAAATCCCAAATTATTAGAAACGTATCATGAAGAGAGATATCCTGTTGCGAAATTAACGACGAACCATGCGAGTAGTATATTATTTCGTGCTGCGGGCAGAGAGGAAGGTAATTTGAGTAATATGGATAGTTTAGCTGTCACTGCTGGTTATCAGTATTGCTCAGAAGCAATTATAGACGAATGTAACACTCCGCATAGTATGGATGTAGTAGATTTGAAGGGACGACCGGGAACGCGTGCACCACATTTTTGGGGAACTTATGAAGAAAATGAAGTTTCTATACTTGATCTATTTGGTAGCAACTTTGTATTACTTACTGGGACAGAGCCAAGTGCTTGGGCTGAAGCAGTACATGTTGTTTCATCCCGATTAGGAGTAAAGATGAAAGTTTATCAGGTTGGTTTAACTGGTGATTTCATCGATCAAGGTAACTCTTTTAGAAAATTATACGGGATAGAAAATGGAGGAGCGGTAGTAATAAGGCCAGATGGATTTATAGGATGGCGTACGGAAAACGAGGCCTTAAAGCCGAACGTATTACTTGAAGACGTAATGAAGCATTTATTGTGTAATTAAATAAGAAGCACCGCTTGTATTTCAGCGTCATTTCCTTTTAAAAACGTAATCTGTTTTTTGTAATATTCAATTATAACCATGTTATTTTTTGTTACCTGATAATGAAATATCAAATCATCTAAACGATTGCGTTTATCAGTCTTTTTCAAATTAACAACTCCATTCTTGTTAATGTGTAGCGAATGTTACATAAGAAATTGAAATTCAAGTTGGATGCATCCGATTGTAAGGTGGAAATTTTACAAAAAAGAAATACAATAGAGAGTAGTCAAAATTTGAGTGTAAGAAAAAGGAATCTAGTGTAATATGATGAATGATAGATAAATTATAAAATGTTTGAAAATTAATAGATATAGCATAAGAATAGAATGGAATAGAATAGTATAAAGTGAAATTGGATAAAAGAGGGTTCCTATATGTTTAAGAAATGGTTAATCGTTTTCTTTGTTTTTGCTATTTTTTGTGGGAGTGTCGCTGCACTCATACATGCAAATAAAGAAAAGAAATACAGTTTGAAGGCATTTTCGAATTTTGAGGATAAGGTTGGAAATGATAAACCGAAAGTTGATGCAAATCAGCAAAAACGTTATGATATTGCAGCAACGAAACTCGATCAATATTTAAAAGATAAAGGATTTAACGGAACGGTTCTCGTAACAGATAAAAATAATGTAGTTTTACGAAAAGGCTACGGGTATGCGAATGTGAAAGATCAAGTATTAACAACGCCAAGAACGAAATATCGAATTGGTTCTATTACGAAAACAGTCGTTGCAATATCTATCATGCAACTAAGAGAAAAAGGGAAATTGAATATTGAAGACAATGTAAATAAGTATATTCCATCGTTTCCGGCAGATAAAAATATTACGTTACGAAATTTATTAACACATACGTCCGGGTTACCAGATCAGGGACAAGGTAGTGTTGATGCGGCGTCACGTTTAAAGTTAGTAACATGGATTGGAGCGCAAAAGTTGCAATTTCCTGCAGGAACAGGATGGAAATATACAGATTATAATTATATGGTACTTGCGTATATTGTAGAAAAGTTATCGAATAAAACGCTGGCTGAATATGTGAAAGAAAATATTTTTACTCCTGTTGGAATGCATGAATCTGGGATGGGGGCAACTTTTCCTGGAGATATGTTTTTAGCAGAAGGATATACGAAAAAAGATAATGAGTTAGTAGTTACGCCTCGTTTAAGAATGAATTGGCTATATGGTTGTGGTGAAATGTACACTACAGTTGATGATATGAGAAGGTTAGATGAGGCAATTATGGATGGGAAGCTGCTTTCTAAACAAAATTTATCAGATATGTTTACTGTATCACCCGCTAGAAAGTATGGATTTAGTTTCTATATTTACCCAGATTATTATCATAATCATGGTGTATTAGCTGGTTGGAACACATTTAATAATTTTAATTGGGATAAACGAACTTTTGTAATTCTTTTCTCTAACGTACAAAATGGAATGAACGATGCATTTAATCAAGAGTTTAGAAAGATGGTGAAAGATTTAATAGAAGGAAAATAATTATTTGAAAATCGGTATTGATATAAAATTATCAATACCGATTTTTTTATTTAGTGAACAAGCAGGTATGAGAGGGGATTAATATTAGAATAAATTTATGAAGGAAGTTAAATGATATTAATGTTAAATATAGGAAATGTATTTTGTGAATGTCATCTATTTGTATTGAAATTATGTGATTATCATGCGGAAGAATAATTGGTAATTTTTACATTGATGAAAAAGCTTGAGCTTCACACTATGTTAAGCCTTACATTATTGGAGACATGAACAGGAGGTTGAAAAATGAAAAAAATAGTAAAGTTTTGTTTAATAGCTACATTATCTACAACGATTATTAGTGGGTGTTCTTTTGAAGGAGGTAATGAAAATGCAAAAGGGAAAGAGAGTGAAAAGGTAGAGGAACAGAAAAAAGTTGGAAAATATACGATGCCGGATGAAAAAGATAAACATGAAGGTACATGGCTACAATGGCCACATGAATACACATATGGTCAAGAGTATAAGCAGGAAGTTGAACCTATTTGGATTAAGATGGCAAGTGCTTTAACTGAGGGTGAAAAAGTCCACATTGTTGCATACGATGAGGAGGAGAAAGAGCGAATCAATAAGCTTTTAATAGATAAAGGGCTAAATATGGAGAAAATTGATTTCTTTATCGCTCCTACTGATGATGTATGGGCAAGAGATAGTGGACCAATTTTTGTTTATGACAATAATAAAAATCTAAAAATATTAGATCCAGCATTTAATGGTTGGGGGAAGAAAACTCCTTATAAAAATGATGCCCGTGTACGTGAGAATGTTAGTAAACAATTAGGGATTGAAAGAATTGATTGGGGGAAATTCGTCCTTGAAGGTGGCGCAATTGAATTAGACAGTAATGGGACTGCTTTATTAACTCGAAGTGCAGTAACGAATAAAAATAGAAATCCTGATTTATCAGAAAAGGAAATTGAAAAATATATAAGTGACCTTGGGGTGACAAACTTTATTTGGTTAGACGGAGTGCCTAATTTAGATATTACGGATTTTCATATTGATGGATTTGCTAAATTCCATGATAAATCTACCATTGTAACGATGAAAGAAGATGACTTGGCGGAATGGGGCTTGTCAAACAAAGATATGGATAAATTGTTAGATGCAAAAAATGCTTCAGGAAAGAAATATAAGTATGAATACTTACCGCTTAGTAAAGATAAAGTTACTTTAGAAGGTGGAAAAACTCTCGATTATAAGGGGTCGTATATCAATTATTATATTGGGAATAAAGTGGTATTGGTTCCTAATTATAATGATCCAAATGATAAAATTGCAAACGATACGATTCAGAAGTTATACCCAGATCGCAAAGTAGTGGGAATTGACGTGAGAGAACTTTATAAAAATGGCGGAATGATTCATTGTGTTACACAGCAACAACCCATTCAATTGAAGTAATCGATTATAGTTTCGCTATGTTGCTTTATAGGCAAAATAGGTGAAATGCTATCACCTATTTTGTCTTGTTTTGACATCTGTAATAAGAGTTAAGTGTAAAATTATTATGTAATGATAATTAAATATAAATATATTGTCAGTATTGTTTTATATGGAAAAGGAGAAAAATGTTTGTGTTAAAGAATATAAAAAGAGTTTTTTCGTTGTTCCCTATCGTTCTACAGTACATTTTAAATGTTGCTTTGATCTGTTTGGGAATTGTTTTAAGTGTGTTTCTGATGAAAGAAGTTATTCAATTTATACAAGAACTTAAATTCGATAGTGAGGAATCTAGTTATCATTTGATTGATAGTATCGTCGTATTCTTTTTATATTTTGAATTCATCGTAATGATTATAAAGTATTTTCAAATGAACTTTCATTTTCCATTACGTTATTTTATATATATAGGTATTACGGCTATTGTTCGTCTGATTATTATAGACCATGATAGTCCAATGGATTCATTGTTATATGCTTGCGCGATTCTTGTATTAATTAGTGCTTTATTCATTGCAAATTCTAGAATAATGCGTCGTGATTTAGAAGAGTGAACATTTGTTGTTTAAATCAAAAAAGATGTTTTATCTTTTGGTAAAAAGGAGTAACGGTATTGAAAGAAATAATCTTAACCAGTTTCATAATAATAGGGTTTATGATTCTACTATTTAATTGTATCCTTTCATAATTTTTAAGATGAAAGAAAGTGTACAATAGTAGCCAAGAAAGAGGTTTTGGTAAATATGGTTCATTACAATAATCAAAATAGTTTACATCAAATATTTACATTAAAGGGAACAGTTATAAGAGATATTTTTCCGCAAATTTTATTATATATATGCGTTTCAACGGTAGTAACTGTGATTAATTATTATTATGTAGCAATAAAAATGAATCAAACTCCTTGGGTAATTGTTGGAGGGGCTTTAGGTCTACTGTTAGTTTTTCGTACTAACACTGCTTATGATAGGTATTGGGAAGGTAGAAAGTTATTTGGTACGATTGTTGCTTGTACTAGAAATTTAGCAGTTAGTTTTTTATGTTATTGGGAGCCCGAAGGGAAAAAGACGGATCAGGAAAAACTAAAATTTTTACATCTATTAATTGCTTTTCCAAAGATAGCGAAAGGACATTTGAGAGATGAAAAAGATTTATCTGAAATAAAAGCATTGTTTGATATTTGTTCTGAGAAGGAAAGGGAAATGTTGACGGAGTCTATTCATTTACCGATTAGTATAGTTTTTATGTTAAAAACTATACTATCAAAAGGTTTGAAAACGGGTCAAATTCATCCAAATGCAATAATTAATATGGAAGCTGATTTGAATACCCTGCTTACGGCTGTGGGTGGATGTGATCGGATTAAAACAACGCCTATTCCTTTTGCATATTTTGCTCATATTAAAATTTTACTGCTCATATTTTGCGGGACTTTATCGATTGGTCTTGTTGATAGCCTTGGATGGTTTACGGTACTTGCAACTACGTTTATAAGTTTTGCATTTATAGGAATTGAAGCAATAGGGGTTGAAATTGAGGATCCATTTGGTCAAGATCCAAACGATCTTCCGCTTGAAGCAATTTGTATAGGGGTAGAAACGAATTTAGTGAATTTATATAATCAAAACGCCCTATTAGAAGTCATGGATTTGAATCTTGATAAAAAAATCATCTAATCCTTCATTGTGTACGACGATTGAAATTTTAAAATCTTGTCAAGAGTCAGTTTACGGCTTAACGACGGCTTTATATTTTTTATATAAATATATAATATTTCTCCGTGCTATAATCCGTTCATGAAATGTGCACGTTTCAAAAATTGTAATGAAAAGAGAAATGAATTGGGGAATAGTTGGCTTATTGAAAACAGTTATTCAATCATTATTAAAAAGTGAGGTAAATAATATGGAACAACAACATAATGGAATTATTTTTACTGCAATACCAGACGAATCGAATGAATATTATCAACCATTTTATGAAGACATTATTTATTTTAATGAATACTTAAATGAAAATAAAGCATTTACCGATCAACTTATATCTTTATCTGTTGAAGAGCAAGACTTTCATACAAGCTTTTTTGAGTATGATGATATTTGGCTAAGAGATGTTGCACCAGTTGTAACAAATCATCTAGTTAAATTTAAATATCAACCAAATTACTTACCGAAAGATCAAGGACGATATTTAGATCAACAATTTAATAAATGGTTGAAAAAGAACGACTTTGAATATGTGACATCTCCATTGATATTAGACGGTGGAAATCTTATTTGGAATAAAAAGGATACCGTTATATTAACGGAACGCATATTTGATGATAATTATGATTGGACGGAAGAAGAAATTATAGAGCAACTGGAATGGGATTTAGATGTGAGTCGGGTTATTATTATTCCTGCTGAAGAAGGAGATGTACTTGCACACGCAGATGGAATGGTTAAATTTATTGATGAACATACAATGTTTATTAGTGATTTTTTAGGAGATCATGAATTTAGATATAATGTTCAAGAAATTATTCAAGAGCAAATGCCAGAAGCTGAATTTATAGTTGTTCCTTCATCATATACAGAGAAAGGGCAGTATGATCAAGAAATAGCATCGGCAAAAGGGTTATATATAAATATGTTAGAAACATGTGATACGATTTACATTCCTAAGTTTGGATTAGCTAAAGATGGGGAAGTTTTACGATATATTCAACAACATACTAAGAAACAAGCTATTCAAATTCATGTAGGAGAAATATCGACAATGGGAGGCGCGATGAATTGTTTAACGTGGTATTGTCCTAGTCATTTGTTACCTTCAAAAATGAAAAAGCTGAACGATCAGAATGAAGGTTCTTCAATCAGAAAAATATTTGATTGGTTTTAATAAATAAGTTTATATAAGAAAATATATTCAAGGGGTATTTATATGTATACAATTACTGAATTTTCACGGATTTGTAAAATGAGTACACGAATGCTAAGGCATTATGATAAAGAGGAGATATTAAAACCAGCATATGTGAATCCGGTAAATGGATATAGATATTATGAGCAAGGGCAGTTAGAAATAGCATTGAAAATTAAAAAGCTGAGGGAGTACAAGTTTCCTTTACCGAAAATTAAAGTCATTCTCCAGTCAGCAGATCAAAATTCATTTATTAAACATATGCAGGCGCAAATTATAGAGTTGTCTCATGAGGTGAAACAAAATTTACAGGTTATTTCTGAAATGAATGAAATGGTAAGTATGAACAATGGTCTTAATATTGCTCGTCATAGAAGTTACGATATATTAATTGGAATGAGAAATGAAATAACGGTAATTGCTCAAAGATTACAAATAGATATAGATGATATGGATGATTATTTTTATGACTTATATGAAAATGTACAAAAAAATAGCTTTCAAATAGTCGGTTCTCCATCCGTAGTTTTTTATGATAAAGAGTATATTCCAAATCACAGTGATATTGAATTAAGAATTCCGATTATGGATGATGACAATAAAGGTGTATTACAAGAGTGTGAAATAAAAAAGCTAAATGAGCATCAAATCGTTACTACTATGCATTATGGTAGTTATGACTATATAGGTTACGCTTATATAGCGTTAGAAGAATGGGTGGAAATAAATGGTTATGTAATAGACAATGCGCCATATGAGGTCTATATAAAGGGACCTGAATGTGATTGTTTAGTAGAGGAGTATGTGACACAAATTTGTTTTTTAGTTACGAAAATAGAATGAGAATAAGGATTGACATTAACATTATGTCAATCCTTATTCTATATACGAGAGCGATTTATCATAATAAAAAGGAGAAAGAATATGAAAAGAAAAATCTTACTTATTTGTCTGGTTCTTAGTATGGTATGGATTTCAGCGTGTACGCCTGAAGTAGGAGAAGGTGGGAATGGTAGCTCTGCTCTACCTAGTCAGTTGCCTAAAAATGTAGTGTTTAAAAATGGTACAATCTATACTTCTAATGAAAAGAAAGAAATGGCAGAAGCTGTAGAGATTAAAGATGGGAAAATCACTTTTGTCGGTTCAAATAAGGATGTAGAAGAGTTGATTAATAAAGATACGAAAGTGATAGATTTACAAGGACGTCAAATCCTTCCTGGTTTTGTGGACAATCATAATCATATTTTTGAAGCGAAATCACCAGCAGCGGGGAATTGTAGCGTTTCACCAGATGCTTCGCTGCAAGAACAACGCTCGTATTTAAAGGCTTGTAAAAAAGATGTAAAGACAGGGGAATGGGTAAGCGGAACTGGGTTTAGTTTGGAAGAGCTGTTAAAAGATATGGACGAAAAATCAGAACAGCAAACTCCATTACAAGTTCTTGATGAGTTATTTCCTAATAACCCAGTATTAATTATGGAAAGAACCTCTCATTCTGTATGGGTTAACTCGAAAGCATTGGAGTTGGCTGGTATAAATCAAGATACGAAAGATCCGCAAGGCGGAAGAATTATTCTGGATCCAGAAACAGGAGAACCGTTTGGTATTCTTTATGATACAGCTGGAGATATTGTGATGGAAAAAGCATGGAATTCCCAACCGAATCTGTTTGAAAAAAATTATGAAGGTTTGCTGGACGGCTTAGATGAAGTTGCGAAGAATGGTATTACTACAGTCGGTGATGGACGTCTCTATTGGAAACGAGGTTGGTTAGATGTTTGGAATAAAGTAAATGATGAGAAAAAGCTAACGTCGCGAGTAGTACTTCGTCCATGGGTGTATCCGAATTTAAATGAAGCAGAACAAATGGAGTATTTCCAAAAAATTAAGCGTGATGATCTGTCGTCCCGCATGCTCATCAATCAAGTGAAGATGTATAGTGATGGAATTAGTATTAATAGTACAGCTAAAACGCTTGAAAAATATAAATTTGAGTGGTTTAAAGGAACCCCGTATGGTTTGAACTATATTCCAGAAGAAAAAATGAAATGGTGGTTAACAGAACTTAATAAACTTGGTTACGGTGCACTCATTCACACAATTGGAGACGGCGGGGTAAGAGAGAGTTTAAATGCAATTGAAGCAGCGAAAAAAGAAGGGGCGAATCAGCCTTATACGCTCACGCACGTGGAGATGGTAGAAGATAGTGATATAAAACGTTTTGCTCATTTAGGGGTTAGTGCTGATTTTCAAGTAGGTCATGATTTTGCGGAAGATCCTAAACAAAGCTGGGCAAGTACGTATTTTACAGATCAGCAAATGAAACGAATTATGCCGTTAGGGAAAATTTGGGGAACGGGCGCGAATGTATCACTTAGTAGTGATTGGGATGTAAACGAACTGAATCCACTTGTGACAATTTCGAATGCATTAAGTATTGATGAGAAAGGCTTGTCTGATGTACATGCAGCTATCGATGCTTATACAATTAAGCCAGCTAAAGCATTAGGTCTTGATAATATTACTGGCTCGATTGAAGTAGGGAAATCAGCGGATATCGTAGTACTAAATGAGGATATTACTAAAATGAGTGTCGATAAGATTCCAAATGCGAAAGTTTTAATGACTGTTTTACAAGGGGAAGTAGTTTATCATAAGGAGAAATAGCGAGTGATCTTATAAAGTTTCCGCAAGTAAAATAAAGATATTTCTGTTGACCTTAACACGATGTCAAAGTTTAAACTGAACTTACATTCAAAGAAGGGGTGAACATGTATGATGAATATACAGAATAGTTTGTTTCATATGCCTGCTGAGTGGGAAAATCATGAGGGGACATGGCTTCAATGGCCTCATGATAGAACTCATAGAGGTGAAGGTTATAGAGCTAAGTTAGATGGTATTTGGGTAGCGATGGCTAAGGAGCTTCATTACGGAGAAAATGTGCATATAGTTGTATTTGATGAGGAAGAAAAAGTACATGTCCAATCGAAGTTAATGGAAGCGAAAGTGAATATGGATAAAATTGATTTCTTAATTCAAGAAACTGATGATATTTGGATAAGAGATAATGGACCGATCTTTGTCAAAGATAAGGAGGGGAGTCTCTACTTAACACACTGGATTTTTAATGGTTGGGGGGATAAATATCCGTATGAAAATGATGCTGTTATTCCGGCCGAAATAAGTGAAATGTATAGCATTCCAAAAGTTGAATCAAGTGTCTGTCTAGAAGGTGGAGGAATAGAGATAAACGGAAATGGAACCTTAATGGCGGCAAAAACTTCTATTATAAATGAAAATCGAAATCCCACACTAAGTCAGGAAGAGATTGAAATGGAGTTAACGAAGTATTTGGGAGTAACGAATTTCATATGGATAACTGGTATTCGCGGTGAGGATAATTATGATGAAGATACGGATTACCATATTGATGGGGCAGCGCGTTTTGTAAATGAAAATACGATTCTTTATGAATATGATCCTTTCGGGGAAGGAGAGGCGTACCTTTTGGATGCGCAAGAAAAGCATTATCAAGAATTGCGACAAGCGAGAAATATAGATGGAAATCCATTTCAACTCATCCCAGTACCGGTAACAAGAAGTGTTGTAAAAGAAGCAGACTGTAAGGGCTCATATCTGAACTTTTATATTGGAAATGAAGTTGTATTGGTTCCTATATATGGTGATGAACATGATAAGTTAGGACTTCAAATCATTGAAGGGCAGTTTCCAGGAAGAAGGATTGTTGGTATTCATGTAAATGCACTGTATGCGTATGGTGGTATGATTCATTGTGTGACGCAGCAACATTTAGAATAAAGTGATTCATATGAAAAAGCATGCAGAGTATATACTCTGCATGCTTTTTTCTATAATGCTGAAAACTCTTCAACAAGTTGAGTAAAGCGATTTAATGCACTTTCAATCGGTTCTGGCGTAGTTAAATCAACACCGGCTTTTTTCAGTAGGTTTAATGGATAGTCGGAACTTCCGCCTTTAAGGAATTCGATATAGTTTTTCTGTGCATTTGGATCACCGCTTAATAATTTATCGGCAATTTGAATGGCAGAGGCGAATCCAGTTGCGTATTTGTACACGTAAAATGGAAGATAGAAATGAGGGATTCTAGACCATCCATATTTTACTTCTTCATCAAATACAAGTGAATCACCGTTATATTCTCTAAATAGCTTTTCATAAATTTCGCTAAAGACTTGGGCGTTTAATGGTTTACCTTGCTGAGCCATTTCATGTGTGATTTTTTCAAACTCAGCAAACATGATTTGTGTAAAGAAAGTACCTTTAAAGCTCTCAATAAAGTGGTTAATTAAATGATTACGCACGTTCGTTTCTTTTGCTTCTTTTAATAAATAGTGAATTAATAACACTTCATTTACTGTAGAAGCGACTTCTGCAACAAAGATAGTATAGTGTGCAGAAATTCTTGGTTGGTATCCGTGTGAGTAATGCGTATGCATACCGTGACCGCATTCATGAGTAAGAGTGAAAAGGCTATTTAAATCATCATGATGATTTAAAAGAATGAAAGGATGAACACCGTATACACCAAAGTTATAAGCGCCAGAACGTTTTCCAGGTGTTTCTCTCACGTCTATATAGCGTTTATCTTTAAAGCTTTTTAATGTTTCAATATATTCTTCACCTAAAGGAGCGAGTGACGCGATCATTATATCAAACGCTTCGTCGTATGGAATGTCTTGTTTTACACCTTTTACTAAATCAACACTCAAGTCGTATTGTCGTAGTTCATCTACATTTAATTTTTCTTTTCTAAGCTCATTATATGTATGTAATGATTGAATGTTTTTTTTCGTCGTATCGATTAAATTTTCATATACTTCTTTCGGAACCATATCGCCAAATAATGATTTTTCTAAAGCTGATGGATATTTTCGTAGCTTTGAAACAGTAACATTATTTTTAATAGCCGCAGATAAAGTAGAAGCAATGGAGTTTTTTAACTGAACATACGGTTTGTAATAAGCTTTATAAGCTTCTTTACGTTTCTCACGATTCTCATCTTCTATTAACTTTGCATACATTCCGCGTGTTAAGTTTACTTTTTCTCCATCATCAGTCGTCACTTCACCAAAAATTATATCTGCATTATTTAACATACCAAATGTATGCTGCGGAGAGGAGAGTGCTTCACCCATTTGTGATAAAATCTCTTCTTGGTCTTTATTCAAAACGTGATTTTTATAACGATATAATTCGAATAAGTCTTCTTTATAATATTGTAAGCCTTCTGCTTCTTCTATGTAAGAATGTAATGTGTTTTCATCTATACTAAGTAAGAATGGAGAAAAGAAAGATTTAGCCGCACTTACTTTCACGTGTAATTGTGATACTTTATCGACAAGGGATTGGGCGTCAGTATCGCGTGTGTCAAGATCAGATTGTAATCGTGCATAAGCGAACATTAAAGATATTATGCTAGATATTTCTTCACCCTTTGTTAAATAGGCTAATAAACTATTGCCATCGTTAATATTTCCATTAAACTTGTGTAATTCATTCGTTAATACTTCAATTTTATGAAAATCGTTTTCCCAATCTTCAATTGTATGGTAAATATCCGTTAAATCCCATTTTTCTTTATCAGCTACTTGTAGTCGATCGTTAAGTTCTGTCATAATCATTTCCTTTCTAAATATGTAGTTATATTCCTATATAACTATGAAATACAACAAATTGCAAAAAATCCCTGCTGTAAATAGCAAAGATTAAACAGTTATAGTGTAATTCCGAACTTTGAATGTAAAAGATTTGTATATTGCTCGTCTGTAACTTCTTCTTTAGATTTTTTACCGTCTTTTGTTATTGTAAGACTATCTTTTGTTAAAGAAGCGTGTCCGTCATGTGTAAGTTTTACAATAAGAGGTACTTTGTTAAATGGTGAGCCCTCATGTTCAACAATGATTTTTTGTGCTGCATTCGCTTTCGTTTCATCCACTTCTTCTATATAAAATGCATAGCCTAACGTCCAATCATCAGCAGAAGATTGATCCAGAAACTCATTGTTTTTACGCATTTCTAAAATGTAATTTCCTTTTTCAGTTGTTTCTTTGCGAATACGATAATCTCCTGTTACTGAGTGAACGACTTCACCTGAGAAAGGAACAGGTGCAAGAGGTAAGTATGATCCGAATCCCACTTCAATTAAATAAAGTGCATGATGAAGTTTTAAAACAGTTGCGATATGTCCGGAATCGACAGCCCATATAGAGTTTGCAGCATTATAAACTGTCCCTGAAACTAAATAAACATCCAATCCAAAGTCTTTAAGAAAGTAATACATAGTAGGATTTAGTTCATAACAAAGACCGCCACGGTTGTTTACTAAAATTTTTTCTTTTAAATTCTCTTTTGATATTTCTTTAAAGTTATTTTCGAGAATATTTAAGTTTTCAAATGGAACAGTTTGCGCCATTCTATACATAATTTGAGATAAATCTTCAAATGATACGGTTTCTTTTTCTTCTATATGTAAACGTGCGAAAAATTGTTTTTGAAAGTCTGTCATAGAAATCCCTCCATCATACTTTTATAGATAAATTGTATACAATTTTGAATACGATGTGAATTTTAAACTATGTGGGGGTACTTGTGGAATAGTTGAATTCATATTTTGAAAAATAATGCGAGAGATTAAAAGATTGTTACTTTACTAACTGTAGAACGAATATTATAATAATTTTAACGAATTATGCAAACGTTTTCTTGAAGGGGATGGTGTAAATATGTTGAAAAGAATTACGGTAGTCTGTTTATTGTTTATTTTGCTTTTTCCTAATATATATGGGGGGAATAAGGCAGAAGCAGCAACGATAAATAATGGAACATTAATGCAGTATTTTGAGTGGTACGCTCCGAATGATGGGAATCATTGGAATCGTTTGCGTTCTGATGCTGAAAGTTTAGCTCATAAAGGAATCACATCTGTATGGATACCACCTGCATATAAAGGGACTTCGCAAAATGATGTAGGGTATGGGGCCTATGATTTATATGATTTGGGGGAGTTTAATCAAAAAGGAACGGTGCGGACGAAATATGGGACAAAAGCACAGTTGAAATCTGCAATTGACGCTTTACATAAGCAAAACATCGACGTATACGGTGATGTAGTTATGAATCATAAAGGTGGGGCTGATTATACTGAAACCGTAACAGCTGTTGAGGTAGACCGTAACAATCGAAATATTGAAGTATCAGGTGATTATGAAATTAGTGCATGGACGGGTTTTAATTTTCCAGGGCGCGGAGATGCTTATTCTAATTTCAAATGGAAATGGTATCATTTTGACGGAACGGATTGGGATGAAGGAAGGAAATTAAATCGAATTTATAAATTTAGGGGTATAGGTAAAGCGTGGGACTGGGAAGTGTCTAGCGAAAATGGAAATTATGATTATTTGATGTATGCAGATCTTGATTTTGATCATCCTGATGTTGCGAATGAGATGAAAAATTGGGGAACATGGTATGCGAATGAATTAAATTTAGATGGCTTTCGTTTAGATGCTGTTAAACATATTAATCATGAATATTTACGCGATTGGGTAAATCATGTCAGACAGCAAACGGGGAAAGAAATGTTTACGGTGGCTGAATATTGGCAAAATGATGTCCAGACTTTAAACAATTATTTGGCGAAAGTCAATTATAATCAATCTGTATTTGATGCACCGCTTCATTACAATTTTCATTATGCTTCAACAGGAAATGGGAATTATGATATGAGAAATATTTTAAATGGAACAGTAATGAAAAATCATCCTGCACTCGCAGTTACTCTCGTTGAGAATCATGATTCTCAACCTGGGCAGTCATTGGAATCTGTAGTAAGTCCGTGGTTTAAGCCGCTGGCATATGCATTTATTTTAACTCGTGCAGAGGGCTATCCTTCAGTTTTCTATGGTGATTACTATGGGACAAGCGGAAATAGTAGTTATGAAATTCCAGCGTTAAAAGATAAAATTGATCCAATTTTGACGGCACGAAAAAACTTTGCATATGGTACGCAGCGTGATTATTTAGACCATCCAGATGTGATTGGCTGGACAAGAGAAGGCGATGGTGTACATGCTAATTCTGGTTTAGCGGCATTAATCTCCGATGGACCAGGAGGATCAAAGTGGATGGATGTTGGAAAGAATAACGCTGGGGAAGTATGGTACGATATTACGGGTAATCAAACAAATACTGTAACAATTAATAAAGATGGATGGGGGCAATTCCATGTAAGTGGAGGCTCAGTTTCCATATATGTTCAGCAGTAAATTGGTGATGAAAAAGAAGAGGTAGACTGAAATATAAGTTTCCTCTTCTTTTTACATTCTGTATAGTTATAAAAGTATGGCACCTTTACTTCTTACAAAACATATAGTATGATAATTTCAGTAAATTAGATTTCAATGACCATAAAATATAAATTAATGAGAGGTGCTTTTTGTGAGTGCGGTAGGTACTAAATAGGAAAAATTTAATGAAATAAATCGGATAAGAACAGGGGATTTTTATGTACATCATACCCCTAACTTTGTCATGGATTTATTTCGATACCTATGAAGATACCTACAATACTTTATAAAGCGTGTAATAAGGGGATTGCCATCTGTTTTTATGGCTTATTTCCTCATATGTTATTACACATGCCTTGTAAATGTAAAAGCTGCGGTATCCCCCGCAGCTTTTTTGTATATATTTATGATGTATAAAAATGGTAATTGAATAATGTAGAACTCATTGGAATCTAATGAGTAGGTATCTTCATTAATGATGAAAACCAATCATAGTGAGGAGAAACAAAATGAATAAGATGACTTTTGAAAAGTTACAATATAACGAATTAATGGAAATAGTGAAATCATATTGTGTAAGTGGATTAGGTAAGGAATTATTAAATAAATTAGAGCCGAGTACGAGTATAAAAGTAGTAAGAAATCGCTTAAATGAAACGACAGAAGCACGAGCTATAGTAGATGCAGAAGGGCATGTTCCTTTCTTCGGAATTTCCAATATCGCTAGTACAATTCAAAAATTAGAAAAAGGGATGATTTTAGATCCAGAAGAGTTAGTGAGTGTTTCAGACTTTTTACGTGGATGTAGAAAGATTAAAAAATTTATGTTAGATAAAGAATTCTTTGCGCCAGTATTATCTTCGTATGCAAATTCAATGTCTGAATTTAAAAGTATCGAAGAAGAAATTAACTTTTCGATTAAAGGAAATAGCATTGATGCGGCGGCTAGTAAAGAGTTGAAACGAATTCGAAATAACATTGATTCTGCTGATGGAAAAATAAAAGAACGTTTAACGAAGTTTTTAAATAGTAGTGCAAATAAGAAGTATATTCAAGAATTCTTTATTAGTAAAAAGGATGATCGTTATACGATTCCAATCAAATCTACCTATAAAAATCAAGTTGCGGGAAGTATTGTTGAAGCTTCCGCTAAAGGTTCTACTGTATTTATAGAACCACATACGGTTACAAAGTTAAATGCGGAGCTCGCAAGTTTGAAAGCAGAAGAAGCGATGGAAGAGTATCAAATTTTAGCGACTTTATCAGGAATGGTATTAGAAAATATTTATCATATAAAAATTAATATGGAATTGATTAGTCAATATGATATGGTATTTGCGAAAGCGAAGTTTAGTAAATCAATCGATGGAATAGAGCCGAAATTAAATGATTATGGCTACATTCATTTAGTAAATTGTAAGCATCCGCTTTTAAGTGGGAAAGTAGTACCGTTAAACTTTGAAATCGGTCAAAACTACCGAAGTTTAATCATTACAGGACCAAATGCGGGCGGAAAAACAATTGTGCTAAAAACAATCGGATTGTTAACATTAGCGACAATGTCAGGCCTTCATATCGCTGGAGATAAAGAAACAGAAATTGCTATTTTTGAAAATGTGTTTGTAGATATTGGTGATAATCAAAGTATTGAAAACGCACTAAGCACATTTTCATCTCATATGAAAAATCTTTCTGAGATTATGAGGATGTCAAATAATAATACGTTACTACTATTTGACGAAATAGGAAGCGGTACAGAACCAAATGAAGGTGCTGCACTTGCGATTTCTATTTTAGAAGAGTTGTACCTTATGGGATGTATTACAGTTGCGAGTACGCATTACGGAGAAATTAAACGATTCTCAGAAATGCATGATGATTTTATGAATGCAGCAATGCAATTTAATAGTGAAACACTAGAGCCACTTTATAAATTAGTGATCGGTAAATCAGGTGAAAGTAATGCACTTTGGATTGCGAATAAAATGAATGTGAGAGAACATGTACTGCAAAGAGCGAAAGAGTATATGGGAAATAAAGAATACGCTATAGAAAAAGTAAATGAAAGTAAAATTAGAAAACCGAAAATGGTGCAAGAAAAAAGAGAAAATGACTATGAATATAAAATCGGCGACCGTGTGAATTTGTTAGATCATAACGATTTCGGGATTGTATATAAGGAAAAAGATAATTTCTATAATGTCGTTGTATATTATAACGGTGAATTTGTTGAAGTGAATGTGAAACGTATTACTTTAGAGGTAGCGGCGAAAGAATTATACCCAGAAGGATATGATTTAAATACACTATTTGTTGATTATAAAGAAAGAAAAATGCAACACGATATGGAGCGCGGATCGAAAAAAGCGCTTCGTAAAATTGAAAAAGAAATAAGAAAGAATAGAGGGTAATATAGAATGGTAACGATTAGACAAGAACAAAAAAATGATTATAGAAAGACAGAAGAAGTTGTAAAAGAGGCATTTTTAAATGAAGAATTTAGTGATAAAAAAGAGCATGAACTTGTAAAACGTATTAGAGAATGTGACGCATTTATTCCGGAGTTATCCATCGTTGCGGTAGATAAGGAAACAGTCGGTCACATTATGTTATCGAAAATTACAATAGAACAAGATGGGACTACTGTAGATTCATTAGCACTTGCACCAGTTTCAGTAGCACCAAGCCATCAGAAGAAAGGAATTGGTGGAAAGCTTATCACGGCTGCTTTAGAAAAAGCGAAAGAATTAGGATACGGGTCAGTTGTAGTATTAGGGCATCCAGAATACTATCCGAAATTCGGATTTAAAAAAGCAAGTGAGTGGAATATAAAAGCACCATTTGAAGTGCCTGAAGAAGTGTTTATGGTAATGGAATTAACAGAAAATGCTCTTGAAGGTGTAGAAGGAATTGTACAATATTCGAGTGCTTTTGCTGAGTAGGAGTATCGGTTAAGAAATGTAATCATAAAAGATGCTATCTTTTTGTAGGGATATACAGAAAGATAGCTTTTTTTATTAAGCAAATCTACTGACGTATATTTTGCTCAATGAATAATTGAAGTGGTAAAATTGATATAGAAATGTAAAGGGAGAGAAGAGAATGAATAAGCGAGAAACAGATAGCAATGAGAATGTAGTTACGTTATATGTTACGAGACACGGTAAAACAATATTAAATACGAATCATCGCGCGCAAGGTTGGGCAGACTCTCCATTAGTAGAAAAAGGTGTTGAAGTTGCCTCTAATTTAGGAACGGGATTAAAAGATATTCATTTTACGAATGCGTATAGTAGTGATAGCGGTCGAGCGATTGAAACTGCTAATTTAGTATTAAAATATAGTGAGCAATCAAAGTTGAAAATTGAGAAAAGAAAAGATTTACGAGAATTGAATTTCGGTATTTTTGAAGGTGAAAAACTTGATAATATGTGGGAAACGATTGGGAAAGTCGCGGGCGTTACATCACCAGAAGAACTCATGAAGCTTTCTATTCAAGAAGTGATTAATCTTATTAGAGCAGCGGACCCTACGAAACAGGCGGAAGATTGGGAGCTGTTTTCTTCTCGCATAAAAACAGAGATTGATAGAATTAGTGAAGAAGCTGCTAAAAATGGAGGTGGCAACGTTTTAGTTGTCGTTCATGGGCTTTTGATTACTGCCTTAATAGAAATGTTAGATTGTAGTAAAACAAAGCTTGGAGTGGAGAATGCAAGTGTAACGAAAATTTTATATAAAGACGGGGAATATGTCGTCGAGTCGGTTGGAGATATGAGTTATGTTGCAAAAGGAACAGAAAGTGTGGAAATATAATCCTATCTCAAATAGATATAAGAAAAGGAAGTTAGTAAAATCTAGCTTCCTTTTCATTTTTTAGTACATCATTTATAGGGTTGTGTTGGAATATTATGGTGGATTTTTCTGTTGTGTAGAGTGTTTCTTTGTTCAACAATCGGGTCATTTAATTGAATAAGGGCTTATTCTTTTGAATAGGACCACTTTGTTAAAAAGGATACATCCAATTTTTAGCGAATACAGGGTTATAAATAAGAAAAAGTGGTGAGGTAAATAGGAAAAGAATGTAATTCCTTTTTGGACAATAAAACGGAAAAATGTATAATTAACAGGCTCCAGAGCGCGGGTTGTGTTTTCGCAGAAGAAGAGACCCGGTTACTTATTTCAGCAGCACGAACTCCAGAGGACCTCAAGAGAATGGTGAAAATGCGAGCCGATGGTGTACCACTTGAATATGTTGTTGGATACGCAGAATTTTGTGGCTTGCGGATAGAAGTGGACCGAGGTGTTTTCGTGCCTCGTCAACGTACCGAGTTTCTTGTTCACCAAGCAGAAGCTCTGTTATGCTTTGGTGATATCGTCGTTGATCTATGTTGCGGTTCAGGTGCTGTGGGTGTAGCTCTGGCGGCAGCTTTAGGACGAGTTGAATTGTATTCTGTTGATATTGATCCTGTCGCAGTACGATGTGCAAGCCGCAACGTAACAAATTTCGGTGGCCATGTTTTTGAAGGTGACTTGTATAAAGCTTTGCCTCACGCACTTAAAGGCCATGTGAACACCCTAGTTGCAAACGTACCTTATGTTCCTACCGAGACAATAAAGCTGCTTCCACAGGAGGCCCGCCTACATGAACCGAAAATGGCGCTTGACGGAGGAGAGGATGGACTCGACATTCAGCGAAGAGTAGCAAAAGAAGCATTTCTCTGGCTAGCACCGGGAGGTCATCTTTTAATAGAGACGAGTGAAATGCAGGCAACTCAGACCTTTGAAATCTGGGCTTACCACGAAAGTGGCTAGAGACGAGGAACTAGACGCTACAGTCGTTATAGGATCGAATTCTAGTTTTTAGCATAGATCCGTACGTAGTCTTACTCAAAAATGAAATGATAATTTCCTAGCAATATACAAATAAAAAAATCCATATTCAATTAAAGGGCGTTTTAATTGAGCAAGGAGCACAAAAAATTATCAAAATTTATTCAAAAGCTATACTGGCCCGTTATTTGAAGCAGAAAGGAGATAACATATTAGTCATATAAAATATGTTATCTCCTTTCATTTATCAATTTTTTTCAATTTAGGTCTTGATAAAGCTTCTTTTTTAATTGGAGTGATTATGGGATTAATAAAATCTTCCCTGTACTTTTTCTGCTCTCTAATAATTCATGAGCAAGAGCACCATCTTGTAAAGAGAATGTAGTGGGACTCGCAATGTTTAATTTTCCAGTAGTGATCCAATCAAATAATTGAGTAGAGCGCTGCTTACGTTCTTCAAAAGTAGTAAGCACGTTCCAAAGGTCTCCGCCAGTTAAAGTTTTTGAAGTATCCATAAGCATACGCGGATCAACGGGCGCAGGATTACCGCCAGCCATTCCGTAAAATACGACAGTACCGCCAATTTTAGTAGCGTTAAAACTTTCCTCTAATGTAGAACCTACTGATTCATATACAACATTTACTCCAGTACCATTTGTTATTTCAAGTACTTTTGAAGGCCATGCTTCCGTATATAAAAATACGTGATCAGCACCAGCTAACGTGGCTACTTTTGCTTTTTCGTTTGATGACGTAAGGCCGATTACTGTTCCGCCTAGTAGTTTAATCATTTGAATAAGAAGTTGCCCAACGCCACCAGCCGCAGCGTGTACTAAAGCTATATCACCTTGTTTTATTTGATAGCTATCTTTCGTTAAATAGTGTGCAGTTAATCCTTGTAATAATACAGAAGCGGCTGTTTCAAAAGAAATAGATTTAGGAAGTGGAATTGCTTTCTCTGATGGAACAGCTACTAATTCTGCG
Organism: Bacillus sp. NP247; assembly: GCF_018966865.1. Classification (NCBI taxonomy): domain Bacteria; kingdom Bacillati; phylum Bacillota; class Bacilli; order Caryophanales; family Bacillaceae; genus Bacillus; species Bacillus sp. NP247. The sequence goes on along the minus strand of NZ_CP076653.1, from coordinate 724,873 downwards.
TTTGCAAATGGAACATCAGCAAATGCAATACGGTCTCCAGGATTGATATTCGTAACGTTAGCTCCTACTTCTTCAACAATACCAGCGCCTTCATAACCTAATATATATGGTGGATTGCCAGCGAGATGATAATCGCCGCGGCGTCTATAAATATCAGCAAAATTTAAACCGATTGCTTTCGTGCGTACAAGAATTTCATTTGGATTTATGATTGGATCATGTATTTCTTTATATTGTAGAACATCTGGATTTCCAAACTGTTCGAAACAAAGTGCTTTCATATGGAATACCTCCATTTATATTGTTTGTCGATGCTCTTTATCATACAATACAAATATCAATAGACAAAGAGAATTATTTCGATGGAATCAATCGGAAATATCGATTGAAAAGAGGGATGATAAATGGAGATAAAACAATTAATTACATTTAAAGTAGCGGCAGAGACTTTGAACTTTACACAAACTGCGAAGAAATTAAACTTTGCCCAATCGAGCGTAACGGCGCAAATTAAAACGTTAGAGGCGGAGCTCGGTACGCCATTATTTGAGAGATTAGGAAAACGCCTTTTCTTAACTGAAGCAGGAAGGAAGTTTCAATTATATGCTGATAAGATGATCGCACTTAGTGATGAAGCGAAAATGGCTGTGAAAGATGATGAGGAACTAGCAGGTACGTTAATAATTGGTGCACAAGAAAGTCAATGTACATACAGGCTTCCTTCTATATTAAAGAGGTTTAAGGCACAATTTCCTCAAATTAAACTTATATTTAAACCTGCGCATTCCAATAAAGATGCGAAAGAGCAATTGATGGAGGGGAAAGTAGACCTTGTATTTATTTTAGACGAATGTAAAACAGAAGATGTTTTACATGTGGAGCCACTTATGAAAGAAGAATTAAAAGTAGTAGCGGCGCCAGGGCATCGTTTACTTGAACAACCTTCAGTTTCTACAAAAGATTTAGAGAGTGAAACACTTTTATTAACAGAACTAGGTTGCTCGTATCGGACTTTATTTGAAGAGTTATTTCGGGCAGAAGGTGTATTTCCAGCAAATAAAATTGAGTTTGTTAGTGTAGAAGCAATTAAACAATGTGTCATTGCAGATTTGGGTATAGCTGTTTTGCCAGCAATCGTAGTAGAAAAAGATATAAGAGAAGGGACGATAAAAGAGTTACATGTAGAAAATGCAATCTCACCGATTTATACACAAATTGCTTGGCATAAAGATAAATGGATGACAGTGCCACTGCAGCAATTTATTGATGTGACGAGGGAGTTTTTTACAACAGATTAAGTGGAGAAATATTTGTTTTAAATAAAAGGGAAATGGCATTTTTGTCTAGAGAGAACCGATGCTTGAATGAAACAAGTATCGGTTCTTTTATGTTTTAAATAAAGAATGCTATAAAATGTGTATTTCTCAACTTTTTTTCTTACAAGGATAAGTAAATTTCTTCGTATATTCCAATAATCATAAGGAAATTTACAACGTTTATTTGTTTCTGTAAGATGCCTCTAGGAAGCATGGAAGGAGGGGCGTACATAGGGGAAAGAGTGTCTTTATTATACGTACTTATTTTGAGGGGGGAGATTTACAATGTTTAAAAAGCTAATGAAAGTATGTGTGTTAAGTGCAGCGAGTGTAGGGGTATTATTTAGTTTTCAAGGAAGTACATTTGCAGCTACTGATCTTAGTAGTTATTATGACGGGAAAAACCCAGCAACAACGAAAGTATACGGAGGCAGTACAACATGTGATGCAGATGGATTTAATGCAAAGTCTACAGCGGTTTACGAAGGTAGTAAAAAAGTAGGCACAGTGTATTTACGTTACAGTAATAACTGTCACGCAGCATGGTCTAAGCTTGTTTTAGATCAACCAGCACCTTCTGTTTCCGGGGGGATATATGCTTACGCTGTTATTAATAAATATAAAAACGGTGTATTCCAAAAATCAGTAGATTCTAATAGTGGTAATGGAGCGATTAAAACAGGTCAAACGAGTACGTATACAGGAATGGTATTTGATTTAACTGCTGATTTTGGTTATACAGCTGATGCTGAAGCGGTGACGATTAATAATGGTTACGGGAAAACAGCACGTTACTAATAAAGGAGTGAAATTATATGAAACTTTTAAAAAAGGCGAGTGTATGTTTAGCACGACTAATAGCGATAAAGCATATGCTGAAGACCATTCATATGATGGGAAAAGTCCTTATTATAATAGCTGTGATCAATCCGCAGTAACGAAAGAGAAAAAATGGATAGATTCAAATTCTTATGTAGAATTAAAATTTAGCACGACGTGTAAAACAGCATGGGCAAAAGTTACTGTAACCCGCCCAGCAGTTTATAATAACGAAGCTGATGCAAGGATTGTTAGAAAAACAGATGGAAAGGCATATACTTGCGGAAGTGCTGGAGGAAATGGTGTTGTAAATAAAGGGCAAACATCATGCTATACGCCAATGGTATATGATTTAGATCCAAGAAAGGCACAAGCGCAGGGAAAACATGCCATTCCGAATAGTGATGCATATAATTATGCGGAGACAATTTGGTATTAATACGATTATACATGTGTTAAGAGCTGTTATTTGATATAAAAATGAAAGAGCCTTACTGCATTTTATCCCGCATTAACGGGCAGTAAGACCCCCACCTCAAAATTCAGCGAAAGCAAAGAAGTTAGATGGGGGATCAACTGCCCGTAAAAGCCCGATTGGTTCAACTAATAATCAGTGGGGGATGAACAAAACCCCCACTGATTAAAGTTTCGCTTTATTGTGGTAAGGTTCTTTAAAATTGTTTAATAGATTAAGTACATTCATTTACAAAGGTCTCTCTCTATAATCGCTTTTAAGTATGGCCATAATAATTTCATCCGAGTATGTATCGTTATAAAATAAAGATTGACGTAAAGTTCCTTCTTTTATAAACCCAACCTTTTCATAAGCTCTAATTCCACGTAAGTTATGGTTAAATACTTCTAACTGTAAACGATTTAATGTGAGTTGTTCAAAAACAAACTTTAAAACTATTTTAATAGCTTCAGTTCCATACCCTTTTCCGGTTAAGGGAATAGAAATCATCGATATTCTGAATACTGCTTTTTGGTTCTCCTCATCGATATTTAAAATCGATAACTCTCCAATCATTTCGTCATTGCCTTTCAAGCAAATAGCGAAATCATAGCGACTTGAATCATTATTTATATTTTCTATATGTTTCTTAATTTGTTCTAATGAAAAAGTAGGCTTGGTCCCAGTCATATATCTTATTTCTTTATCCATCGTACTTTCTAATATAATGGGTGCATCTAGTTCACAAAGGGGCCTTAAATAAATTCTTTCACTCTCTAATCTCATTATAAATTTCTCCTTAAGTTTGGTGATAGAGTATATAAATATTTTTGCTCTACATGGAAGAAGAGTTTTATTTTGTGTATTGTTTGAAAAGTATGTGTCTTACTTTGATGTTACATGAATTTTATCATGATATGGTATACCTAAAACGAATAATAAAAGTTTTATACATAACAAAATGTATCAACGAGTTTTTTATAGATATTTTAAGCTGAAAACAAGCATGTACCAATAATCTACATTGTAGTTCAACAAGAATTAAATTATTTTATCGTCACTTTAAAAGCGCGTGTCTTTATCGTTTTTCAAAACAAGCCTTTTTTGTTTATTTATTCCCCCTTAACGGATAGTAAGACTCCACATTCGAATTGCGAATGAAGCAAAGTAGGTAGGTGGAAGTGGGCTCACTCATAAAAGCCTGATTTAGTATGGATGTTCCTTTAATGTTTTTGGGGTAATTTAACATGAAATATTTTCTTTTATCCAAATTTATGCTGTAATTAAAACAAAGGAGGCAAGTAAATGGGGAATGAGATTAAACGATATGTAATATGTACTTTAATAGTTACATGGACACTTTGGGGGTTATTAATTAGCTTGATAAGATTAAACATTACGACATTTGGTACACCGCTAGCGAGGATACTATTTGTTTTCGGCGGAATCATGCCGGCAATCATTGCGATTAGTCTAAAGAAAAAATATGGATCAAAAGAGGAGTTTAGAAGTTTCATTAAAAATATTGTAAATCCTAAACATCACTTTGCATGGTATATTCTAATCACGATTCTAGCTTTTATTAGCTGTTACCTTCCAACGATATTTGGTGGAGCAACGATGCAAAAACCATTATACGTGGCGTTACTTAGTTTTCCAATAATGATCGTTGGTGGTGGTCTTGAAGAAATTGGATGGAGAGGATTCTTACAACCTGCCCTTCAGAAAAGATTTCCGGCATTTTTTAGTACGGTTATTGTGAGCTTTATATGGGCAATTTGGCACTGGCCGTTATGGTTTATTCCAGGCACGAATCAAACTCAAAGGGATTTTATAGCCTTTATAATTACGACAATTGCCGTTTCTTTCTTATTAACTACAATTTTTAACGCAACTAAAAGTATTTTTATGTGTCTAATTTTTCATGCGCTTCTGAATTCTTTTTGGAGTGTGTACGTGCCAAATGATAAAATTTTACCAGCATTTTCAACTTTATTTTTCGGAATATTCGTATTTATTTTGTGTAAAGTTGTAATAAAAAGAAAGAACCTCTTATTGATTAGGTAACTGCAATAATAAAAGGAAACATATTAATATATTTTTTATGGATATGAAACTAATAAATAAGAACACGACACAAACATAATTAAAATAACATACAAGTTTGTGCCACAAAAAAATTGCAGAACTATAAACAACATCAAAAAGAATGAAGAGCCTTTTCATATATAAACAATGCTAACGACAGTTATAGTAGTTGAGTTGTTAGAATTAACTAAGGTCTGTATCAGGAGGAGTGTATCCAAGGTGACGAGCCATGGATACGATTTGTCCTTTATGATGAAACTCATGTGTTTCTGTATGAGTTAAAAGCCATAGCGGTGTTGTACTCCAAGGTTCTTTTTGCCATTTCACTTCATTGGCTATAATTTCGAGCCAACGGTCATTGTATACATCTAAAAAACGTATTACAACTTCATCTACTAACTTAAATCTAGACGGACTTTCGCGACATCTGCATGCTCAATTTCATAATCACTAGCAAATGAAAAATCTGCTCGTTTTTGGTTAAATGCGAATGATCCGAGCCAGTATCGATAGCAATCGGCTACATGAATATGGGTTTTTATAATGCTGCCGCTTCCGAAATTAGGAATTGTATTGTGTAATTTTTCTAGTGGGATTTCCTCCAAAAACGTAAATAGAGTTTCTCTTGTAGAACTAATAAGATTATATTGTTGTTTTAAAATATCTAACACGTAATTACACTCCTTTTTTGTTTACTAAAATATTTGCGCTGTAAGTAATTCTATATTTACGAGGGCTGTACCTTTTTAAAAAGACATATTGCCGAAGTACATTAAGCATATTAGATGTTTTTCTTAATTGTTTCTGATAGATTAAACAAGGTAAAACTTTAATAAGTTTAACATTCTTAGTTCATAATAAATTGTACATAAAAAAGGGGACGATAAAATGAATAGAACAGTTGGTTTAAAACAATTTGAAATGACGCGCGGGGCATTACTTAAATTTATGGAAACGTTAGATGATAAAACTGTGGATACGCAGCCAGAGGGCTTTAACAATACAATTCGCTGGCATATTGGTCACGTGTTAACGACAGCCGAAATTTTTATGTTTGGAAGAGAATTTAAACAATTGCCAACTGAATATCCAGGTATGTTTGGATATGGTTCAAGACCATCTAAATGGAAAACAGACGGGCCATCATTAGAAGTGTTAACGTCTCAATTAAAAGAACAAGCAAAACGTATTAACGAAATTCCAGCAGAAGCATTTGGAAATAAACTTCCAGAGCCATTCTTAGGATTGGAAACAGTAGGGGAGCTTTACGGTATGATGTTATACCATGAAGCGGATCATATTGGTCAAATGAAGGCGATGGAACGTCTTGTGAAATCTCTATAGTTTTGAATTTAATTGCTTAAAAAAACGAAATCCCAGATGGATTTCGTTTTTTTATTGAGCAAGTAGAGAAAATTAATTAATTTTAATATTTCTAACGTAATCAGCATTATCCTTTCGACTGCTTCAAATGTTTGAGTTGTGTAACAATCATAATGCTAATAACAACGAGTAAAAACCATGAGCTAATTTTGCTTAAGTGAACGAGGTTCCATGCTTCGCGTTGATTTGGATATTGCCATGCTCCGAAAAATGTTGTGATGTTTTCCGCAATCCAAATAAAGAATCCGATAAGGAAAAAGGAGAGTACGAGTGGCATTTTATATGTAACGCCTTGTAATGAAAACTCCACGAAAGTTCGAAAGAAAACAATAAATAAAAGTAAAGTTAATACCCATCTAAAGTCATATAGAAAATGATGTGTAAAAAAATTGAAGTAAATCATAGCGCCTAATGGTACTGCAAAAATAGCTTTCGGCCAATTATACATTTGTAAATGCAATCTTCTCCACGCTTGGCATATGTAACTTGCGACACTCGCATACATAAAACCGCTGTAAAGCGGAACTCCGAAAACTTTTGAATAAGCCTCTTCAGGATAACTCCATGAACCGAAATGTACTTTATATATTTCTAGTAAAAGGCCAATGAGGTGGAAAACAGTAATTACTTTCAGTTCATCTTTTGTTTCAAGACCTGTTTTGTACATAATCCATTGCATAAGAAGACAAACGACGAGTATGAAATCATAGCGATATAATCCTGGAATTGAAATGATTTTTGAAAGGGCTAGTGTTAAAAAAATGACGACTGGGAATAAGCAAGATAATGCTTGTTCGTAAGTGAAATGTAGTAGTTGTTTTATATAGTACATTGTGTCACCTTCGGTATTTTATTGGAAAAATCAAAAAAATTAATAAGTATACTACAATTTGAAAAATAATCCAGTAGTCTATTTTGCATGTATTTGTAAGTTTTAGAAGGGAATTGTAATAAGTATTTTAATATTGTAGCAAAGTAAAAAAATAGTTTGCTATTTAAAAAAAGTGGGGATATAATATCTAAATGAAAATGATAATTATTATCAATAATGATTATAAATAAAAAATGATTATAAAAAACAACTGAATATAAAGGATGAAATGAAACATGTTACATAAGCCTACTGTACATGCTGGCAATAATCGCTGGATACATATTAAGTTTATTTCTTTCATAAGCTTAACAATTTTATGCTTAATTGGATCTATATTTTTAGCCGTTGCATTCGGTGCAAAGGATATTCATTTGCAAACGGTGTGGGCAGCGGTGTTTGATTACAATCCGAAATTAACGCAGCATCAAATTATTTATGAATTAAGGCTCCCAAGGGTAATTGGAGCGGCAGTTGTAGGAGCTGCTTTTGCAGTCGCTGGAGCTGTTATGCAAGGAGTAACACGAAATCCTTTAGCTGATGCAGGTGTGCTCGGAATAAATGCGGGTGCGATGTTTGTAGTAGCACTTAGTTTTGCTTTTTTCCCGCATATGCCGTATTCCTACTTAATGATTGTTTCCTTTATTGGAGCAGTTTTAAGTACCGTACTTATTTTTATTATCGGATCAGCAACATCAGGCGGATTAACACCGATGAGGTTAACGATTGCAGGAGCAGTTATGGCAGCGCTTTTACACTCATTAAGTTCAGGTATTGCAATTTATTATGATTTAAGCCAGGATTTAGCGTTTTGGTTTGCTGGTGGTGTTGCGGGGGTTAAGTGGGAACACTTGAAATTTTTAGTGCCTATTATTCTCATAACGATTGTTTTTGCGACAGTGCTAGGGCGATCTATTTCACTCATATCAATGGGGGATGATGTTGCTACGAATTTAGGTGTGAAAACGAACCGTACAAGAATACTTGGGATGATTATAGTAGTTATTCTTGCAGGTGTTTCTGTTTCAGCTGTTGGTTCTATTGGATTTGTAGGACTAGTCATTCCGCATATTGCTAGAAAATTAGTTGGTGTTAATTATCGGCTTATTATTCCTATGTCAGCATTATTAGGAGCTATGTTATTAGTGTTAGCTGATTTAGGAGCAAGAACAGTAAATCCTCCTAAAGAACTTGCGATAGGAATTATGGTAGCTCTTGTTGGAGTTCCGTTCTTCCTTTATATAGCACGTAAAGTTGGGAGGGAGTTATAAGTGAAGGATCTTTTTAACACGGATAAAAAGAGAGCTATTACTGTAACTACAATTTTCGGATGTATAAGTATCGCTGTAATTTTGATTAGCTTAAATACGGGGACGCTGAGTATCGCACCGCTCAAAGTAATTCAAACGCTTTTTGGCTATGGTGATTTTGAGAGTGCAACCGTGCTATACGATTATCGTATGCCAAGAATTATAATCACCATGTTAGCCGGTATTGGCCTTGGGGTTTCCGGTGCGATTTTGCAAGGGCTATCTCGTAATGCACTCGCAGATCCCGGTATTCTCGGATTACATTCGGGTGCATCTTTCGGGCTTATTGTATTTGTTACTCTCTTTCATTCTATTAACGAGAGTGCATCGATTTTAATACCGTTATTTACATTTGGCGGAGGAGTGTTAGCTGCATTTCTTATTGTTTTGCTTGCGAGTGATCGGTCAAAAGGTTTACTTCCTATTCGACTTATTCTTGTTGGTATTGCAGTTTCAGCTGGTTTTAGTGCACTTTCATTATTTTTCTCGCTCAAGTTAAATGATGAGACGTATACATTCGCTTCTAGGTGGTTAGTTGGTAACGTGTGGGGAAGAGATTGGATTCATGTCCTAGCATTATTACCTTGGATTTTGATACTAACTCCGTACGCATGGCTGAAATCTAAAACGTTAAATGCACTGTCACTAGGTGATAGTGTAGCAGCAGGACTTGGTGTATCTGTTCAAAAAGAACGGTTACTACTTTTAGCTACAGCGGTAGGATTGTCTTGTGCAAGTGTATCGATGGCAGGGGGAATTGGCTTTATCGGCTTAGTTTCTCCGCATATTGCAAGGAAGTTAGTAGGTAGTACATATCAGCACTTCCTTCCGTTAGCTGGCATTATTGGAATGATTATTTTAGTACTCGCAGATACGATAGGTCGTTCTGTATTCGAGCCAAACTCTATTCCAGCTGGTGTAGTAGTAGCGGCTTTAGGAGCGCCGTATTTTCTTTATTTACTTACAAAAACAAAATAAATACTTCAAAGAGGAGAACATATGAAAAAGAAACTTTCCATTTTATTTAGCATTATGTGTATTTTAGTATTAGCAGCATGTGGTCAATCGAAACCTAATGAAGAGGCAACTAAAAAAACGGAAAAAAGTAATGATCCAAAAATTGCTTCAATGTCTATTCACTTAACAAATGATTTACTTGCATTAGGAATTACACCAGTAGGTTCTGTTATTGGTGGAGATTTAAAAGATTTCTTACCGCACGCAAAAGAGCAGTTGAAAGATACGAAGAAACTTGGGGTTGTAACAGATCCGAATATGGAAGCATTACTTCAATTAAAGCCAACTGAAATTTATGTGGATGAAAAATATGCTGGCAAAGATTTAGCGAAATACGAAAAAATTGCAAAAACACATACTTTTAATTTAGATGAAGGTACGTGGAGAGATCATTTAAAAGAAGTAGGTAAACTTGTAAACCGTGAGAAAGAAGCGGATAAATATATTCAAGACTATGAAGAACAATCAAAACGAGTAAAAAGTTTAATAGATAAAGAGCTAGGTAATAACGAAAAAGTAATGGCAATTCGCGTGACCGCAAAAGAATTACGTGTATTTAGTACGAAAAGACCGATGGGACCAATTTTGTTCCAAGACTTAGGATTACAACCTGCAAATGGTGTAGAGAAAATTGATGGGAACCGTCCTTTCGAAGTCATTTCACAAGAAGTATTACCTGACTTTGATGCAGATGCGATTTTCGTTGTTGTAAACAGAGACGATAAAGCAAAAGCAGCATTTAAACAACTTCAAGAAACACCAATTTGGAAAGACTTAAAAGCTGTAAAAGGTAAGCACGTATACATTATTAATGACCAACCATGGCTTGACTATTCTGCTTTAGGAAATAAAATGGCGATGGATGAAGCGGAGAAAATGTTTACGAAATAATACAGTTTTGCTATTAGGAAAGGCCCTCTAAATTTGGAGGGTCTTTTTATTGTTTTTATTGTTAGAATAAATGAAAAATTATACAATGAAGTTAATTTAATGTAGAGGAGATGTGCCAATGTCAGCGCTTATTGTAAGTATCCCGTTCATACAAGAGTATATGGAAAAAGGGGATAAATAGGCTAGAATTATTGTCCCCGCTATTTAAAAAGGGGGAGTTTCAGATGACAATTAATCTTTTTCAAGATAAAACAATTAAATTATCAGCTGTTAGAGAAACAGATACTAAAGTAATGGCTAAGTGGCAAGAGGATAGTGAGTATTTAAGAAATGTAGATACAGACTTAGCATGCCCGCAATCTTTACATGAAATATCAAATGATGGACTATTTAAGGGACGAAGATCGAATAGTATTTCTTTCATGTTAAGAACAGTTCATGATGATCGCTTAATTGGTTTTATTGCAATTCATGGCATAGAGTGGAATAACAGAACAGGTTTATTAGCAATTGGTATAGGGGATACAAAAGATAGGGGAAAAGGATATGGGAAAGAAGCAATACATCTTATTTTAAAGTATGCCTTCTATGAAATGAATTTACACCGCGTCGGTCTGGATGTTATTTCTTATAATAAAGCAGCCATTGCGCTATATAAAAAGATGGGTTTTCAAATGGAAGGTTGTATGAGAGAAGCAGTTCAAAGAGATGGAAAGTGTTTTGATCGAATGATTATGGGGATATTGCGGGATGAATGGATGGAGCTGCAAGATTAAAAATACATTCCATATTATATATGTAGTATGCAGGAGATACAATGATAATTGGCGAAATTTTACAGTGAGCTGATTGAATTTATCCCGCTATTTGTGGGCGGTAAAACTCCCACCTCAAAATTCGGCTGGTGCGAAGAAGGTAGGAGATCAACTGTCCATAAATGCCCGATTGGTTCAACTAATAATCAGTGGGGGATGAAAAAAACCCCCACTGATTAAAGTTTCACTTTATAAGGAGCTATGCGAGATGAACTTAGAAAAAAGTAAGCCAGTAAACGAAGAGGTCGCTGAATTAAAGGAGCTTATAAAAGAGCTACACGGAAGTGTGCACCAACTTCAAAGTGAAGTGCAGCAACTAAGGCATGAAAGACCGGTCGTTGAAGTGAGAAAAGGTGTTCAACTATCACCAACAATCGTCGGACAAATAGGTGGTATGATTTTAGGTGGATTAGCAATTATAGGTATATTTTGGTGATGAAAGAAGGTTTGCAGCATGGTGCTGCAAACCTTTTGTATTTGATGATATAATTTCGTACACTACAATTTCTACATTAAATAACGTAAATAAATGTAAGCATGTGATAACAATAGCGCAATGATAGTTAAGGGGAAACCGATTTTTAAGAAGTCCATATAAGAGAATCCATGTCCTTCACGTTTTGCAATACCAGCAACGACTACGTTTGCGGATGCTCCGATTAACGTTCCGTTTCCTCCTAAGCAAGCTCCAAGAGATAACGCCCACCAAAGTACTTCGATTTGCGGGGAATCGACAGATAGTCCGAGTCCTATAGCCAAATCTTGAATAAGTGGAATCATTGTTGCAACAAATGGAATGTTGTCAATTGTCGCAGATGCAATGCCAGATACCCATAAAATAAGTATCGCAGCGAAACCGATATCGCCATTTGTTACGTCGAGTACTTCTTTTGCAAGTGAAGAAATAAGTCCGATATCAATTAACCCGCCAACGAGAACGAATAGTCCGGCGAAGAAGAAAATAGTTACCCATTCAACGTGGGCAAATACATCTTCAATATCATGTTCTTTCACACCGATTAACATAAGAAGTGTAGCACCTGTCATCGCAATAACGGCAGCGTCTACATGAATAATAGAATGAAGTACAAAGCCTAAAATAGTTAGTCCTAAAATCGTAATGGATTTTAAAAGGAGGCTTTGATCTTTAATATAATCTTTCTCATTTAATGCCATTAATTTTTCAATTTGCTCAGGTGTTGTTTTTAGTTTGTTACGATACATGAAGTAAATAATGCCAAGTGTAACGATAGAAATAATAATTACGATTGGAGCTAAGTTTAGTAAAAAAGCATTAAAGTCTAAGTGCTTATTTGCTGATCCAATCATAATGTTAGGCGGATCACCAATTAACGTTGCTGTCCCGCCTATATTTGAAAATAGTACTTCTGAAATTAAATAAGGAACAGGGTTTACTTTTAAAATACGTGTAATGGATAGTGTAACAGGTACGATTAATAATACGGTTGTTACGTTATCCAAAAATGCAGAACCGACAGCGGTTAATAGGGATAGTAATAATAAAATGCGAATCGGTTTTCCGCCAGCTGCTTTCGCTGCTTTAATGGCTACAAATTCAAATACACCTGATTGACTCGTAATATGTACGAGAATCATCATTCCGATTAATAGGGTGATCGTTTCCCATTGAATATGTGATGTGAAAGCAGTATGTAAATCTACAATTCCAAAAATAATCATAATAGCAGCACCGAATAGTGCGATTACAGCACGATTCAATTTTTCAGAAATAATAAAACCGTACGTGACTAAAAATACGGCAATTGCAAAATAATATTGCCAATTTGCTACTTCATGTGCTGAATGTTCCAAGCTTGTCACCTTCTTTAAAGTATGTATTCAATTGTAAAAATGCATCCCTCTGCATAATTTATATTGTAGCAAATTCAAAAAAGAAAGAAAACTATTTAACAAAGTGAAGGAAAAAATGTGAATTCTACATAGGATATAAAAAAATAACAAAACACAGTGCAAATTATTAGGAAAAGTGGGCGTTGTCCTCTAATATAGAGATAGCAATTTACATTATTTTTGCGTAAAATGGTTTAAAGAGGTGAATTCCGATGGAAATAGTAAAAGATAGTTCTCTTATTCAAAATGAAATTGAACGTTTTGTAAATAAAGATGTATATATTCATTTAGAAACGACAAACGGAGCGTATGCATCACACATAAATGAAAAGATGATGACAGTTGGTGCTTTCATTCGAAATGCAATCATTCGTTTTGAACGCGGGAAAATAACTGGAACAAATCCATACCGAGTTGGTCTAAAAATGGATCATGGTTGGGTATATGCAGAAGGTATTACGCACTGGGAAGTAGACGATCAAAAGCGTTTATTACTAGCTGGACATGATAATCTAGGCCGCCTAGCAGTTGCGCTTGAATTAAGCTTAACACCATTTAAGTAAGAAGGAGGGAAACTTATGGAGAGACATGTACTTGTTGTATTTCCGCATCCAGATGATGAGGCGTATGCTGCGGGAGGAACAATTCGCTTATTAACAGATCAAGGAGTACCTGTAACGTATGCATGTGGTACTCTTGGACAAATGGGACGTAACATGGGGAAAAACGTATTCGCTAACCGTGAAACGATTCCAAATATCCGCGAGAAAGAATTGAAAGAAGCTTGTGAAGCGATGGGCATTAAAGATTTAAGAATGATGGGCTTCCATGATAAAACGTTAGAGTTTGAAGATGTTGATTTCGTTGCAGACAAAATTGAAGCAATCATTCAAGAAGTAAATCCATCTCGAATTATTACATTTTATCCTGAGCACGGCGTACATCCAGACCATAATGCATTTGGCCGCGCTGTAGTTCGCGCTGTATCACGTATGCCAAAAGAAGAGCGCCCAGTCATTCATGCAGTTGCAATTACGAAAAATCGTGAAGCGGTACTAGGTGAACCGGACGTTGTAAATAATATTAGTGAAGTATTTGAACAGAAATTAGCTGCACTAAGTGCGCACCGTTCACAAACAGAAGCAATGCTTGAAGACACGCATGCAAAAATAAAAAATAAAGATGCAGCAACATTAAAATGGCTGCAACTTGAACAATTTTGGACTTATAAATGGGAGTAGGCTAGAAGGATATCTTCTAGTAGCTCCTACATAGAAAAAGCGCCGTCACTTGTGACGGCGCTTTTTGTGCTATTTTTTCGTACTAGCCAAATACATGAGCATGTGGAATTTTTCATCTATTACATGATAATCAAAATAAGGTCCTGGATCTGTACAGTAACCGATATTTTCACTTTGCGTGATTTGAAATTCGTGACCTGAAAAATTTTTTTCTAAGTATTTTGGATATAAAATATGTTCGTGAGAATTTGGATATAAGGCTGAAATGTTTTTCAAGGATTTAGCCGAGCTATCATAATACGAGTATCCGCCGACAATCGTTGAACTGTTATGTAAATAGTTTTTTAGAACGTGAATCGGAAACTGCGGATTTAGTAGTGAAAAATCAGTTATTGTAAAACTATCCACAAAAACATCGATGCTAAACGGTTTCAATGGTAGATTTAAATCGGAATTCAAAATATAAAGGACGCGTGGCTTCGGATTCATACGCTCAACTCTGTTTCTAACCTTCTTGAGCATCTCAAGTGAATAGCCACTGAATACATAGGATGCGCTTGTTTCAAGAACATCGATATATTTGGGTAGTGACACGAAAGCGTCAACGTTTGTTTCCACAATTAATTTGTTTTTCAAATCTATATTTTGTAGAACTTTTTGAAATTGAAAATTAATTTTTTCAAATAAGTTAATCATTTTGGGATTGATTTCTTTAATCGTTTCTTTATCGTAAAAATAAGATGGATAAGGAGACGTCTCGTACAAGTTCGCGGTAATAATAATACCTTCCTCGATAGCTGCTTCGTATCCACAGCTACAAGTTAAACTCCCCGTGTGAATGTAGACTATTTTAATCGTTACATCTTTCATTTCAAGGGGAATGCGGCATTTCGGACAATAGAGCAGATTTACAAAGTCAAGTGGAATCCCTGTAACATTCTCTTCTTTAGGTGAAGGTGAGCTAGTTTGAACCGCTTTTTCAATCAAATGAATCGCTTTTGATATGTCTTCTTTTTTATTGTTTAGCTCGTTCTTTTTATCAGTGAGTAAGTTGTTGTAGTAGTCGATATCCTCATGGTCCGAGAAGTTTGTGACACGTCGATACGATAAAATTCGTTGGATTTCTATCAATGAAAAATGAAATTTTTTCAGCTCAGTAATAAAAGTCATGTCGTCGAAACACAATTGGTTCATTTGATACTGGGTGTTTTTTTTGTCTGGTATTAATAATCCTAGTTCAATGTAATAACGAACTGTATCGGTTGTCACATGAAAAAGCTTCGCAAATGTACCAATCTTCATAGATGTACCCCCTGATGAAAAAAGTGGAGTTACTCCACTTTTTTCGCAAAATGAATTCAAAAAACTCTCAAATGGCTATTGACTTGGAGGAAACTCCAAGTCATATTATTAATTTAATAAATGAGAATATTTTGAATATTTTTGACTGTATTGTAACATACATGTCACGAAAGGAGAAGGATTAGCTATGGATAAGATGGATCATATGGATACTCTCTCACTTTGGAAAGCGACTGCAAACAGCTATGACAAAGGAAAACCTCTTGAAGGAAATGAAGAGGCGGATGTTGTCATTATTGGTGCAGGTTTCACAGGTCTTTCTTCTGCATATCATTTGCAAAAGTTAGGGAAGAGTGTCATTGTCCTTGAGCAGGAAACAATCGGATATGGCGCAAGCGGTCGCAACGGCGGGATGGTATTGCCGGGCTATAAGTCAACGATGCAGGAGCTTGCCAAGAAGTATGGTGCCGAAGAGGCGAGACAGCTTAACGATCTTTCTCTGCTTAGTGTTGAATTAGTTAAAAACATTATCGACGAGCATCAAATCAACTGTAATTTTAGAAAGACAGGTCACATTGTGGCAGCTTACAAAGCCAAGCATTTTGAAGGATTGAAACATGAAAGCGAATACTTAAACAAAAATTTTGGATATGAATGTAGCGTGCTTAATCGAAGTCAGTTGCATCAAGAAATTGATTCCCCGCAATATTATGGTTGCTTAGTCGACAACTCGAGTTACTCATTCCAACCACTGAACTATGCAATTGGTTTGGGAGAAGCAGCTAAATCAATTGGTGCAAAAATCTTTGAGCATTCGAAAGCACTATCTATTGAGTACGGCCGAAATATTGTGAAAGTTGTTACAGAAAAAGGTACTGTTACAGCGAAAGACATTATTGTTGCTACAGATGGTTACTCTGGAAAAATCATGGCTGAACTGAATAAAGGCGTACTACCAATTTCGGCACGCATTATTGCTACTGAACAGCTTTCAGAAACACTTTTGAATACCGTCATTCCTAAAGATCGCATGGTTTTTGATACGAGTAGTTTTCTTTACTATTTCAGGCGTACACCAGATAATCGGATCGTATTTGGCGGTGGTGATATTCGTCCGAACTTAGGTGATGCCGTTTATCAAAGTGTTTACGATGCCATGGTTAAAATAATGCCAAAACTAGAAGGAAGCAAGATTGATTACAGGTGGGGTGGATTTATCGGTGTGACAATTGATACGTTCCCGGTTATCGGCAGATCTAAAGAAGGCGCATATTTTGCAACTGGTTATACAGGCCACGGCGCGTCTCTCTCAACATTGTTTGGTAAGTTATTGGCACAATGGATTGTTACGGGGAATGCAGGTGGATATCGATTTGAAAAGGAACGCCTCAAATCATTCCCATTCTATAATCAGAAAACGATGCTGGTCAATATAGCACATATTGGTTTCAAACTGGTAGATATTATTGCGTAAAGGAGAGGTGTTTATGGAAATTAACATGTTCATTGACGGAAAATGGGTAGAAGCATTATCGGGTGCTAGACGAAATATTATCAATCCTGCAACTGAAGAGGTTATTGCGACGTCTGCCCATGGATCAGCAGATGATGCCAAGATAGCAATCCAGGCGGCTCGTAAAGCGTTTGACAGCGGAATTTGGTCAGATTTATCGGCTGATGAAAGAGCTGATTATTTATATAAGATTGCAGACCGTCTTGAAGAGAAGACAGCTGAAATTGCACGTTTGGAAACTGCAAATAACGGTAAAGTTATTCGTGCAACAACCTATGTAGATATTCCTGTATCGGTTCAATGCTTCCGCTATTATGCTGACTTGATTAAAGGTATGAAAAAGGAATCTTACAATCGTGATGATTCTTCAGAAACGATTGTTATTCATGAACCAATTGGTGTTTGTGGACTGATTGTACCTTGGAACTTCCCGCTTATGCTAGCTGTTTGGCAAATTGCTCCTGCACTTGCCTCAGGAAATACAATTGTAATTAAGCCTGCCGACGTCACTCCTGTAAGCGTATTTAAATTATTTGAAATCATCGAAGAGGTTGGACTTCCGGACGGAGTAGCAAACCTAGTATTAGGACCTGGCTCAAAGGTTGGAAATGAGCTTGCAGAGAGTCACGATGTTGACAAAGTTGCCTTTACCGGTGGGACAAAAACAGGTCAAAGTATTATGCGCGCAGCTGCGGGCAATATGAAAAAAGTCACACTTGAATTAGGCGGGAAATCTCCACTTATGGTGTTTGACGATGTGGATTTTGAAACGGCAGTCGATAATGCGATGTTTGGTATTTTCCACAACGCTGGGCAAGTTTGTTCAGCTGCATCCCGTTTGCTTGTACAAGAGACCATTTACGATAAGTTTGTTGAAAGATTGGCCGAGCGTGCGAACAAAATTGTAGTTGGAAACGGAGAAAGCGAGAATATCGAAATGGGAGCTCTCACAACCGAGTCTCATATGAATGACGTTTTACATTATATAAAGAGTGGAATTGAAGAAGGTGCAAAATTAGTTTGTGGTGGTAAACGTTTAACAGAAAATGGGCTTGATCGAGGGTTTTTCATCGCACCAACAATCTTTGCTGATGTAAATGCAGATATGCGTATTGTTAAGGAAGAGATTTTTGGACCAGTCCTTGTTGTACAGAAATTTAAAGATGAGGAAGATGCGATCCAAAAAGCGAATGATTCCATTTATGGATTAGCCGGTGCTGTATTTACTGAAGATATGGACCGAGCAAAACGTGTCATTAGTAAATTACGTGCGGGAATTACTTGGATTAATAGTTATCATCTTGCTTATGTTGAAGGTCCTTGGGGCGGATATAAGCAAAGTGGAATCGGTAGGGCTTTAGGTGTTGCCGGACTGGAGCACTTTATGGAAACGAAGCAAATCAATATCCACCAGCATGCCAAGCCTGTAGGTTGGTATGTGAATTAATTGAGCTTAACTTGCTATATAAATTATTTGTAAGGGGATATGCTCATGAAAATAGTGGACAACCGTCCGTCATCGAACATAGAGAAGCCAGAAGGAATGAATAAGTCGGTGGATGATTCAGTGCTCGGAACCAAAAGTATTCCGTTACTATATTTACGGTTTGCTTTGGCAGGAATTATGGCTAATGTAATTCTAGGAGTTGTATCGGTTATCGATGGCTATTTCGTCAGTGGCTTTCAGGAGCTGGAAATCGAAGGGATAGGAATTGGATTTACCGTTATGGTTATTACCCGTATGATCGGTGTTCTTTTGGGTGTGGGAGCCGGAGCGGTCATTTCACTTCGACTGGGAAAAGGAAAGCTAGAAGAAGCTAGAAGTATTATGGGACAAACTTTATGGTTTACTCTTTTCCTTTCCTCTTTGTTAGCTATACTTGGATTGGCCTTTGAAACGGATATTATGATTCTATTTGGAGCAAGTGATGAAGCGCTTCCGTATGCGGTGCAATATAGCCGACTACTATGGATTTCGTTGCCATTAACGATATTGGCCGTTGTATTAAGTATTTTAGCTAATATCGATGAAAAACCTATATTATCAATGAACAGTTGGTTAGTCGCAGCGGCTGTTGCTGGAATTATGGAATGGATTATGGTAGTGAAGTATGACATGGGGATGATGGGTTCTTCATGGGCTAATACGATTTCGCAATCGATTCCTGTTCTCTTAATCTTTTATTTCTGGTTTGGTAAAACAAAACTTAAGCCGAAAATGAAAGACATGATGATAAATTTCAAGAAAATTGGTGAAGTAGTTTGGACGGGTTTTGCATCTTTCTCTAGTCAGTTCATGATGTTTATTGCAATTATTTTCACCAACAATTTACTGCAAAGCTACGGAGGTGGTCTGCACGTTGCGGCTTTCACGATTCAAAATGGTTACATTACAAATCTCCTCGCTTTAGCGGCGCTCGGTGGGATGACAGGGCTTCAACCGATTATTAGTTATAATTACGGTGCAGGCAACCTTGATCGTGTGAAACAAGCAATTAAGATGGGACTCATTTTTACAGTTTCCTTCTTTGTAATTGTGACAGCCATATTAATCATTTTTGCAGATCCAATTGTGTCATTTTTTTCCGGTGGTAATCCTGAATTGCAAAAACTGGGCATTTGGACGACGGTTGTATTCAATTGTTTGTTTACACTTAGTGCAGTTAGCTTGCTTGTCTCTGGTTATTTTGAATCACAGGAGAGAAACTGGTCCGCAACGTTTATTAGTGTAAGCAAAATATTATTGTTCATGTTACCATTTCTATTTATTTTCCCGAAATTCTGGGGTGTAGAAGGTGTATGGTACGCTGCTCCTGCTGCAGAAATTCCAGGTGTTCTCATTGCTATATACTTTATGAGAAAAGAGTTTAAACGTTTAAAAGCTACCAATATTAATACAGATACCAATGTTAAAACAGTAGATTTATAGGAATGTATTCCGTCAAAATTACTAATAAGAGAGAGGGATATCATCATGTTTTTTGCGAAAAAAATTACAGCAGAAGAAGCAGAGCAACTAGGTGCCAACACATGGGAACCATGGGTAGGTGAACCGAATAAAGGAACGTGGCATGTAGAAGAACAGGAAGTTTTCTATGTGACAGATGGTGAAGTGTTTATTACTGTTGATGGGAAAAAGTATCATGTTACAAAGGACTGGGTTGTTTCCTTGGCTAAGGACCTTGTTTGTGAATGGGATTGCCCAGTATTTTTGAAAAAGAATTATAAGATGAACCATGAGATTGATCTGAAATAATGTGAACTGGGAGTGAAAAAATGCTAAGCAGATGACTGCTCCTACGTATTCAATGGACAAGATTAGTAATGTTGGAGATATGTAAATCAGTTTACATATAATCAAATGAATGCGCTTTCTTTTGAGCGGTGTAATACAAAGGATGGTTATCTTAAAATTAGGAGGTTTCACCATGGTAGTAACGAAAAATGTACAAACGTTAAAAAATTATATTGGCGGACAATGGATAGAATCCACAAGTAAACAAGTTGAAGATGTACCAAATCCAGCAACAGGCGAAATTATTGCTCGTGTGCCACTTTCGACTAAAGAAGATTTAGATAGAGCTGTAGCAACTGCTAAAGAAGCATTCAAAACTTGGAGAAGGGTGGCTGTACCTCGGCGTGCTCGGATTCTATTTCGTTATCAACAGTTATTGATTGAAAACTGGGAAGAGTTAGCGAAACTCGTTACCTTGGAAAACGGAAAAAGTTATAAAGAAGCTTACGGTGAAGTACAGCGAGGGATTGAATGTGTTGAATTTGTTGCAGGTGCACCCACTTTAATGATGGGAGAGCAACTTCCTGATATTGCTACTGGTGTTGAATCAGGGATGTATCGTTACCCGATTGGAGTAATCGCAGGAATAACGCCATTTAACTTTCCAATGATGGTGCCATGCTGGATGTTTCCACTCGCGATTGCATGCGGAAATACGTTTGTATTAAAACCATCTGAAAGAACACCATTGCTGGCAAATCGCATAGCTGAACTGTTTAAAGAAGCAGGTCTTCCAGATGGCGTGTTAAATATTGTGCATGGTGCACATGACGTCGTGAATGGCGTTCTTGACAATGAAGATGTGAAGGCTGTATCTTTCGTTGGTTCTCAACCTGTGGCTGAGTACATATATAAAACAGCAGCAGCTAACGGCAAACGTGTACAAGCTCTAGCAGGTGCAAAAAATCATTCGATCGTATTAAAAGATGCGGACCTTAATTCTGCAGTGAAAGAAATTACAAGTGCTGCCTTCGGTTCAGCTGGTGAAAGATGCATGGCGGCGGCTGTTGTTGTCGTGGAAGAAGAGGTTGCAGATGAGCTCGTTAATAGACTGCTTCAAGAGGCTAATGCAATTACGATTGGTAATGGCCTGGAGGAAGATGTTTTCCTTGGTCCCGTTATTCGCGACGGACATAAAGAGCGTACACTCGGATACATTCAATCTGGTATAGAGCAGGGAGCGACACTTATTCGTGACGGACGTGAAGATGATGCAGCAAACGGTAACGGTTATTTTGTTGGCCCAACAATTTTTGACAATGTGACACAGGAAATGAAAATCTGGCAAGATGAAATTTTCGCACCGGTTCTTTCTGTTGTACGTGTAAAAGACTTGGCGGAAGCGATTCATGTTGCTAATGCATCACCGTTCGCAAATGGTGCATGCCTATACACCGATAGCGCGAAAGCTATTCGTGAATTCCGTGAAGAAATTGATGCAGGTATGCTTGGGGTCAATCTTGGGGTTCCTGCTCCAATGGCATTCTTCCCATTCTCAGGTTATAAGAAATCCTTCTATGGTGATCTCCATGCAAATGGAAAAGATGGCGTAGAATTCTATACTCGCAAGAAAATGCTTACGGCTCGTTATTGAAAGATTGATCCCGCATTAACGGGCAGTAAGATCCCCACCTCAAAATTCAGCTGGAGCAAAGAATTTAGGTGGGGGATGAACAAAACCCCCACTGATTAAAGTTTCACTTTATGTGAAACCATAAAAGAATAGAATGGAGTTGGTGATTGTGCAAGCGACAGAGCAAACACAAAGTTTGAAACAAGCAGATGAAAAGTACCTTTGGCATGCAATGAAAGGAGCATCCCCTAATCCAACGAATTTAATTATTACAAAAGCAGAAGGAGCATGGGTGACGGATATTGATGGAAACCGTTATTTAGACGGCATGTCCGGTCTTTGGTGCGTGAATGTTGGGTATGGACGAAAGGAGCTTGCAAGGGCGGCTTTTGAACAGCTTGAAGAAATGCCATATTTCCCTCTGACACAAAGTCATGTTCCTGCTATTAAATTAGCAGAGAAATTGAATGAATGGCTTGATGATGAATATGTCATTTTCTTTTCTAACAGTGGATCGGAAGCAAATGAAACGGCGTTTAAAATTGCTCGTCAATACCATCAACAAAAAGGTGATCATGCACGTTATAAGTTTATTTCACGCTATCGTGCTTATCACGGTAACTCAATGGGGGCTCTTGCGGCAACAGGTCAAGCACAGCGAAAGTATAAATATGAACCACTCGGACAAGGGTTCTTGCATGTAGCACCGCCTGATACGTATCGCAATCCAGATGATGTTCGTACACTGGCAAGTGCTGATGAAATCGATCGTGTTATGACATGGGAGTTAAGTCAAACAGTAGCCGGCGTGATTATGGAGCCGATTATTACCGGGGGCGGCATTTTGATGCCTCCTGATGGATATATGGAAAAAGTAAAAGAAATTTGCGAGAAGCACGGTGCGTTGCTCATTTGTGATGAAGTTATATGTGGATTTGGCCGGACTGGGAAGCCATTTGGATTTATGAATTATGGCGTTAAACCAGATATCATTACAATGGCAAAAGGTATTACAAGTGCGTATCTTCCTTTGTCAGCAACAGCAGTCAGAAGAGAAATTTATGAGGCATACGTAGGCAGTGAAGATTATGATCGCTTCCGCCATGTGAATACGTTCGGAGGGAATCCAGCTGCTTGCGCCTTGGCTTTGAAAAATTTAGAAATTATGGAGAATGAGAAACTCATTGAACGTTCCAAAGAATTGGGTGAACGACTGTTATATGAATTAGAAGATGTAAAAGAGCATCCAAACGTAGGGGATGTTCGCGGAAAAGGCCTTCTTTTAGGTATTGAACTAGTGGAAGATAAGCAAACGAAAGAACCGGCTTCCATTGAAAAGATGAACAAAGTCATCAATGCTTGTAAAGAAAAAGGTCTAATTATTGGTAAAAATGGTGACACTGTTGCAGGTTACAATAATATTTTGCAACTTGCACCTCCATTAAGCATTACAGAGGAAGACTTTACTTTTATCGTTAAAACAATAAAAGAATGTTTAGCTCAACTGTAATTAATTATTGATAAATTTTGCTGGAAAGCGGAACAGCATCTCGAGAGATATATCTTTAAATATGGAACGAATCACTCTAAAAGAGTAATTCCGAAAGGGCTGAGTTTATGAAAGCTGATGTTGTATTGATAAATGGAGAAGTTATTACAGTAGACCAAAAGAATACAGTGGCCGAGGCTGTAGCAATAAAAGATAATCGTATCGCAGTTGTTGGTTCAAATCAGGAGGTTAAGAGTTTTATAGGAGAAAAAACGAATGTAATTGACCTGCAAGGAAAAACGCTTCTTCCTGGATTCATTGATTCCCATCTTCACCTCATTTCTTATGGGCAAAATCAGTTGGCTGTCAGTTGTAAAGCTGAACATATTGATTCTATCGAGGCTTTGTTAGATGATTTGAAAAAGAAGGCATTAGAAACGCCAAAAGGTGAATGGATACGTGCTTGGGGCTTTAATGAAACCGCTGTGAAGGAAAAGCGTTATCCAACAATTACTGAGCTGGATGAAATTTCAGTTGAACATCCTATTATTATAACTCGTACTTGCCACCATATAAGCGTAGTGAACAGCAAAGCTTTAGAAATTGCGCGAATTAACGAGGACACACCGAACACGAGTGGGGGAGTTATTGAAAAGGATCAGGCAGGAAAGCTTACAGGAAGGTTAATTGAAGCAGCAAATATGAGGATGAGTGAGGTTGCAAGTTATAAAGAAAGTGAAATGATGAAGGCAGTAAAAATTGCATCAGATCATTTCGTTGCAGCTGGCATAACGAGTATACATGACGCAGGTGGAGATGGACCTGAGAGCTTTCGTTTACTGCAACAAGCTGTGAAGAGTAGAGATATTCGTGTCAGAATATATGCAATGATATGTCAGTTAAATAACTCCCATGAATTTGTTAATAAAATGGTCGAAGCTGGTGTGGTAACTGGTACCGGAGATGAAAGATTCAAAGTTGGACCAGCTAAAATGTTTACAGATGGAAGTAGCACAGGGCCTACAATTGCAACCCGCAAGTCATATTCTAGTGACTCTAACAATTATGGTATTCTTTATTATAGTGAGGAAGAAATCTATCAAGTTTTAGGTGAAGCACATAAAAAAGGTTATCAAATCACTGTACATGCACAAGGTGATAAAGCTATTGAAATGTATTTAAATTGTGTAGAAAGAGCGCTAGAGGAATCGCCAAGAAAAAATCACCGTCATCGGATTGAGCACGCGGGAATTTCTTCACCAGATTTACAAGAGAGAATGAAAAAACTCGAGATAGTTCCAATTCCGAATCCTCCATTTCCATATGAATTTGGAGAGATATATGCACGGCACTATGGTGAGCGTGTTAACCACATGTACGCTGCTCGTGATTTTATTGATCGTGGCATCATTGCAGCAGGTAGTTCGGACGCGCCAGTTACTGACTATAATCCTTTATTAGGAATTCATGTTGCTGTTAATAGAAAAAGTAAGTCTGGGATGGAGATTGGTGCGAATCAATCTATAAGTATAATGGAAGCTATTAAACTATACACATGGAATGGCGCTTATGCGAGTTTTGAAGAAGAGATAAAAGGAAGTATAGAGGTCGGTAAGTTAGCGGATTTAGTTGTATTAAATGACAGTATTTTAAATGTCAATCCAGACCAAATTAAAGATTTAAAAGTAGAAACAACGATTATTGATGGAGAAATTATCTATCAAGAAGAACAATCAGTGAAAATTTAGCAATAAAAAAACGCCCCTTCAATTGTGAGATTGATTTTAACAATTGAAGGGGCGTTTCAGTTGTTTAGTTGCGCTTTTTAAATCGTATTAATTTTCCGAGAGAATGGAAAGGACATTCGTGTACTAACAAATATTCAGATTATGAACACTAGAAAACAAATACAACCTATCATATAATTGAAAGACTATATTGTAAAATCAATGTTAATATTGCCCTCCTATAAGTATTAACATGCGTAATTGAGGTGTTTTCTTTGTTGTTTTATGATCGAATTTCTATAATGGCCCCTCCTGTTCCGTAGCTAAGGAAAGTCTATTCATTTCTGAGATTTTCAAAGTTATAGGAGGGTATGAAAAATGAAAAAAGTCTCAGTACCATCACTGTGGTTAATGGTTATTCTTGTGGCATTTCCGCAAATTAGTGAAACAATTTACACACCGTCTTTACCAGACATTTCAAAGGCGCTACATGTAAGTAATAATGAGGTGCAGTTAACGCTTAGTGTTTATTTTGCTGGATTTGCTTTAGGTGTATTTTTTATTGGATGGTTATCAGATATAATTGGTCGTCGCCCAGCAATGTTATTTGGAATTGTAGTATATGGCGCTGGAAGTTTCTTATGCTATATTGCAAGTTCCATTGAAGTTTTATTGCTAAGTCGTTTTATTCAAGCGTTTGGGGCAAGTGCAGGATCAGTTGTTACACAAACGATTCTTCGTGAAAGTGTAGATGGGCATAAACGCCATGTTATGTTTGCTCAAATTTCGGCAGTCATTGCTTTTACACCAGCGATAGGACCGTTAATTGGTGGCTTTCTTGATCAAATGTTTGGGTTTAAAATAGTATTTTTAAGTTTAGTAGTTATGAGTGTTGGGATTTTGCTGTATACGTTTGTTTCTCTTCCGGAAACAAAAACGGGCGCAGTAATGGATAAAATAAATGTTTTCGTAGTAGCGAAAAGATTAATTACAAATCCGAAAGTAGTAACATACGGTCTATTAATTGGAGGAGCGAATGGTGTTTTATTTAGCTATTATGCAGAAGCCCCGTTTATCTTTATTGAATACTTTCAGTTATCGCCTAGTATGTATGGATTTTTAGGAATCGTTGTCGCTTCTGCATCAATTATTGGAGCGAAAGTTTCAAAACGGTTACTGCCTATTTATAAACCGGAGAAAATCATATATATAGGTTGTATTGTAATGACAGGGGGAGCAGTCATTTTATCTGTTATTACTTATGTTGGATCAAATCCAAACATAATATATATGATTGGATTTTTAGTAGCGATGTTTATATTGCTATTAGGAATTGGGGTAGCATTACCTAACTGCTTAAGTTTAGCATTAGTAGATTTTCAAGATGTCATTGGTACAGCAGGTGCATTGTTTAGCCTAGGGTACTATATAATAGTGACGGTGACAATTTGGGGTATGAGCCAGCTTCATACAGGTTCGTTGATGGTGATGCCGCTATATTTTCTGGCTATAGTAGTTATCATGATGGTGTTTACTAAGGTGTTTATTTTTGGTAAGCAAACTTCAAAATCGATTTAAATATGAAATGGTAAAAGAGTCTCATTTTTTAATGAGACTCTTTTATATTTTTTTCATAAAATATAGGTATGAATATGTAATTAATGTTAAAATATAACAAAGTTGTATAGTTATAGTTTTTGGGAGGTGAAAATATGTTAATGAATCTAGCATGCGCTCTACTAATCATTTCCGGACTTACAATAGTTATAAGAAAAACTTTCATTGTCAACCACTATCTTTGTAATTTAATGGCATTCTTTTGTGCTTATATGACAACATCTTCTTATATGTTAAATCAACTTTCATTAGTGAAAACAATAGTTGTACTAGTTTTGTTGTTTATAACTTTAGTTCTCGTATACTCACATTTCGATATTAGAGGGCTAGCTTTTAACGATTATACAGTGTTTAATTTATCTTCTAGCCGAGTGAATATATTAGTGAAAGAAGGGCTTACTGAAGCAAATATAGAATTTACTTTGGATAAAAATAATATATATTTATCAGGATCTCCTGTTAAAATTCGAATATTAAATAGACCATTACATACAACTAATATTTTATTTAGGAAATGTCCAGAGAATATGAGGACAGAAATTAAAGGTATTATTGAGAAAAAGATAAAAGGTGAAGAAAAGAGGCTTCCACTTTCAGGTGTAGTGTTGATTGTATTAAGTGTAGTTATATTTTTCTTGAAATAGGAGATAGGAAAGAGAAATTTTCTCTGTAAGCATTGGGTAAACAAGAGAGTGAGAAGTTAGTAATATTGTAGTTTTACTAATATATTAAATTCCCTGCGGGATGTGTTAATCGGACATGCGGGTAATTACATTATGAACTATAAATATTGAAGTACATGCTGTATAAAACCGAGGAAGAAATGCTTTCCTCGGTTATTTATATTGTAATAACATTTACACTAGAATCATATTGAATAGATGTATTTTATTTCTAATTAAGTTAAAAATTAAACGTAATCATGCATATTAATTTATTGAAAAAATAATTGAATTTTTCAGATAAATGAATTAATATAAAATAAGTAATTTTAAGATTTATAGAATATTGGAAGATGAGAGGTTTTGAGAATTTTATTAGGGGCAAAAAACGATTTTAGGATAGCTTTAAAGCTAGTGTAAAATGACGTTTGCTTCATCATTTTCAGGGCCGAAAGGAATTAGGGGAAAGCATCTTGTTTTAAAATGCGGCTATGAATCATCTAAGAGGGGGAAGTGAAGTGGCAAACAAAGAATTGAAAAGAGGCTTAGAAGCACGTCATATTCAAATGATCGCTTTAGGCGGAACGATTGGTGTTGGTTTGTTTATGGGGTCAGCCAGCACGATTAAATGGACAGGTCCGTCAGTAATGCTTGCATATGCAATTGCAGGTATTTTTATCTTCTTCATTATGCGTGCCATGGGAGAAATGTTGTATATGGAGCCAAGCACAGGTTCATTTGCGACATTTGGTCACAAGTATATTCATCCGCTAGCTGGTTATATGACAGCGTGGAGTAACTGGTTCCAGTGGGTTATCGTTGGGATGTCAGAGATTATCGCAGTTGGGGCATATATGAAATATTGGTTCCCGGATTTACCAGCTTGGATACCTGGTGTTATCGCAATGGTTATTCTTAGTGCTGCTAACTTAATTTCGGTTAAGTCATTTGGTGAATTTGAATTTTGGTTTGCAATGATTAAAATTGTTACGATTTTATTAATGATTATTGCCGGATTCGGTCTCATTTTCTTCGGAATTGGGAACGGAGGAGAAGCAATTGGTATATCTAATCTGTGGAAAAATGGTGGTTTCTTCACAGGTGGTTTTTCAGGATTCTTCTTTGCGCTATCACTTGTAGTTGGGGCATATCAAGGTGTGGAATTAATCGGGATTACTGCTGGTGAAGCGAAAAATCCGAAGAAGACACTTACTAGAGCAATTCAAAGCACAATTTGGCGTATTCTAATTTTTTATATTGGTGCTATTTTCGTTATTGTAACTGTTTATCCTTGGGATCAATTAAGTTCAATTGGTAGTCCGTTCGTAGCAACTTTTGCAAAGGTTGGTATTACGGCAGCTGCGGGACTTATTAACTTCGTTGTTATTACAGCAGCGATGTCTGGTTGTAATAGTGGTATTTATAGTGCTGGACGTATGCTTTATACACTAGGTGTGAATGGACAAGCACCGAAATACTTTACGAAGATTTCTAATAACGGTGTACCTTTATTTGGTACAATGGGTGTAATTATCGGTTTAGCGGTTGGTGTTGTTTTAAGTTATATTGCACCAAAAAACTTATTCGTATATGTATATAGTGCGAGTGTACTTCCTGGTATGGTGCCATGGTTTGTTATTTTAATTAGTCAAATGCGTTTTAGAAAAGAAAAAGGAGCAGAGATGAAAGATCATCCATTCAAAATGCCATTTGCTCCTGTTACAAACTATTTAACAATTGCCTTTTTAATTATGGTATTAATCGGTATGTGGTTTAACGATGATACTCGTATTTCACTAATTGTAGGTATTGTTTTCTTAGCTATCGTAACAATTAGTTTCTATGCTTTCGGAATAGGGAAGAGAGCTCCGTTAGACGTTCAAAATGATCAAGAGATTTCAAGTAAATAAAGGTAAAAAAGTCCGATTTCATATTTAGAAATCGGACTTTTTTATTAAAACTTTTCTAATACAATCTTCCCAATTGTACGTCCACTCTCAAGTAATGCATGTGCTTTTCTAAGGTTTTCTGAATTTATAGGTGTTAGCGTATCGTTTAAAGTTGTACGAAGGATACCTTCATCTAATAATTCGCTCACTTTGTTTAATAGTTCGTGCTGCGTAATCATATCACCAGTTTCATACATCGCTTTTGTAAACATAAACTCCCAAACGAATGTAGCACTTTTACTTTTTAAAATCCCCATCTCAAGAGGGTGCTCATTTTCTACGATAGAGCAAATTTTCCCTTGTGGTTTAATAATGTCACCCATCGCGTGCCAATGTTGGTCTGTATTATTTAAGCAGAAGATGTAATCTACATCTTTTAGTCCAAATTCTAATAGTTGATCTTTTAAAGGTTGGTGATGGTTAACTATATAATCGGCACCGAATTTTTCAACCCAATGTATTGTTTCGTTGCGTGAAGCAGTTGCGATTACATTTAGTCCAGCCCATTTCGCAAGCTGAATTGCGATGGAACCTACACCACCAGCTCCGCCGATAATTAAAATGTTTTTAAATGTGTTTTCACTTTTCTTAGCGTAATCAATCCCTAAACGTTCAAATAGACCTTCCCAAGCTGTGATGGCTGTTAAAGGAAGTGCTGCAGCTTCAGCATCACTCAACGTTTTTGGTTTTTTACCAACGATTCTTTCATCAACTAGATGGTATTCACTATATGTACCTTGTCTCGTAATGCTTCCAGCGTAAAACACTTCATCGCCTTCTTTAAATAACGTACAACCATCGCCAGTTTGCACGACAACACCACTAGCATCCCAGCCAAGTATTTTTGCTATATCTTCTTTTTTATCCTTCGGAGATCGAACTTTTGTATCAACTGGATTAACGGAAATTGCGTTAATTTTTACAAGTATATCTCTTCCTGTGGCAACAGGTCTTTCAACTTCAATATCAATTAAACTGTTTTCTTCTTCAATAGGTAAGTATTCATGTAAACCAATTGCTTTCATTTCTATTCCCTCCATTAAAGTAAGAGTTTTTCTCTTTTATTATAGTAGGTAAAGTGTCATTATGTAAAAAAGTTGAGTCCTTTCCATTTTGTTAAAGGCTTGTTTCATCCTAATTTAGAACTTTGTAACTGGAGAGGAGCCATCGTTTTGATTTTATAGGCGTCGGATGAAAGGTATACTTATTTTTCCAGTGTACCTTGCAATGAACAATACCAAGTGTTATATTATACTTGTAGTTACTTATTATAAAACAGTACTAAACAATAAATAGTAGTAGATGCCAATTAGAATAGGGTGAATGAATATTGAATGTACAATTTAAAAAAGGAGTTTTAGAACTTTGTGTTCTTGTCTTACTTGATAAGCAAGACCGTTATGGGTATGAATTAGTTCGAAGTATTTCCAATCAAATTGAAATATCAGAAGGGTCTGTTTATCCTCTACTTCGTAGATTAACTAAAGAAGAATATTTTACAACGTATTTACAGGAGTCTTCAGAAGGGCCTTCAAGGAAGTATTATAAACTGACGGATAAAGGTAGAACGTATTTGTACCAACTTTTGGAGGAATGGAATGAGTTCTCACAAGGTGTCAATCAATTAATAAAAGAAGGTGTACGTAATGACGAAAGATAAATTTTTACAACAATTAAACGTATCTCTAAAAAGATTATCTGAAAAAGAACGTGCAGATATTTTAAAAGATTATGAAGAACATTTTACTTTCGGATTAGAGGAAGGAAAAACTGAAGAAGAAATTACAGCTTCATTAGGTTCGCCAGCTCAAATCGCCAAAGAGTTATTAGCAGGTTATCATATTGAGAAAGTAACAGCGAGTGCAACAACAGGAAATGTTTTTCGGGCAATTTGGGCAGTAATTGGATTAGGATTTTTCAATTTAGTAATCGTGCTTGGACCTGCAATTGCAGTAGCCGCATTGATTTTTTCGGGGTGGGCTCTAGGAATCTCATTTTTGTGTTTACCACTGCTTGTTATTGTTGATACCATTGTGCATCCAAATACATTCTTACTTTTTAACCTTTTCGTTTCTTTAGCACTTTGTGGACTTGGATATTTCATTGTAATCGCTATGTTATCTTTAACGAAGCTAGCAAAGAATGGATTTGTTCGTTATTTAAAGTTCAATATAGCACTAGTAAAAGGTGGTTTTAAGCATGATAAATAAAAAGAAACTTTCAATCATTGCAGGTATTATTTTCATTATTGGGATTGTGGGAAGTCTATTCACTTATCGTTCAATTGCCACAGTACCAATTTCAGAAGAAAAGGTCATTAACAATAATAATGTGTCAAGCGTCATTATCGATACGAATAACGTGCGTGTTAACATCAATCCTACAACAGAAAGTAACATGAAAGTAACATTAGATGGGGAAGTAAATCCTAACATAAAAAGAACATTAGCTACGGATGAAAAAGATTCAACGCTTCTCATTTCTTACAAAGAAAAACAACAGAGTTGGTTCAACTTCAACATTTCTGAAGTATTGGTCCCATTAACATTAAATGTCTATCTGCCTGAAAAACAATATGATTCATTAAAAATTTCCAATAACAATGGTTACGTTTCTGTAAAACAACAAAATATAACGCATTTTGATATCAATACAAGCAATGGGCGTGTTGAATTAAGAGAGATCAATTCGCAAAAAATTAATGCGGAAACAAATAATGGAAGTATGGACTTTAAAGATATAACGGCGCAAAATATTCATGTGAAATCGAATAATGGACGAATAATGCTAGATCATGTTGAAGGTGAACTAGAAGGGCAATCTAAAAACGGAAGTCTTTCTCTTAAAACAAATGAACTTGATCGAAATCTCAATTTTACGACTCACAATGGCAAGATTAATATTGAAACTGAAAAAGAACCAACTAATGTTCAATTTAATGTCTCTGTCGACAATGGAAAAGCGAATATCCTGAATAAATATAATGGAAATGCCGTTATTGGGAAGGGAGAAAATCAAATTAAATTAAACACACATAACGGAAGTATTTCAGTGAAAAAGCATGGAAACTAAAGTAGCATATTACTCTTGAAAATTTTCGCTCATCACATATAAAGAGCATGCAAATCAATAATAAATAAGCAAAATAGCCGACGCCTTTTTTAAAACATGTAGGTAGTCGGTTATTTTATGTCCAAAATTCGTTTTAACGTCTTGGTTTCGACGACTCAATCATTTCCCTGAAAATATAAAATATACTCTGTTTTCAGAGAACGGGAGTGTTATTATAAGAAAAAGTGATACTTTTATCTTACATACTTAAAGGAGGATTGGATTTCTGCATAGGCTTTCCAGTATCACTGGATTTGGAATGAAAAGTTGTGAACAATTGAAAAGATAATAGTTGAAATAATGAAAGGTGAGAAGGAGTTTATTTCTCATAAGCGAAATATAGTATTGTTTTATCCTAAATTATTTGTAAAGGTGGATACATAATGACAGTAAAGAAGCTTTATTTCGTCCCAGCAGGTCGTTGTATGTTGGATCATTCGTCTGTTAACAGTACATTAACACCAGGAAAATTATTAGACTTACCGGTTTGGTGTTATCTTTTGGAGACTGAAGAAGGACCTATTTTAGTAGATACAGGTATGCCAGAAAGTGCGATTAATAATGAAGGCTTTTTAACGGTACATTTGTTGAAGGACAGATTTTACCGAAAATGACTGAAGAAGATAGAATCGTGAATATTTTAAAACGCGTTGGTTATGAGCCGGAAGACCTTCTTTATATTATTAGTTCTCACTTACATTTTGATCATGCAGGAGGAAATGGTGCGTTTACAAATACACCGATTATTGTGCAGCGTGCTGAATATGAGGCGGCACAACATAGTGAAGAATATATGAAAGAATGTATATTGCCGAATTTGAAATACAAGATCATTGAAGGGGATTATGAAGTCGTACCAGGAGTTCAATTATTGTATACACCAGGACATACCCCAGGGCATCAGTCACTATTCATTGAGACGGAGAACTCTGGCCCAGTGTTATTAACGATCGATGCATCGTATACGAAAGAGAATTTTGAAGATGAAGTGCCGTTCTCGGGGTTTGATTCGGAATTAGCCTTATCTTCAATTAAACGTTTAAAAGAAGTTGTTAGGAAAGAGAACCCAATTGTTTTCTTTGGACATGATATAGAGCAGGAAAAGAGCTGTAAAGTGTTCCCTGAATATATATAAATAGAAAAAGTCATGAGCCTAGTAGCTCATGACTTTTTCTATTAAATAACCTTTTTAAATAAGTTATATACTTTTTTCGAATTACCTTCATTTAATTGATAATAAGTAAGATCTACGTCATCAGGAGAGTTTTGTTGGGCAATCATGACTTCACTACGGTTGTTATCTACTATCCAAATTAAATATTGTTTATAAGTCCCATCTTGGAAAGTAATCCACATATTACAATCTACTAAATCAGAACCTTCTTCATCTAGCGTTAAATCGCCTTTTTTTGCTGTATCCATACTGTTAATGAATGTTTTTAATTCATCTGTTTTTGTAAGGAAAATAGATTTTTTTGTCTTAAGCGACTCTACATGTATATCTTTTATTTCCTGTTTCCCTAAAAAAACAGGAGGTGCATTTGGGTCTCTTTGAGTTGAAATAATAGTAGCTTTTTTCTTCGGTTTATTTGTTGTATAGAAATCTTGAATAGATTTTCCAGAGTTTAAAAACCATACGATTCCAAAAATAATGAATGCGCTACCTAGCAGTAAAATGATTTTCTTAATAGGATATTCTCCTCTCTATTGCTTCATGTGAAGAGCTTTTCTATTAATATATGATAGGTAAGCGTAAAGTATTATAGTTGAACGTGATTATGCTTCACGGTTTTTATAGGACGGTCAACGAGTAAATTGTAAGTAAGCCCAATTAATACGAAAATCCCACCGACAACTTTTCCTATAGAGAGTTCGTTTGACAGGAAAAAATCAATGATAGTTCCCGCAAATAATTGTCCGATAAAGATGAGCAACGTTAAATAAAATGCCGATATTTTAGGAGTAATATAGTTTGATAATGAAATAACGATAACGCCTACTAATCCGCCTAAGTATACAGCGATAGGAATAGATTGCAGTGTATGACTAGGAATATAAAATGAATCTGAACTGAAAATTAAAAATAACATAGAGAAAAATAATCCAGTAATATAATTGAAAAATGTACCTTCCCAGTTTCCAATTTTCTTTGCTAAATTTGCATTAATAATTCTAGCAACAACGATAGAAACACCAGCTAAAATAGCGATACAAATATATAACATTTTCTTACCCCCATTAATAAATTGTCATGACTATAATCCCAGAAGAGATGAATAATAATCCAATTAGTTTTTTCTGTTCAAACTTCGCAACCTTCATTCCTAATAAACCGAAATGATCAATAACAATTGAAGCAATGGATTGACCGAGTAAGCTTAATGCGATTGTAATAGAGGCACCAAGGGCGGAGAAACTTATGTTGCTAAAAAGAACAGTGAATACTCCAATGGCTCCAGCGCTATATAAAAAAAGTGGAATACTTTTATCAAACTGGATTTTATTTTTGTTTATGATTAAAACGAAAATAACTGCTATTAAACCTACAAGATGAATGATAACACTCGCTGTATAATTGCCAGTCGACTCAGATAAAATCCCATTCAAAGGAAGCATAATGGCAATAAGCACACCAATAAAGACAGAAAGAAAGTTATACAATGTAAAATCCCCTTTATATTTCATATTTGTAATGACTGTATCACGGTGAAATTGTGTATTACTATGACATATGTCATAGTGAAAGAAGAAAATTTTGATTACAATGGGGATGAGTTGTAAAGGTGGGGGACTATGAAGAAAGTATGTAATTCTAATAAACTAGCAGAATACATTAAGCGAAATAATATTGATTCATTTTTTAGTAATGATATGAAACCATATATGGAACTTATATTCTTTAAGAAGAATGAGTTCATTTGTAGAGAAAATGAAGAGATAGATTATTTATATTTTTTTGTTGAAGGAAAAGCGAAAGCATTTAATACATTAAGTAATGGGAAATCTGTATTATTATGTTTTTATGACAGTTTGCAGTTGCTAGGAGATGTAGAGTTAATTCACTCTCAAAGAATCACTTCAAACGTACAAGTTATGGCAGATTCTTATTGTGTTGGTTTGCCTTTAGGGAAAGTTAGAAATCAGTTGTTTCATGATGCGAAATTTTTA
Source organism: Bacillus sp. NP247 (assembly GCF_018966865.1). NCBI lineage: Bacteria > Bacillati > Bacillota > Bacilli > Caryophanales > Bacillaceae > Bacillus > Bacillus sp. NP247. Next base: position 689,390 of record NZ_CP076653.1, on the reverse strand, counting down.
AGATGCATTTGCGGTTCTTTAGCCCACAAATTAAATCGTCTTTCAAAAAATAGTACAATTAATTTACTGTATCCACTTGAAAATAGACTCGCGAGTTACATGTTAGTAGCTGGAGAAAGGGAGGTACAACACGGGAATAGAATTGTGTTTAGTGGGAATTTAACGGAGATAGCTGAATTGTTAGGAACAAGTTATCGACATTTATTACGAACATTAAATACCTTTTGTGATAAAGGGATAATACAGAAAAACAATGGATGCTTTGAAGTGATGAATGTGGATATTTTGAGGGAATTGGCTGCGGATGTATATAAATAATATATTAAAGTGGGGATTTAGATGAAAATAGCTATAATTTCAGATATTCATGGGAATAGTCACGCATTAAAAGCAGTATTAAAAGATATTGAACGTCGCAAGGCCGAAATGATAATCAATTTAGGAGATAGTGTGTATGGGCCGTTAGATCCTTTAGGGACAATTGAAATATTAATGAATAACGAGATGATACATATTAAGGGTAATTGTGATCGTATGCTTTGGGAACCTATACAAGAGCAGTCTGCTACACTAACTTTTGTCCAAAAGCAATTAACAAAAAATCATATAGATTGGTTAAAACAACATTCTTCCCAATTTATTGTAGACGATATTTTATTTTGTCATGGTACGCCAGCTTCAGATGAGGTGTATTTATTAGAAGAGATGGACGAGAATGGTGCAGTATTAAAGAGTGAAAAAAATATAATGGATCAACTCCAAAATATAGAACAAAAAATAATAGTATGTGGACATACGCATATTCCTAGAGTGGTTTATTTAGCAAATGGAAAGGTCATTATAAATCCGGGGAGTGTAGGACTTCCAGCATACAAAGATGAATTACCCGTTTTGCATAAAATGGAGTCAGGAACTCCACATGCAAAATATGTAGTGATAGAAAAGGTGCTGGGAGAATGGATAATTGAACAAATTTCAGTACCTTATAATTGGGAAGGAGCTGCTCGAGTAGCTGTTCAGCAGGAAAGGCATGATTGGGCCAGAGCTTTAAGGACTGGGAAGGTAGAATGAAGGGGAGTTTACTTTATAGTGAGCTGCTCTTTTTATTTTTGGATAAACATTGAATTATATAAAAATAAAATGTTATGATTACGGAAATACATGAACATATGAACATGTATTCATGTATTTGTAAGAAGGAGGGATTGGAGTGAAAGATATAATTATCGTTGGAGCTGGTCAAGGTGGATTAGCAATGGGATACTATTTGAAGCAGGAAGGATATAATGTTTTATTAATTGAGGCGGGAAACCGAATTGGTGATTCATGGAGAGAACGCTATGAATCACTACAACTTTTTACACCAAGGATATATAGTAGCTTGCCAGGTATGGCATTAATAGGAGAGAAAAATGGATTTCCATATAAAGATGAGATTGCAAATTATTTAGAAGGATATGCAAGGCATTATAAATTACCCGTACAATTGCAAACCGAAGTTTTAAAAATAAATAAAGAAAAAGATATATTCGAATTACATACTCCTACAGAAATTTTACAATCAAAAAAAGTTGTTATCGCAACAGGTGGTTTTCGACAACCACTCATTCCCTTATTTTCACAACATCTTTCATCGCATGTTTTTCAAATACATTCATCACAATATAAATCACCATCACAAATTCCTAAGGGAAAAGTACTAGTAGTAGGTGGCGGGAATTCAGGCATGCAAATAGCAGTAGAACTTGCAAAAACTCATGAAGTTACGATGTCTATCAGTCATCCTTTAACGTTTTTGCCGTTACATTTTTTTGGGAAAAGCATTTTTAATTGGCTAGAAAAAATGGGTTTATTATATGCCGAAATACATACAAAGAGAGGAAGGTGGTTTCAGAAGAGAAAGGATCCTATTTTTGGTTTTGAAGGTAAGGTACTCCTACGTAATGGGGCAATGAAACTACAGGAAAAAGTGGTAAGTGTATCAGGAAATAACATTATGTTTCAAAATGGTGATACATATAGTGCAGAAAGCGTTATATGGTCAACTGGTTTTATGCAAGATTATAAATGGATTGAAATAGAAAAGGCAGTGAACGAGAAAGGATTTCCTAATCACGTAAAGGGAATCAGTCCAGTAAAAGGATTGTATTATATTGGATTGCCATGGCAATCTCAAAGGGGTTCTGCACTTATTTGTGGTGTAGGAAAGGATGCAGCGTATTTGCTTTCTGAAATCAAAAAAATAGATCAGTAGCAGCAACTACTGATCATCCATATGTACATGAATTAGGAGAGGTCAAACATTTATTAACTTTATTATAATAGATTTCCACGGAATAAAAAACTGAAAATTCTTATTTTTATGTTGAGAAAGTTTTTTTGTATCGAAATATATGAAAAAACAGGAATTTTCATTGGGAAGAAAAATGATATTTATATTTTAGTAAATTATGATATAGTCTATATTAGAGCTATTTCCATAAATATAATTACTTGTAAATTATATTTATGTGAAGGAAGGAGAAGCAATTATGAAGTTTGATGATCAACGCCTACTAGGAGCCCGATTAGGTTCAATGCTCGTAACAGAGGAAAATCAATATTTAGTAATTAAGAAAAAAGATCATTATGCATTATTAAACATATATAATTTAGAATGTACTCATGTTGAAGTACAACTAGAACATATTGAAGAACTGTTGCGTGAAGATTTTCAAGAAAGTATAAAGGAAATTATCGCACCGGAACATATAAAAATTGTTGCGAAAAATGTTATATAAAGAAAGAAGCTGGGTGAATCAGCTTCTTTCTTTATATATGTCTAATTCATTATAAGGATAGTGTTTTTAAAACTTCACCAATGATGCCCTCCATTTGATGAACACCTAAGTCTGTATTTGTCATAATAGTAGCTCCATTACCTCTATGTGGATAACAAACCATCATACATTGAAATCCAACGCCCCATCCGAGTGAATAAATTTGTAAGTCTTCATTCGAATCCTCTAGAAAAATGCCTAATCCAGTCCATTTTGAGCAACCTTGAGGAGAAATCATGTCTTGAACTGTTTTTTGAGAAAGTTTTAGTTTACTATTTCCTTGTAAGGAATGAATGATTTCAATAACTAAAGTTGATAAGTCAGTCGGTGTTGTCCAAATGCCTGCAGCAGCTGCGAATGGATAAAATGGATATTTCTCATTTGTTACAGTTCCATCTTTATTATGCCCGCAAGAAAAAGCGTCGGTTTTATCTATGTCTTCGGGGGAGAAGAGTGTACTGTCTTTCATTTGTAGTGGCTGGAAGATATGTTCTTCTAGTAACTGATTAAATGATTTCCCTGTAATATTTTCAAGTAGTTGTTCGATTATACAAAAATTTGCGTCCGAGTAGTGAAATTCACTTTCTGGTTCATAATTTGCTTCTATAGGTACTGGGCAATATAATGATTTACCAGCAAGGAGTTCAGACATGTTAGGTAGTCCTTTTGCAAGTGTATAATGTTCAAAACTATTGGGAGGGTCAATGATTCCAGATTGGTGACTTAATAAGTTTCGTAACGTGACTTTTTTCTGTGAAGTAAATAGATTGGTAGGGATGTTCCAGGATGTGAGTCTATCATTTACGTCTTCATCTAAATGTACGATTCCTTGATCTGATAACGTTAGTACGAGCATTGAGGTGATGAATTTGCTAATAGAACAAGAATTGAATATGGAATTCGTATTGACAGTTCTAGTTGTTCCACATTCAAGTGTTCCGAAGGCAGTAGTTTCATCAAGCCTACCGTCACGTATAACGGCAAGGCTTAATCCTGCAACGGAATATTGGTTCATTTTCTCATATATATTGTTACTTTTTAAGTTCATAGTGACTCCTTTCTTTCAAAAGACAGAATATTAGTTTTATTATACAGCAGTAAATAGAGAGAATGAGAGAAAAAGAAAACACTTCACCTTTTATCGATGAAGTGTTTTCTTATTTTAATTTAATTCGAAGTGAATGCTTTAAAAAAATTATCTCGGTACATGTACATAAGCCATGAGGTTGTTATTAAGGAAATAATGATTTCTTTATTTTTAATTGGTGCATTGAAAACAAGCCAACCAACTATATCAAATAATAAGTGTAGTACGATTGAAAGAACTACAAATTGTAGTAGTGTATTCAAAAATCTTTTCATAAAGTGTCCCCTAAAATAAAAGGTTTTATCAATAGTGTTGTATATTACTATTATACATTAAATGTTTCGTATGGTAAAATTTACATAAGTTACTTAAATAAAACATATGAAAGCTAGTAAAGGAGGAGCAGTCATAGAATTTTGGATTGTCATACCAATTGTGGCTTTTGGATTTATGTGTATCGCTGAAAAATTAAATAAAATCGAAAAGAAAAATGATGTGCGTTTAAAGAGGATTGAGGATAAATTACAACTGATTACGAAAGAAATGGGAATTGTAGAAAGAGAACCTGAGATTAATAAAGAATTGCGTCAGCTTGTGGAAGATGGAAAAACGATTACAGCAGTTAAGAGAGTAAGAGAAGCATTTGGTTTTTCAATACTAGAAGTAAAGCAATATGTCGATAAATTATGAAAAAGATCATCCAATTGGATGATCTTTTTTTAATGAATCATACGTGTATTTACATAAATTTCTATTATAAAGTGTCCAATTACAATGATAGGAATAATGATTTTGACATTAGGAGTAGTGAAGACACTACCGATTGTAGCAATGACACCAGCAATTAGATTATAAAGACCAACTATTTTTGATAACTTCATTTTGTCCCGCATTAACGGGTAGTAAGACTCCCGCCTCAAAATTCAGCTAGGGCAAAGAAGTTAGGTGGGAGATCCACTGCCCGTAAACGCCCGATTGGTTCAACTAATAATCATTGGGGGATGAACAAAACCCCCAATGATTAAAGTTTCACTTTATTAGGTACACGTCGTTCATTGAACCCTGATAAGAGCCAAGTGTATTGTTTTACTCCGATGAAATAAGCTAGTGCAAATGAAATAATTGCTAGTATAAATAATGATGGATACGCGAAGAGAGTCACCAGAAACACCTCTGTTAATGGACTATAAATAAATTATAGTATGAATGTTATAATTTAACAAAATACAGTTTTGATTTTAAGTGTAATAGAAAATGGCATTTGTGAAGAAGGGAGATTAAGTATGAATATTTCAGAATTACAGAGATATGTAGCAAGTTTTAGTAAAGAAAAAGGGTTTCAACATACAACAATTGAAGAACGCACGATGTATGCGATGGCGGAATTAGGTGAATTAGCGGAAGTTATATTAAAGCGTGATAAAATACAAGATTCGAAACGAGAGATTGGTTTAGAAATGTTTGATGTAATTTGGAATGTATGTGATTTAGCGAATAAATTAAATATTGATTTAGAGAAGGCGTTTGAAGAAAAAATGAAAATTAATAAAAAGCGTGAATGGTAAAAAGAAGATTAATAAAAAAGCGTACAGAATTTTGTACGCTTTTTTATTAATCGCATGAAAAATATGTAAGAAAAGATGGAACAAACTTTTGGAATGAATTGTCTATTATAGGTAATAACTATTTATTTTGAAAGAAAGGATTGATAAGGATGAAAAAGAATATGTTATTAAAAATAGGGTTATGTGTTAGTTTACTAGGAGCAACTCAATTTGTTAGTACAATTTCTTCTGTGAAAGCGGAACAAAAGCTAGAGCAAAAAGTAATAAAGAATGAGACCGGAACTATTTCACTTTCTCAGTTAAACAAAAATGTATGGGTTCATACGGAGTTAGGTTATTTTAACGGAGAAGCAGTTCCTTCGAGTGGTCTAGTTCTTACTACTTCTAAAGGGTTAGTACTTGTCGATTCTTCTTGGGATGATAAGTTAACGAAGGAATTAATAGAGATGGTAGAAAAGAAATTTAAGAAGCGCGTAACGGATGTTATTATTACACATGCGCATGCTGATCGAATTGGCGGAATAAAAACGTTGAAAGAAAGAGGCATTAAAGCGCATAGTACAGCATTAACCGCAGAATTAGCAAAGAAAAATGGATATGAAGAGCCGCTTGGAGACTTACAAACAATTACAAATTTGAAGTTTGGAAATATGAAAGTAGAAACGTTCTATCCAGGGAAAGGACATACAGAAGATAATATCGTTGTATGGTTACCGCAATACAACATTTTAGCTGGAGGCTGTTTAGTGAAATCCGCGGAAGCTAAAGATTTAGGAAACGTTGCTGATGCTTATGTAAATGAATGGTCCACATCGATTGAGAATGTGTTGAACCGATATGGAAATATAAATTCAGTAGTGCCTGGTCATGGGGAAGTAGGGGATAGAGGGTTACTTATACATACATTGGATTTGTTGAAATAAGAAATGATGGAAATATAAAAGCGAGGAGAAACAATTTTCTCCTCGCTTTCTTCTAACTATATTTAAATGCGAAGCTATCAATTATGCCTGCATACGTTACTGAGATTTTAATTCCAAGTATACAAATACCAGTACCGTCATAATTGCTATAACAACGTAAGTAACATCAAGCATTATAAGTGTTTTTAAAGTTTCAGTCATCCTCATTCACCCCTGGTATAAAAATATAACATAATCTCTTGTCAATTAGATCAGAGATTATAAAGATAACAACACATGAAATTTCTTAAGTAGTTTCTATATAAATATATCATATAAATAATGTAAACAATGTTAAGATAGTGTAAATGTATTGTAAGGAAAGAGGGTGCTCTCATAATGTGTATAAATCTTTTAATTTGTAAATACTATGTATCTCTTGTGTGCCGAGTAGAAAAAAGTTATAACATGTGAAAAATAGATTTATTTTGATAAATCAATCACAATGGTAGCTGTTACTACATTTTCCTCTAAGACTTCTACCTGTACTTGTTCATCGTTTCTCCAATTGATATTGAAGTTCTCTGTCGTATACATGTCCTTAAGAGTGACCTCTTTATATTTTTCTAAAATGCTACCTCTTTTCCCATAATAGATTCTTACAGTTGAACTGGGACTTGGTCCTTTTGATTTTATTGTTTCCCTAAACTCGATAATATTTATTAGATTTGGAGATTCACTTTTTTGAAAGGTAAAGGAACTGACCACTTTTTGTATTTTCTTAAAAACAGAACTACTGGATTTATCTGATACATTAAATTCCACAACTTCAGGTACTGTTTTTTTTCCGCGTAGCGTTATCGTTGCTTCATAGTCGCTTTTCCAATCTATTGAAACGTTTGAAGAATCGAGACGTTCCCCATCATTTGCAATACTTGTGTCCAAATGTTCCCACAAGCCGTATTTAATTCTGACGGGGGAGGAACTAAGAGAAGAGTCTGAATCTATTTTCACTACTTTAATTGTATTTTTATTATTTGGAGAATGACTTTTTTTAAGTGTAATGTCCTGTAAATACAAAATGTAAGAAAAACAGCCTACTACTAAAATAATTGGAATTAAAATACGTCTGGCAGTAACGGGATGGATTCCTATCGTTTTTTTCTTCGTACTTTTTATATTTTGTTCAAGGTCTTTTTCAATACTCGTTTGAACTTTTACTTTGGGCAGGCGAATAAGCCACCAAATGAAAGCTATAAGTAGTAAGAAAAGAGGTATTCCTTGAATAAAGAGAAATCCTTTCCAAAAATCAAGTCTAGTACTATATGGAGAATCTGTTGCCATCACCCCTATAAAAAGTGCCACTGGACTTGCAAGTATATTTATCCCTAAACCGATCATTACGAATGAAAGATTTTTATTTCTAATTTTTCGTGACCCAGCCATAATAAACAGAAATACTGCAATACCGAGTATAAGAAACAGTATTCCGTAATAAGACATCATATATACCATATTATCCCTCCATAACTTTAATTGTACCATCAGCCAGGAAAATTTTGTGGAATATTAGATGGATATGATATTTATATTTCTTAAAAGTGCGTCGATACATTATGCGAATAAATGATTATACGAAAATATTAATATTAGAAGACGGTAAAAATATTATGTCAACAATGTGAACTGTCACAAATCTTTATATATTATTGTGATTGATATCACATCACTTTTTTTCAATGGGTATTATGCTTAAGGTGTAATGAATGATTGGGAGAGGGTGGGATGATATGTTTTGTTATCAATGTGAACAAACGCCAACAGGCGGATGTAAAGTAATGGGTGTTTGTGGCAAGAATGAAACGATTGCGAGTTTACAAGATACGATTGTGTTTGGGCTAAAAGGAATTGCAGCTTATCGCACACATGCTGCTCAGCTAGGGTATACGGATGCATTTGTAGATGCTACAACACAAGAAGCTTTATATATGACATTAACAAATTCTAACTTTAACGAACAAGAGCATATTGATATGGCTATGAAAGTGGGGAAATCAGCTTTACGGGTAATGGAATTATTAGATGAGGCACATACGAATCATTTTGGTGTGCCAGAGCCTGTACAAATTACACAAAATCGTGTAGAAGGTAAAGCAATTGTAGTTACGGGCCATAATTTATTTGCACTAGAAGAACTATTAAAGCAAACAGAAGGAAAAGACATTAATATTTATACACATTCTGAAATGCTACCAGCACACGGATATCCGCAGCTGAAAAAATATAAACATTTAAAAGGAAACATCGGCAAGGCATGGTATGATCAAAGACGCCTTTTTGAAAAATTTACTGGTGCCATATTAGCTACAACGAACTGTGTTATGCCAATTAAAGGATCGTACGCTGATCGATTCTTTTCATATGATATTGCAGGTTTAGAGGGTGTACAAAAAATTGAAAATGATGATTTTACGCCATTAATTCAAAAAACGCTAGAACTTCCAGAAGTACATATGGAGTCGGATGAACAGTTAGTGACAGGGTTTCATCATAATACAGTATTATCATTAGCTGCAGAAATTATTGACGCAGTAAAAGAAGGGAAAATAAAGCGTTTCTTTGTTATCGCCGGTTGTGATGCACCGGGAAAAGGCGGAGAATATTATCGTGAATTAGCAACGTCACTTCCGCCAGAAACGGTTATTTTAACAACTTCTTGCGGGAAATTCCGCTTTAATGATGTGGATTACGGTGTTGTACCTGGTACGGAAATTCCGCGTTACATTGATTTAGGACAGTGCAATAATTCAATTTCTACAGTGAAAATAGCGGCTACTTTAGCTGATGCTTTTCAATGTGAAGTGAATGAATTGCCAGTAAGTATTGTCCTATCATGGTTTGAACAAAAAGCAGTTGCCATTTTACTCGGGCTATTTAGTCTTGGGATTCAAGATATTCGCATCGGTCCAAAGGCTCCTGAATTTATTTCACCTGGCGTGCTTGATGTATTACAAGAAACATTTGGTTTAAAACTAATTACAAATGCAGCAGAAGATATGGCTATGATGTTATCGTAACAGAAAAGATGTTTTCACGTAATTGTGGCTTTATAAATCATTTGTATGTGCGTGAGTAAACGTACATACAAATGATTTATTTTATTAATAAAGAGGATCTGCTATATCTATAAATTTTATGATTTTATAAAGCTTTTAAAGGGTAACACCACATGCCCATCAACTTAAGATTTTTAAGTATCCCCAAAATGAAATTTCTACATGAATATCTATAACTTCATTTCTTTTTCATTTGATTTTAAAATAAGCTTTCTATTTTTAACAACCAACGATACCCCCTCAAATTATACGAATAAAATCCAATTATTTATTAGGAAAAAAGATTGAAAATAATACGGTAGACTAAAAAATAAAATATTATTTATGATAATCATTCTTTTATAAAATTTAAATCGGAAATAGCCCTACTCATTTTGATTGCACATTTTCAAAATGGAGGAACTTTTTTACTATAAAATCAATATCTGTAGCATATTTTTGTTGCAAAAATTCTCATTCTTATTTTGATAGCGATATGGGTACATATACATGCCTATCAACCTTTTATTATGAAGTGGCCCTTGAATATATTGTTTTTTATTGACAGACATAAAAATGATTTATTTGTCGTATTGATATTTTATAGACGTTATCATAAAAAATTTGTGTATATATAAACTAAATTTATTTTTGTTTGGTTTTATTAAAGTGGTTAGGCAATGTTAATAACAATAAAATAATGGATATATCACCTGCAAAAAGAATGAAACCAATACGGAGAAGATGATTTTGTTAAAAATTCGAAAAATAAGCGTTATTAGCTCTTGAAGAAAAATTACAAGCATATGGAAAATTGGGTTATACAAAAAGTCCTAAAGGGGGACGGAATTATGGAGCAAAGAAAGTATTCAGTAACATCACAAGATCGAATGAATTATGTATTAGGTCTTTATTCTGCAGATCAACAAATTAATGCAGTTCTTTATTTTCCTGTAGGTATATCAAAGGAAATACTTGAAGAATCAGTAAGGATAACGTTACAATTACAGCCAGTTTTGAACAGCCGGTTTGTAGAAAATGATCTTCCTTACTGGGAGGAACATGCATCTGGCAGTAACTCACCTATTTGCTTTTTTGCAGAAGGAAATAATCAAGAACTTGAAATGATGGCAATAGATTTTATTAAGGAACCTGGTGATCGTATTCAGGGACCTATGGTTCAAACAAAATTATTACGAGGTACTACAACAGATATGTTAGTTGTGAAATTATCTCATCTATGTTCAGATGGTGCAGGAGTCAAGGAATATATTAATTTACTTGGAACAATTTATACTCAGCTTTCCTTGGGACGATCTAAGAATCAAATTATAAAGGAATTTGGTGAGGGAAATAAGAGTTTTCGAGATCAATCACATGTATTCAAATATGCTGGAATATCGGACATAAAAAGTGCGTATCGTCCTAACCAAGAACAACAGGCATCGTTATGGTCTTTTCCATCTCAACCTAACAAAAATAAATTCCCCCAAATGTCCGTACGGCGATTGAGTCATGAGCAAACTCTACGTCTAACCCAATGGACAAAAGTACAAAAGGCTACCTTGAATGATGTAATCATGACTGCATACTTCCGAGCTTTATCACATTTCACTGTGTATGCAGAACCCCGCACCACAGAAAAAATGATCGGTTTGACAATTGATTTACGTCGATATCTGCCTAATTATACAACTGGTGCTATTTGCAACTTATCTGGTATGGAAATGCCAGTGATTAAAATGGAAGACGATGAAACATTTAATCAGACTCTTGTTCGAGTTAAACAGTCAATGGATAAAATAAAGTCTCAAAATCCAGGTCTTTCTTCAGCAGCAGGAATGGAGTTGCTGGCAGGTATGAAGCTATCTACGGTGAAGGAAATGTATAATCAGCAATACGAACAGGCTGTACAGATGGGGATGGCGCTGCCGTTACTGACAAATTTCGGAGTAATTGCTGATGAACCTATTCAGTTTGGTGAAATCCAAGCTGAGGACGGGTATATGACATCACCCATTATGTATGCACCATTCTTTTTAATGGGAGCAAGTTCTTATAATGGAAGACTTACATTTACAATTGGTTATCATGCGCCGGATACATCAAAAGAAAAGGTAGACAAATTTTTAGAAAGCGTTGTGAATCAACTATCATAAATAAAATAAAAGCGCAAAAATTTCTAGCGGAATGTTATTTTAGGGGCTCGTCTCATGTACGGCTAACCTCTGTTGTAAACTCTTTTTGTTAAATCTTCTCTGACCGCACCTGTCTCTATGTTTTATATTTATGGGAAATCGTAGTGAAAAACAATTTGCATCGCGAAAAAAACACGATATATCGGTATAAAAATACTAAAAAAAGAGCGGATTTAAACTACACTTTGAATCAGCTCTTTTTATTACTTTTTTGAAATGTTTCATACATATTACTCATATTAGGAGTCCCGTCCATGCTCATCAACGTAAGATTTTAATATATTCTCAAAACGGAAATTTTATATCTCTACAGTTACGAAATGAGAGACAATTACCAAACGGTTATGTAAGAGATGCGATTGTATATAGTATTATTACAAGCGAATGGCCGATTATAAAAAAACAACTATTACAAAACTAGCTGTATATAAATAAGGAAATAAGGTCAAATATATAAAATCGAGATGCTCCCCCATAGCTAGCTATGGGGGAGCACCCCCTCCAATAAAAAATGTATATATTTTTGTTGTAGAGCTTTTTTAGCTTATTAGGTATATGGATAGTCCATCATTAAACGGAGGCTGTATCCGATTGGGATATAGCTGATTTTTTAATTTTTTTTATAATCCAGTTGACATTCCCTCTACTTAGTCATACAATGTAGTTGTAATAAGTAATACTGAATAGTTCAGATTCACAAAAAAACTATTCAGTAAAAATTCGCCTTAGTACTCTGTGATACTGAATATAAGTCAGACAGAATAGGGGGTAGAGGAGGATCATAATATGGAAAATTTAACTGAAATGCTGAAAGGTTCGCTAGAAGGGTGTGTGCTGGAAATCATCAGCCGCCGTGAAACATATGGCTATGAGATTACCCGCCACCTGAATGATCTTGGGTTTACCGAAGTCGTAGAGGGAACGGTGTATACTATCCTCGTACGATTAGAAAAGAAAAAGCTTGTGAATATTGAAAAGAAACCGTCAGATATGGGACCGCCTCGTAAGTTTTATTCGTTAAATGATGATGGCCGCCAGGAGCTTGAATTGTTTTGGGAAAAATGGGATTTTGTATCGTCAAAAATTAACGTCTTGAAGTCAAACTAGCCTCATAAAATAAAATATTCCGGCCGATATTTTGAGGGTTTCTTGTTCTGCTTTATAAAAAAGGAGGGAAATAAAATGTTAGAAATGTTCAAAAAATTAATTGGTGATAAAAAAGAGTACAAAATGATGATGGCACGAGTTGGGGCTCTGCCAGAGGACTACCAGTTTGTATTTAAGAAAATTCAAAACTACATGTGGAATTTTTCAGCGGGCAACGGGATGGATATGCTGCACATTCAGTATGAATTAATCGATTTGTTTGAAGCTGGTGCGGCGGAAGGCAGACAAGTGCTTGAAATCACTGGGGAGGACGTGGCATCTTTTGCTGACGAATTAGTGGCAAACGCTAAAACGTATGTCTCCAAGTATCGTGAAGATTTGAACGAGAGTATCATGAAGCAATTGAGAAAAAAATAAATGCAATAGGTAATACCGACTGATTAGCTGGTTACAAATGTGAATTGCTGCCATCGCTATTCAGTTATATTTTTAAACCACTACTAAGTAATACTGATTATCAGTGATACTAAATAGAGGGTATAGGTAATCTATTTTTATAAGGGGGAAAAAGTATGAGCAATGCAGCGATTTCTGTAAAAGGTTTAAAAAAATCTTTTAAAGACAAGGAAGTTTTAAAAGGGGTGGATTTTGAGGTGCAGCGTGGCGAAATCTTCGCGCTGCTGGGCTCAAATGGAGCGGGCAAGACGACGACGGTCAATATCCTTTCGACGCTGATGAAGCAAGATGGTGGTGAAGTAGGTATTTGTGGTTTTGACGTCCAGCATCAACCGGATCATGTCCGTCAAAGCATCAGTCTGACAGGACAGTTCGCAGCTTTAGACGGTATGCTCTCTGGGAGAGAAAACTTGATAATGATCGCCAAGTTGCGTGGAGTTTCTAGTCCCGCTCAAGTTGCCGATAATTTGCTTGCAAGGTTTAGTCTGACCGATGCAGCCAACCAGAGGGCAGACCAGTATTCGGGAGGGATGAAGCGCCGGCTTGATATCGCCATGAGCTTGATCGGGACACCAGCAGTCATTTTTCTCGACGAACCAACGACAGGCCTTGACCCTGAAGCGCGTATTGAAGTGTGGGATACAGTCAAGGAACTTGCCGGCGGTGGCACAACGATCTTGCTGACGACTCAGTACTTGGAGGAAGCAGAACAACTGGCTGACCGTATTGCTATCTTGCATGGCGGAAAAATTATCACGACTGGTACTCTTACTGAACTTAAAGAGATGTTCCCGCCAGCAAAAGTGGAGTATATCGAGAAGCAGCCGACATTGGAAGAAATTTTCCTTGCGATCATCGGCAAAAAGGAGGAGATGTAAATGAAGAGCAAAACAGGGGTATTACTAGGGCGCTTAATGCGCAACATTATGCGTAGTCCAGATACGATTATTACGGTAGCTATTACACCGATTATGATGATGTTGTTGTTTGTCTACGTATTTGGTGGTGCCATAGAGACAGGAACGGACAACTACGTCAATTATTTATTGCCGGGAATCTTGCTGATGGCTATCGCATCCGGTGTCGCTTACACTTCCGTGCGGTTGTTTACGGATGTAAAGAGTGGGCTGATGGCACGTTTCATTACTATGCCCATCAAGCGTTCGTCGGTATTATGGGCTCACGTATTAACATCACTTGTTGCTAATGTGCTTACTATCGTGGCGGTTATCCTTGTTGCGCTCTTAATGGGCTTCCGTTCCAGCGCTAATATTCTGGATTGGCTTGCGGTAGCTGGAATACTTGGGATGTTTACGCTGGCGCTAACATGGCTGGCTATCATTCCTGGTTTGACAGCGAAGTCTATGGAAGGGGCGACAGCCTACTCGTACCCGCTGATTTTTCTGCCCTTTATTAGTTCGGCCTTTGTTCCTACCGAAACGATGCCAAAAATTGTTCGTGCGTTCGCTGAGAACCAGCCTGTGACTTCAATCGTGAATGCGATTCGTGCCCTCTTATATGAAGGGACTGTTGGCAACGATATTTGGATCGCACTTGCTTGGTGCGTTGGCATTATGGTTATCGCTTACTTCTTCGCCGGTAAAGCATTTAAACGTCAGTTAGGGTAACACCACAAGTTCGGTGCACTATGGCAACTAAATCTTCTGGAATAATATATATGGGAAAATGGATTTAAATCACATTAATCATAGTTATTGCTATAATTGTTAGTATTCTTACTGGTTACGCAGTTGGGACGTAAGTAGGCTCAGGCGTTGAGAAAAAGCAGACTGAGAGAGTTAAAGGGGAAGAGATAATATTTTGACCGCAATTCTAATTGCCATATAATAAATGCAATTTTTATACATGAAAAGCCCACCTATTTTCGTAGGTGGGCTATATCTTTATTACACAATACGAAAGTATACTCTTTTTTCTAAATATGCAATTATACATATTTAGAAAAAACTACACTTAATAAATATTACATATAGTAAATGGAAACTTGTGGTGTTATTCTTTTAACAGGCGTAACGTGTCAAACATAATAGAAGGTGTGATGGTACTAAGTGAGAGAAGTTCCTTTTTTCTGAAAAATGCATGTTAATTCGATATTAGTTATAATTATTCAGTTAGATGATTTTATGTTTTCTTAATTTATTCCTTTATATCTACAATGATTATTTATTATAACAGTTTTCACGTCTAAAATAAGATGTTTCAGAAAAGGGGAATATAACTATCTTTATAATGAGTTCCCAATATAATCAACGTGTTAACAAAAAGGATATCTGTATTATTTTCCCCTTTTTGCTAACTAATACAGCTTCAAAAAATAGACACAATTGCTATATACCAATTGTAATTTATTATCTATTCATAATTCTGTTTATTCTGTCTTTCTAAAAATAAAAAAAAATTAGACTCGCAAATATAAACGTTATAATGAGGGCGTCGAGAGGTAACCGATTACCTACGGAGAAAATATCAAACATTTTAAAATTGGACAGACTGAAACGATTAATTGCAGAAAGGTGTGTGACTAGAAGGGGGATTTCTTCAAAATAGTTTAGTAGCAGCGGACATCGTACTAGCTGGTGTAAACAATATCATCAATGCTGACGAAGTATAGGGTTGGAGGATAAATGCCTCGCACATTAAGAGAGACAGCTTTAGGTGGAATCGTTTACAATATGGTGCATCAAGTAAGCGGTTCATTTTTAAGAATGGTCTATATTCTTAAGCCTAAAAAGAGACGTAAGAATAGGATACAAGGGGGATTTATTATATGAATGGGAATACTGCAAAAAAAATAGAATTTCAAGCTGAAAATACTGCAGTGAAAAATGAGGAATATCTAGATCCTAAAAAGTGGCATAAACAAGATACTACCTGGGCATTGAGCCTTTTTGGAACAGCAATTGGAGCAGGAGTACTCTTTCTACCTATTAATGCAGGTTCAGGTGGCTTATTATCATTACTGCTAATTACATTGCTTGCATATCCAGTTATGTATTACTCACATAGGGCGCTTGCTAAAATGATATACGCTTCTAATTCTGCTGATCAGGGGATTACAGGTACAATTAGAGAGTATTTTGGAAATAAGGCAAGTATCATTTTTAACATAGTATATTTCGGCTCAATTTATACAATCGTACTGATGTATTCGGTTGCGCTTACAAATACTGCAAGTAGTTTTATCGTGCATCAATTGCACATGCCGGAGCCTCCAAGGGCCATTTTATCGCTTGTATTAGTGCTTGGTCTTATCGCTATACTAAATTTTGGTCAAGATATTACTGTAAAGATCATGAGTATGCTAGTGTATCCTTTCATAGCTTCTTTACTTTTTATCGCAATATCTTTGATCCCGCAGTGGAATACGTCAATGCTTAGTTTTTCAAGTGTTTCTACTGCTTCAACAGGAACAGGATATTTTGGAACGATATTGATGATACTACCAATCATCGTATTCTCATTTAATCATTCACCTATGATTTCATCATTCGTTGTGAAACAGAGGGCTACGTATGGAATAGAAGCTACTGATGCCAAATGTGCACAAATACAAAAGGTTTGTTATATCATGACATTCGTGGTTGTTATGTTCTTCGTCTGGAGCAGTACATTGAGTTTGACTCCAGAGGATCTTAAAATGGCAAAAGAGCAAAACTTATCGATCCTTTCATATCTTGCTAATGAGCTTAATTCGCCTGTAATCACTATTGCAGCGCCTATCATTGCTTTTGTGGCTATTACAAAGTCTTTCCTTGGCCATTATATAGGGGCATATGAGGTAATGCGTGACGTAATTATCAAGTTTGGTAAAACACGCGGAAAAGCTATCGAAGAAAAAACAGTTAAGACAATGATTCTTTCTTTTGTCGTATTAACATGCTGGTATGTTGCTTATGCAAATCCAAGTATTCTTGGAATCATTGATTCCCTTAGCGGTCCGTTAGTTGCTGCGATCTTATGTCTATTACCAATGTATGCGATTCGTAAAGTACCAGTACTGGCTAAATACAGAGGGAAAATGAGCAATGTATTTGTCATTATTGTAGGTATACTTACTGTCCTAGCAAGTATTAAGTCATTATTCTAATTCATTATTGTTAGTTCAAGTGCTAAAATAGTGGGATATGAATAAAGAATGAAAGAGATTATGGATAAGATAAATCCACATTCGAATTTTAAACAAGTAATTTAATGAGGGTTAAACTCTAATATAAAAAGACATGAACAAAGATTAGTTCATGTCTTTTTTGTGTTGGCGTTATTACAAGAAGAGCGTTTAAAGTAGCGGTAGTAAATAAAATGTTTTTACTAGGTATTTGAATAGAAGTAACTGGCATCTAGTCAAACTCAATATTATTTTGGGTTTAACTGGTCACTGCTTATGGGCAGTATAAACATAATCTCTCTTTTAAACCTTCTAACACTTCTTCAGGCACTTCCTTGATTTTGATATCTTTACCTAGGAAAAGTAGCCAATTTGTTATTTCTGTTAATTCATCGAGATTGTTAACATTGATAAAAGTCTTTAGAATGGCTGTGGATTGGTAAGGATTTGTATAGGAAATAGAAATTTTTATAGGATGGTATTTTTTGAACTGGGCAATCGCTTTTGGACCAAGTTCAAGTACAAGGTTGATTGCTTCGTCCTTCTTACTTAGTTTTTCTAAAATCTTTTTCTTACTTAATCTCTTTTTCGTCGTATAGGGTTCGACATTGACGAGATGATCGACAGGGAGCATCTTCTTTTTTTCTTCTTTTATGTCAAAGGCTTCAATTATCCAATGGCTTTTTTCTTGATAAAGGTGTAGTAGATAAATTGGATAAGACTTGATTTCTTCCTCTTCTTTTACGGTAATCAATAAATGACTATCCAAAAGAAGGATTTGGATGAGTTTTTCTAACATAGGATGGGGGAGGTCAGAAAGCTCAAGTAGGTCAGGATTATGAGGGTTAGTTCCTTCAAAAAGCAAGATTTGATTTAAAAGAATAAGGTCATCTTGCTGGATTTCTGAGATGAGTCCTATTAGTTTTTCAGCTAAAGACTGACGACTCTTTAGATAGGGAAGCTGTTGATTTCTTGTGGCCATAAAGGCAATAAAAAGAGCTTTGACCTCGTTATCAGTAAAGCGAACAACGGGCAGGATAGAGTTATGCATGACAAAATATCCCCCATCTCTTCCAACTTCAGTGACGAGTGGCATCCCCATGGCTTCAATTTCTTTAATGTCTCTAATAGCTGTCGATCGTGAGATGTTAAATTCTCGTATGATTTCAGAAATTGTAAAGTGGGAGCGGTTGTTGATATACCGCATGATCGTATTAATTCGTTCAACTTTTTTCATTTTGCTCTCCTAAACAGTATCATTTTTTGACATGATTTAAGGATATTATAAACTCATCAGATGAAAAGATAAATCATTTGATTAATTTAAAAAAGAGGAAGGTTTTGAATATGAAAAATTATACTTTAGAAGAAAAAGATAGCTTTATCGTGTTAGGTATTGGAACGGAACTTAAGAGCGAATACACAGACTTTGCTGGAATAAATAAAGAAAAGGAAGACTTTTGGGAGGCCGTTAAACAAGATGGAAGGCTTGACACTTTAAAGGATTTAGCCACAAATGATTACATTTTTTCTGTGAGCGAAGCGGTGAATAACAAGATGATGTATTACGCTGGTGTCATGACAGAGGCAACGATACAAGAAGAATCTAGAGTTATCCAGTTTCCGAGGGGAGAATACCTAGTAGTTAAAGGGGAGGGCAAGACATCTGAGGAGCTAAGTAATAAGCTTACTGGTATTGCATTTGGCCAAGCATTAGCAGAAGCAAAAGATTTTGCCTATGTTGGTGGGCCAAATACAACAGTTGAGATGGGGCAGCAAAA
Source organism: Bacillus sp. NP247 (assembly GCF_018966865.1). Classification (NCBI taxonomy): domain Bacteria; kingdom Bacillati; phylum Bacillota; class Bacilli; order Caryophanales; family Bacillaceae; genus Bacillus; species Bacillus sp. NP247. The sequence continues at coordinate 670,254 of NZ_CP076653.1, read as the reverse complement.
CGGCCTAGTATTTGGTGAAATGTGGATTCCAGTTGTTAGGAAGTAAAGAGTTAAAAGGAGAGATGGAATTGTCCAATATCGTTGATTTTAAAAATGTAACTACAGATGGCTTAGAGTCTTCACCTGTAGCAGAAGCGCTTGCTGGTTTACGTGCCCATGAAGCACGTTACTTTATGAACAAATACAAGCATGAATTTACGGTTGTACCAGCTAGTGAAAGCGAGAAGACTCTTGATTATGTGAACCGCATTTTG